>NZ_JBVASJ010000018.1:0-111317 GCF_057813935.1 Pseudomonas sp. F220
AAAGGAGTGCTTTCCCAAGTCGATGGCAGCAATATCTACTTTGTTCATGGCAACGGTCTCCGGTGAGCCCCCTGTGAAAGCTTAGTGGGCGTTCACAGGGGGCGGCGGGGGTAGCCATTTCATTACTTGATCTTCGCTGCTCGCTTAATTACCGGTATCAGGTTAAGCCTACTCAGGGGTTTTCGGCTTCTCTAAAGCCCTGAATTCCAAGGGGTGGCACCGTGCTAGTAAAAAAAATCAAAAATTCCCTCAAGCAACGCCGGTTCACGACGATAACCATTACGAAGGTTCTCTAGGCCACACCCGGCGGTTGCCAGGGCCGGAAGCCGCAGCATCCAACCCACGAGGAATTCGTCATGTCGTTAACCGTTAATACCAACATCACCTCTCTTTCTGTTCAGAAAAACCTGAACAAGGCTCACGATGCTCTGAGCTCCTCGATGAACCGCCTGTCTTCCGGCCTGAAAATCAACAGCGCCAAAGATGACGCCGCCGGCCTGCAGATCGCCAACCGTCTGACCAGCCAGATCAAGGGTCTGGGTGTAGCGGTAAAAAACGCTAACGACGGCATCTCCATCGCCCAGACTGCTGAAGGTGCGATGCAAGAATCCACCAACATCCTGCAGCGTATGCGTGAACTGGCTCTGCAATCGGCCAACGGCTCGAACAGCGATAACGACCGTACTTCCCTGAACCAGGAATTCACCGCGTTGTCGGGTGAGCTGAACCGTATCTCCAACACCACTACCTTCGGTGGCAAGAACCTGCTGGACGGTTCGTTCCAGAACACCAGCTTCCAGGTAGGCGCCAGCGCTAACGAAAGCATTTCCTTCGGTATGGGTAACCTGAGCGCATCTGGCCTGAAGGGCGATTACAAAAGCGCCTCCGTGACCAGCGGCAACCTGTCTGGCATGGCCGCATCGCTTTCTGGTGGCATTGTTTCGAACGGCGCAACTTCGGTTGTAGGTAGCGCTGCTGCTGCATTCGTAGCGGTTGGCGGTGAGAAATTCAGCGTCAACGGTAAAGATGTCGTTCTTGTAGCGGGCGACACCACTGCTACGGCGACAACAAAAATTACTACTGCATTGGGGGCCGGCGCTGCAACAACAGCTACAGAAGCCGCAGGTGTCATCACACTTACCAACGCCTACGGTCCAATTTCCATCGCAGGTACTGACGCTGAAAAGTTGGGTTTGACCGTAGGCACCACAAGCCAACCATCCACAGGCGCTTCCAAGATGTTCGCGCCCGGTACTATCAACGTCAACGGCACTGATGTAGTTTGGGCTAAGGACGATACCGTTAATACGATCCTCGGGAAAATTAATGCCCTTCCCGGCGTTGGCACTAACAATGCCACCATTACCAATGGTCAGATTTCAATCAAGT
This sequence comes from Pseudomonas sp. F220, assembly GCF_057813935.1. NCBI lineage: Bacteria > Pseudomonadati > Pseudomonadota > Gammaproteobacteria > Pseudomonadales > Pseudomonadaceae > Pseudomonas > Pseudomonas sp. F220. The sequence goes on from NZ_JBVASJ010000018.1 coordinate 1,390, forward strand.
CTCAAAACGGCACGAGTCTGGTCCTGATGGACGGCACTGGCGCTAACAGCGGCTCGCTGAAAGCTCTGGGGCTGACCAGCGGCACCACTGACGTCAAGACCACTGGCGATACGTCGTTAAAGATTGGTGCAACTGAAGTCAAGATCAGCAAAGGTAGCGACCTGGACGCAGTAGTTTCGGCTATCAACAGCGCCAGTGCTGGTGTTGCTGCAAGCAAAACTAATGGCCAGATCACCCTGTCGGGTATCAAAGACATCACTATCAGCGCCGGCTCGACGGGTAGTTTGACTGACCTCGGTCTGGTTGCAGGTACCACAAGCGCCCTCTCGACCCAAACATCGGTCGGCGATCTGGACATCCTGAGCGCTGCGGGTTCCCAGCAATCGGTTCAGGCGCTGGATGCGGCCATCCAGCAGATCGACAGCCAGCGCGCCGCGCTGGGTGCTGTTCAAAACCGTTTCGACAGCACCGTCGCCAACCTGCAAAGCATCTCGGAAAACTCCACCGCTGCTCGTAGCCGCGTGCAGGATGCCGACTTCGCTGGTGAAACCGCAGAGCTGACCAAGCAACAAACCCTGCAACAGGCTTCCACTGCGATCCTGTCCCAGGCTAACCAGCTGCCTTCCGCTGTCATGAAGCTGCTTCAGTAATTTCGGCGTCTGGTAAATGACGGAAGGGCGCGGCGACGTGCCCTTCCGTTTTTTTTGATTGTGAGAAGTGCTGGGCATGGAGTGCAGGCCTGACTTGGCACGAGAATTGTTGCTGTCCGCTTTCAAGCGATGCTTTGTCAATAAAGCGACAGCCACCGAATAAGGAGCGTGATGATGGCGAGTTCAACTGTCAGTGGTATAGGGTCGGGGGTCGATACGCAAGGGATCGTCAAGGCGTTGGTGAATGCCGAGAAATCCCCGAAACAAACGCAGATCAATAGTCAAACCAGCACTGCGACCACGACATTGTCTGCCATCGGCACCATCAAAGGCGCCCTGGATACTTACCGGGCCGCCATCAGCAAGCTTAATACGCCAAGCAGCTTCAACGGCTTGGCGGGTACCTCGTCCGATATCACGATAGCCAAGGTTACTGTCTCCGATAGCGCCTCCAGTGGTAGCTATGCGCTGGAAGTGAAGCAATTGGCGACGGCGTCCAAGGTCTCGACCACCGTTTACGCTGAAGGTGCGTCGGCAGTTATCAACAATACTGGCGCTGCAACGACATTGACCATCGGGCAGTCAGGCAGCAACTATGACGTCAGTATCGCTTCGGGTGCGACCCTTCAGCAGGCGCGGGATACGATCAACAGCCAACTGCAATCCAAGGGTATCAGTGCCAATATTCTGACCGATGCCAGCGGTTCGCGGCTGGTATTCAGCTCTACCACAACCGGTGCAGGTACCAAGTTGACGCTTGCAGGCGACTCGGCTCTTGCTACGGGCTACACCACTGTTGCCACGCCACAAAATGCCAAGTACACCATCGACTCGATCGAGATGGAGTCGGCTTCCAGTTCGGTGACCAACGCGATCAGTGGCCTGAATATCGATCTGGTCAAGGAGGGCAAGTCGACCATTACTGTCGCGACCGGCACGGATACGTTGAAGACGTCGGTGCAGTCGTTCGTCAGTGCCTACAACGCGCTGATGACGTCTATTAACACCCAGACCAAAGTGACCACTTCGGCGGACGGTAGCGCCACTGGTGCGGGGACGTTAACTGGTGATGCAACCATGCGTGCGCTGGTGACCGCGGTCCGCGGTGAGCTGGTCAGAAGTTCGGGGACTGGTGCGCTCCAATCGCTGTCGCAACTAGGTATTAACACCGCGCAGAAGACTGGCTTGCTTGAGCTGGACAGCACCAAGTGGGATAAGGCCGTCGCTGCAAACGGGCCGGCTATCGCAGGCCTGTTTACCGGCAAAGACGGTCTGCTCAGCCGTATGACGGTCACTACCGACGGCTACGCGAAGGCCGGTGGGGTCCTGACTTCGCGCCAGGCGAACCTGACCACTCAGTTGGCTGATCTGACCAAGGCACAACAGACGCTTGACCGGCGCATCGAGTCGCTCACCACGACGCTGTCGAAAAAGTACAACGCTATGGATACCCTGGTCGCCCAGCTCAATGCCACGAGTACGAGCATCATGACCACGCTTAATGCACTGAATAACCCCAAAAGCAATTAACGGGGCGCAGGCCTGATTGCGCCCAGGTTCATTGCTGGACGGTGTCGACCTAAAGTTTTTTGTGAAAGCACCGACATAACAACTATGTGGCGAGCCACTCCAACATCAAGCGTTAACGAGGTAGCAACATGAATCCAATAAAAGCCCTTCGCCAGTACCAGAAGGTCAACTCCCATGCGCAAATCTCCGAGGCGAGCCCCCATCGTCTGGTGCAGATGCTGATGGAAGGCGGTCTCGACCGTATGGCTCAGGCCAAGGGTGCTCTGGGTCGTGGCGACATTGCGCAGAAGGGCCTCATGATCGGCAAGGCTGTCGATATCATCGGTGGATTGCGCGAAGGCATCGACCCCGAGAAGGCCAAGGAAGATGAATCCCTACAACGTCTCGATAGCCTCTATGGGTATATGATTCAGCGCCTGACCAACGCCAATGTGCACAATGACTCACAGATCATCGACGAAGTGATGGGGCTGTTGGTTACCGTCAAAAGTGGCTGGGATGAGATTGCAACGCAATAAGCCGGCAGGTTTGAGGATGACGTCATGAGCCATGCACTGCAGCGGATAGAAGAAGCCCGTGAAGCCTTGATAGGTGCGTTGGCCGAGCGCAATTGGGATGCGATCGGCGAGCTGGACGTGGCCTGTCGGGTCTGTATCGATGAGGTGCTCTGTGAGGCGCCGGTGGACGAGGCGGCTTTGCGCGAGAACCTTGAAAGTCTGCTGGTGGTTTACCGCCAGCTACTGGAAGTGACGACCGGGGAGCGTCAAGCGATAGTCGCTGAGATGTCGCAGATCACCCAAGCGCAGAGCGCGGCAAAGGTTTACCATCTGTTCGGTTAATCCTCAGTTAATCCGAACTTTGTGCGCCATAAATTTGACTGTGCACGCTTTTTTGACTTAACTAGTGGCTGTTTCAAGATTTCAGGCGCCTATCCGGCAGAAAATGCCTACACGCGTCTAGCTTGCCCCGCATTTTGGGCATTGAGTTGACTAGGGAAGTTGCTATTGCATGTGGCGTGAAACCAAAATTCTGCTGATTGATGACGATAGCGTCCGTCGCCGCGACCTTGCGGTGATTTTAAATTTTCTTGGCGAAGAAAATTTACCCTGTGGTAGCCATGATTGGCAGCAGGCTGTCGGCTCTTTGTCATCCAGTCGTGAAGTGATCTGTGTCCTCATCGGGACCGTAAATGCTCCTGGCGCGCTTTTGGGTTTGTTAAAGACACTCTCAACCTGGGATGAGTTCCTTCCAGTTTTGTTAATGGGCGATATTTCTGCCGTTGACCTGCCTGAAGACCAGCGTCGCCGAGTGCTTTCCACACTGGAAATGCCCCCCAGCTACAGCAAGTTGCTGGACTCCCTGCACCGTGCCCAGGTCTATCGCGAGATGTACGACCAGGCCCGCGAGCGCGGCCGTCATCGCGAACCCAATCTTTTCCGCAGTCTTGTCGGCACCAGTCGGGCGATTCAGCACGTCCGCCAGATGATGCAGCAAGTGGCCGATACCGACGCCAGCGTGCTGATTCTTGGCGAGTCCGGTACCGGCAAGGAAGTGGTCGCGCGCAACCTGCACTACCACTCCAAGCGTCGTGACGGGCCGTTCGTGCCGGTCAATTGCGGTGCGATCCCGGCCGAGTTGCTGGAAAGCGAATTGTTTGGCCATGAGAAGGGCGCTTTCACCGGGGCGATCACCAGTCGTGCCGGGCGCTTCGAGCTGGCCAATGGCGGTACGCTGTTCCTCGACGAGATTGGCGACATGCCGTTGCCGATGCAGGTCAAGCTGTTGCGGGTATTGCAGGAACGTACCTTCGAGCGCGTGGGCAGCAACAAGACTCAAAGCGTCGATGTACGGATCATTGCGGCGACCCACAAGAACCTTGAAAGCATGATCGAGGTCGGCAGTTTCCGCGAAGACCTGTACTACCGCCTGAACGTATTCCCGATCGAAATGGCGCCGCTACGCGAGCGTGTCGAAGACATTCCGTTGCTGATGAACGAGTTGATCTCGCGCATGGAGCACGAGAAGCGCGGTTCGATCCGTTTCAATTCGGCGGCGATCATGTCGCTGTGCCGTCACGGTTGGCCGGGCAATGTTCGCGAGCTGGCCAACCTGGTGGAGCGCATGGCGATCATGCACCCGTACGGGGTGATCGGTGTGGTCGAGCTGCCGAAGAAATTCCGTTACGTAGACGACGAAGACGAGCAGCTGGTCGACAGCCTGCGCAGCGACCTGGAAGAGCGGGTGGCCATCAATGGACATACCCCGAACTTCGCGGCCACCGCGATGCTTCCGCCGGAAGGTCTGGACTTGAAGGACTACCTCGGTGGTCTGGAACAAGGCTTGATTCAGCAGGCGCTGGATGATGCCAATGGCATCGTGGCTCGGGCTGCCGAGCGTCTGCGTATTCGTCGCACCACGCTGGTAGAGAAGATGCGTAAGTACGGTATGAGTCGTCGTGACGGTGAAGAACAGGCGGATGATTGACGCATACTGAAAGGTAAGTGCCCCCGTCTCGACAATAACTGTTCGTTTTTGACGGCGTCTCTTGCCGAGACGGCATAGGTATCTACACAATTTTGAGGGCTCGGTCTCTCGTAGCAGCTGCCGAGCCTGCGAGGCTGCGTTCGGCTGCGCAGCAGTCGTAAAACCGGCAACTGCGGTGCATCAGGGCAAACGCATCTGCCGGACTACGACTGCTGCGCAGCCGAACGCAGCCTCGCAGGCTCGGCAGCTGCTACGGGCACGGCTCAATATCGCGTTTCAAAGATGTGTGGATATCTATGGCCGAGACGGGGCACAGGTTTTTTTCGGCACGGGTATTGCTATAGCTCTCTTAACGTTCCGTTTAACTGACGGTCAGCCAAGCGAGAGAGCACGATGCCCCCAGCCGCCCAGATGTCTCCTGCCCCTGATGCTCAGGGGCAATCGTCGTCCGTAGAGCAGGTGAGTCGGCTTGGGCTTGAGCAGGCTTTTACACTGTTCAACCAGATGTCGAGCCAACTGACCGACTCCTACAGCATGCTGGAAGCGCGAGTCACCGAGCTCAAGGGTGAGCTGGCGGTGGTCAGTGCTCAGCGCATGGAAGAGCTGGCCGAAAAAGAGCGCTTGGCCAACCGTCTGCAAAACCTCCTTGATCTGTTGCCCGGTGGCGTCATCGTCATTGATGCGCAAGGCATGGTCCGCGAAGCCAATCCGACCGCGTGTGAATTGCTCGGCCTGCCGCTGGTGGGCGAGCTCTGGCGTCGGGTTATCGCCCGCTGCTTCGCGCCCCGTGACGACGACGGTCATGAAATTTCCCTGAAAGATGGTCGGCGGTTATCGATTGCCACTCGTTCGCTGGATGCCGAGCCGGGCCAGTTGGTGCTGCTCAACGACTTGACTGAAACCCGTCACCTGCAAGATCAGCTTGCCCGCCATGAACGCTTGTCGTCCCTGGGGCGAATGGTCGCTTCTTTGGCTCACCAGATTCGCACGCCGTTATCGGCGGCATTGCTATACGCCAGTCATTTGACTGAGCAGGAGCTGCCGGTCGCCACTCAGCAACGCTTTGCCGGACGGTTGAAAGAGCGTTTGCACGAGCTGGAGCATCAGGTGCGTGACATGCTGGTGTTCGCTCGTGGCGAGCTGCCATTGACTGACCGCGTTACCCCCAAAGCCTTGATGCAGTCGCTGCAAGCAGCGGCACTGACCCATGTTCAGGATTTGCCGGTTCGCTGGCAGTGCGACAGTCATGCCGGCGAGTTGCTGTGCAACCGCGACACGCTGGTGGGGGCCGTGCTTAATTTGATTGAAAACGCCATTCAGGCCAGCGCCGGCAATGTCCGTTTGAAGGTGCATCTCTATACCCGTGAAAGCATCCGTGAAAACACCTTGCGACTGTGCATCAGTGACAGCGGCAGCGGTATCGAAGCGGCTGTGCTGTCCCGATTGGGCGAGCCATTTTTTACCACCAAAACGACGGGGACTGGCCTCGGCCTGACCGTGGTCAAGGCGGTGGCACGTGCTCATCAGGGAGAATTGCTACTGCGCTCGCGGCTGGGTCGCGGCACCTGTGCGCTGGTGGTTTTGCCGCTTTTTTCTGGTGAGCAGTCCAGCGTTCAAGGAGTGGAATAAAGGTCATGGCGGTCAAGGTGTTGTTGAAGGTATTGCTGGTCGAAGATGATCGTGCCCTGCGCGAGGCGTTGGCGGATACGCTGTTGCTGGCCGGGCATGACTACAAGGCCGTCAGCTCGGCAGAGGAGGCGCTGGAGGCGGTCGCCGCCGAAGCGTTCAATCTGGTGGTCAGTGACGTGAACATGCCGGGTATGGACGGCCATCAGTTGCTTGGCGTGTTGCGTGCGCGTCATCCGCAATTGCCCGTCCTGTTGATGACGGCTCACGGCGCGGTCGAGCGGGCGGTGGACGCGATGCGCCAAGGCGCAGCCGATTATCTGGTCAAGCCGTTCGAGCCCAAGGCGTTGCTCGATCTGGTGGCGCGTCATGCCTTGGGTTGTCTGGCTGCACAGGACGAAGGCCCGGTGGCCTTCGAGCCCGCCAGTGCGCAGTTGCTTGAGTTGGCGGCACGGGTTGCCCGAAGTGATTCCACGGTGTTGATTTCTGGTGAGTCCGGTACGGGCAAGGAAGTGCTGGCACGTTATATCCATCAGCATTCCCATCGAGCCAGCCAGCCGTTTATTGCGATCAACTGTGCGGCGATTCCCGACAACATGCTCGAGGCCACCTTGTTCGGCCACGAGAAGGGCTCTTTCACTGGCGCCATTGCAGCTCAGGCCGGCAAGTTCGAGCAGGCTGATGGCGGCACTATTCTGCTCGACGAAATTTCCGAAATGCCTCTGGGGCTGCAAGCCAAGCTGTTGCGTGTATTGCAGGAGCGCGAGGTCGAGCGCGTCGGTGCGCGCAAACCGATCACCCTGGATATCCGCGTGGTGGCGACCACCAACCGTGATCTGGCTGGCGAAGTGGCGGCGGGGCGGTTTCGTGAAGATCTCTACTATAGGCTGTCAGTGTTTCCGCTGGCCTGGCGTCCGTTACGCGAACGCACCGCCGATATCCTGCCACTGGCTGAGCGTCTTCTGGCCAAGCACGTCAATAAAATGAAGCACGCCGCCGCGCGGTTGTCGGCCGAGGCTCAGGCTTGCCTGATCGGCTATCCGTGGCCGGGGAATGTGCGTGAGCTGGATAACGCAATCCAGCGTGCGCTGATTTTGCAGCAGGGTGGATTGATTCAGCCCCAGGATTTTTGTTTGGCGGGGCCTGTGGCCTGTGCGCCGCTTCCGGTTTTGGGTGTGCCCAGCCAGCCGCAAGTGCGCGCCACCCTGGTAGACCCGGCGCAGGGTGAGTCGGTGGGCGGGTTGGGCGATGATCTGCGTCGTCGCGAGTTCCAGATGATCATCGATACCTTGCGTTCCGAGCGCGGTCGGCGCAAAGAGGCGGCCGAGCGTCTGGGGATCAGCCCACGGACGTTGCGCTACAAATTGGCGCAAATGCGCGATGCCGGAATGGACGTGGAGGCTTATTTGTTCGCGACCTGATTCGTCTGTGCGCAGAAGCCGGGACCGGCTTTTTGTTCGGTGTCGCCATAGAGCTGGCACCCTTGTTGCTAACACCTCACTACCCGCTGCGTGAGCGTCAAAAAATTGCGGGTCGTCAGAGAGAGCAGACCATGAGCCAAGGTATTGAATTTAATCGATTGATGTTGGACATGCGTTCCATGCAGATGGATGCCATGGCTCAACCTAAATCGGCTGTCGCAGTGCCGGAAGTGGGCGGCAGCAGCTTCTCCGACATGCTCGGGCAGGCCGTCAACAAGGTCAATGACACTCAGCAGGCATCGAATCAATTGTCCAGTGCCTTCGAAATCGGCAAAAGCGGCGTCGACCTGACGGATGTGATGATTTCCTCGCAGAAGGCCAGCGTCTCTTTCCAGGCGTTGACCCAAGTGCGTAACAAGCTGGTTCAGGCATACCAAGACATCATGCAGATGCCGGTTTAAGGACGAGATTGAGTCATGGCAGAAGCAGTCTCCGATAACATTCCGGCCAAGGCCCGCTCAGCAGACGGCAAGCCGCCGCTGTTCGGTTTGTCCTTTCTGGAAAACCTCTCCGAGATGACCATGTTGCGTCAGGTTGGCCTCATGGTCGGTCTGGCAGCGAGCGTGGCGATTGGTTTTGCCGTGGTGTTGTGGTCCCAACAGCCCGATTATCGTCCGCTGTACGGCAGCCTTGCCGGTATGGATGCCAAGCAGGTCATGGATACCCTAGGCGCCGCAGACATTGCCTATACCGTTGAGCCTAACTCCGGTGCGTTGCTGGTCAAGGCTGACGATCTGCCACGGGCGCGACTCAAACTTGCCGCTGCCGGTGTGACGCCGAAAGACGGCAATATCGGTTTTGAAATCCTCGACAAGGACCAGGGCCTGGGTACCAGCCAGTTCATGGAAGCGACCCGTTATCGTCGCGGTCTTGAAGGTGAATTGGCGCGGACCATTTCCAGCCTGAACAACGTCAAGGGTGCCCGCGTGCACCTGGCGATTCCGAAAAGCTCGGTGTTCGTGCGCGACGAGCGCAAGCCAAGTGCTTCGGTATTGGTTGAACTGTATTCCGGTCGCTCTCTGGAACCGGGTCAGGTGGTGGCCATTATCAATCTGGTGGCAACCAGCGTTCCTGAACTGAGCAAGTCGCAAATCACCGTGGTCGATCAGAAGGGTACGCTGCTCTCCGACCAGGCGGAAAACTCCGAACTGACCATGGCCGGCAAGCAGTTCGATTACAGCCGCCGCATGGAAAGCATGCTGACTCAGCGTGTGCACAACATTCTGCAACCGGTGCTGGGCAACGACCGCTATAAAGCCGAAGTGTCTGCTGATGTGGACTTCAGTGCCGTCGAATCGACTTCCGAACAGTTCAACCCGGATCAACCTGCGCTGCGCAGCGAACAGTCAGTTAACGAACAACGCTCCAGCAGTAACGGCCCGCAAGGCGTGCCGGGTGCGCTGAGCAATCAGCCGCCGTCGCCGGCCTCCGCGCCGCAAACCACGGCCGGCGCTGCGTCTGCTGCCGGTATGGTGCAGCCAGGTCAACCGTTGCTCGATGCCAACGGTCAGCAAATCATGGACCCGGCCACCGGTCAGCCGATGCTGGCACCGTATCCGGCGGACAAGCGTCAACAATCCACCAAGAACTTCGAGCTTGATCGCTCCATCAGCCACACCAAGCAGCAGCAGGGGCGTTTGAATCGCCTGTCGGTTGCGGTGGTTGTCGATGATCAGGTCAAGGTCAATGCGGCCAATGGCGAAATTACCCGTGCACCGTGGAGCGCCGACGAATTGGCGCGCTTCACTCGCCTGGTTCAGGACGCCGTCGGTTTCGACGCCAGCCGTGGTGACAGTGTCAGCGTGATCAACGTGCCATTCTCCGCTGAGCGCGGTGAAGTGATTGCCGAAACTCCGTTCTACTCGCAACCGTGGTTCTGGGACATCGTGAAGCAGCTGCTCGGGGTATTGTTTATCCTGGTGCTGGTGTTCGGTGTGCTGCGTCCGGTGCTCAACAACATCACCGGCAAAGGCAAACAGTTGGCTGGCATCGGTAGCGACGTCGAGCTGGGTGGCATGGGCGGCCTGGATGGCGAACTGGCCAACGACCGCGTCAGCCTCGGTGGCCCGCAAAGCATCCTGCTGCCGAGCCCGAGTGAAGGCTATGACGCACAGTTGAACGCAATCAAGAGTCTGGTGGCAGAAGACCCGGGCCGCGTGGCTCAGGTCGTGAAAGAGTGGATTAACGCAGATGAGTGATAACCGAGCCGCCACCGCCAAACTTTCCAAGGTCGACAAAGCCGCGATTCTGCTGCTGTCCCTGGGTTCAACCGACGCCGCGCAAGTGCTGCGGCACATGGGGCCCAAAGAGGTCCAGCGCGTCGGCGTGGCCATGGCGCAAATGCGCAATGTGCACCGCGAGCAGGTCGAGCAGGTGATGAGCGAGTTCGTCGACATCGTCGGCGATCAGACCAGTCTCGGAGTCGGTTCCGATGACTATGTCCGCAAGATGCTCACCCAGGCCCTGGGCGAAGACAAGGCCAATGGCCTGATCGACCGGATCCTGCTGGGCGGCAATACCAGCGGTCTGGACAGTCTGAAATGGATGGAGCCGCGAGCGGTGGCGGACGTGATCCGTTATGAGCACCCGCAGATCCAGGCCATCGTCGTCGCTTACCTGGACCCGGATCAGGCCGGCGAAGTGCTTGGGCATTTCGACCACAAGGTGCGGCTCGACATCGTTCTGCGAGTTTCCTCGCTCAATACTGTCCAGCCTGCGGCCCTGAAAGAACTCAACCAGATTCTCGAGAAGCAGTTCTCCGGCAACTCAAACGCCTCGCGTACGAACTTGGGTGGTATCAAGCGTGCTGCCGACATCATGAACTTCCTCGACAGCTCGATGGAAGGTCAACTGATGGACTCGATTCGCGAAGTCGACGAAGACCTGTCCACCCAGATCGAAGACCTCATGTTCGTGTTCAACAACTTGTCCGATGTCGACGATCGCGGTATTCAGGCGTTGCTGCGCGAGGTCTCCTCGGACGTGCTGGTGCTGGCCCTCAAAGGCTCGGACGAAGGCGTCAAAGAGAAGATCTTCAAGAACATGTCCAAGCGTGCGGCCGAACTGCTGCGCGACGACCTCGAGGCCAAGGGCCCGGTGCGCGTCAGCGATGTGGAAACCGCGCAGAAAGAAATCCTCACCATTGCCCGCCGTATGGCCGAAGCCGGAGAAATCGTTCTCGGCGGGAAGGGCGGCGAAGAAATGATCTAAGGTCACTCTGTCATGTCGTCAAAAAATGATGAGTCCCCCAGCGACCTGATCCGTGCGCGAGACGTCGGTGGTTTCGACGTCTGGTCACTGCCCAGTTTCGACCCGCATCAACCGGAACCTGAACCCGAGCCGGTAGAAGCACCGCCGGAGATGGAAGAAGTGCCGCTGGATGAAGTCCAGCCGCTGACCCTCGAAGAACTCGAAAGCATCCGTCAGGAGGCTTATAACGAGGGCTTCGCTACCGGCGAGAAAGAGGGCTTTCACAGCACGACGCTGAAGGTTCGCCAGGAAGCCGAAATTGCCTTGGGTGCCAAACTGGCGAGCCTTGAGCTGCTGATGGGCAACCTCTTCGAGCCGATTGCCGATCAGGATTCGCAGATCGAAAAATCTATGGTCGGGCTGGTCGAGCACATCACCCGTCAGGTGATTCAGCGCGAGTTGGCTATCGACTCGACGCAGCTCGAAAAAGTAATGCGCGAGGCGTTGAAGCTGCTACCGCTGGACGCTGAGAACGTGCGTCTCTTTATCAATCCGCAGGATTTCGACCAGGTCAAAGCCCTGCGCGAGCGGCATGAAGAAAAATGGCGGATTGTCGAAGACGCCGCGTTGCTGCCCGGTGGTTTGCGGGTTGAAACCGCCCACAGCCGCATTGATGCGAGCATCGAAACGCGCATCTCACAGGTCATGGCCAAACTTTTCGACCAATTACATGAACAGGCCCTGCATCCGGCCGAGTCTGACCTGAGTGTCGAGCTTGCTGCTGTTGAGCAAGCGGTCGCAGATCAACGCGTTGGTGAGAAAAAACGCGCCGGCCTGGACACTCTGAATGCGCCTTGAGCGAACCAGCTTCAGCAAGCGCCTGAGCAGCTATGCCGATGCCACCGGGTTGGCGGGGCAGCCGATTCTTGAAGGGCGCTTGCTGCGCATGGTCGGCCTGACCCTTGAAGCCGAAGGCTTGCGCGCCGCCATGGGCAGTCGCTGCGTGGTGATCAACGACGACAGCTATCACCCGGTGCAGGTTGAGGCGGAAGTCATGGGCTTCTCCGGCAACAAAATCTTTCTGATGCCTGTGGGCAGTGTCGCCGGCATCGCGCCGGGCGCGCGGGTCGTTCCGTTGGCTGATACCGGGCGTTTGCCGATGGGCATGAGCATGCTCGGGCGGGTGCTCGATGGCGCCGGGCGCGCACTGGACGGCAAAGGCGGCATGAAAGCCGAAGACTGGGTGCCGATGGACGGCCCGACCATCAACCCGCTCAAGCGTAATCCCATCAGCCAACCGCTGGACGTTGGTATTCGCAGCATCAATGGATTGTTGACGGTCGGCCGCGGTCAGCGCCTCGGGCTGTTTGCCGGTACCGGCGTCGGCAAGAGTGTGCTGCTGGGTATGATGACCCGCTTTACCGACGCCGACATCATTGTTGTCGGGCTGATCGGCGAGCGGGGTCGTGAAGTTAAAGAGTTCATCGAGCATATCCTCGGTGAAGAAGGGCTCAAGCGCTCGGTGGTCGTTGCCTCGCCAGCGGACGATGCGCCATTGATGCGCCTGCGTGCCGCCATGTATTGCACACGCATTGCCGAGTATTTCCGCGACAAGGGTAAGAACGTTCTGTTGCTGATGGATTCCCTGACCCGTTTCGCTCAGGCCCAGCGGGAAATTGCTCTGGCTATCGGTGAGCCGCCGGCAACCAAGGGTTATCCGCCTTCAGTGTTCGCCAAATTGCCGAAACTGGTGGAGCGCGCAGGTAACGCCGAAGCGGGTGGGGGGTCGATCACGGCTTTCTATACTGTGCTTTCAGAAGGTGATGATCAGCAGGACCCGATCGCCGACGCGGCGCGGGGCGTGCTTGACGGTCATATCGTGCTGTCGCGGCGGTTGGCCGAGGAAGGTCACTACCCGGCCATTGATATCGAGGCGTCCATCAGTCGGGTCATGCCTTCGGTGGTCAGTGCAGAGCATATGTCGCGCGCGCAACACTTCAAACAACTGTGGTCGCGCTACCAACAGAGTCGCGACTTGATCAGCGTCGGTGCCTATGTGCCTGGCGGTGATCGGGAAACCGATACGGCCATCGCCTTGCAGCCGTCGATGGTCACCTACCTGCGCCAAGGGTTGAACGACAACATCAGCATGGGCGAGAGCGAGGCACATCTCGCGTCGGTGTTTGCTCCCGCGGCCGGCGGTTAAGTCGCCATGGCCCAATACCAATCGGTTGAGAGACTTCAGGCCCGGCACGTATCTGTAGCAGCCTGCGTCCGGCTGCGTAGCAGTCGCAAATCCTGCTTGCACGGTTCACCTGAAGCACCGCAGTGCCTGATTTTACGACTGCTACGGTCGAGCGCGACCCCGGTCCGGACGCAGCCTGGCGGCAGCTGTTACAGATCCCGTGTCACCTTAGCTGGCTGGCATTAGGTCGTGGCTCAGAGCCGTGCGGCGCGCCTGGCGCCAGTGGTCAACATGGCCGAAAGCGCCGAGCGCACCGCTGCCCAGCGTCTGGGGCACTTTCAGGGCCAGGTCCGTCTGGCGGAAAGCAAGCTGGGTGACCTGGAGCGTTTTCGTGCCGAGTATCAGCAGCAATGGATCGACCGTGGCAGTCATGGTGTATCCGGGCAATGGCTGATGAATTACCAGCACTTCCTCAATCAACTGGAAACGGCCGTCGGCCAGCAGCGGCAAAGCCTTGCCTGGCACCAGAACAACCTCAACAAGGCGCGAGAAACCTGGCAGCAGGCTTATGCGCGAGTTGAGGGGTTACGCACTCTGGTCCAGCGCTATATCGATGAGGCGCGTCAGCTCGAAGACAAGCGCGAGCAGAAGCTGCTGGATGAGTTGTCTCAGCGCTTGCCGCGTCAGGATCAATATTGACCCTGCATTTTAGGTTTTGCCGGTTGCCCATGCATCTGCGAGGTGCTAAACCTTGTAAACGTTGCCAATGACAAGGAAGCATTATCATGTCGGTTGTATCTGAAGTATCACCGGACGGGCAAAAGCTGACGATCTCGATCACGGGACGTTTTGATTTTGGCAAACATCAGGAGTTTCGCGACTCCTACGAGCACCTCAACCAGACGCCAAGCGCGATTGTGGTCGACTTGAAAGACGCGACCTATCTCGACAGTTCGGCGCTGGGCATGCTGCTGTTGCTACGTGATCACGCCGGCGGAGAGAACTCCGACGTGCGAGTGATCAACGGTAGCTCGGATGTTCGCAAAATTCTCGCCATCTCCAACTTCGACAAACTCTTCGACATCAGTTGATCGGCATGCAGTCGGTGTCTGAGCCGCTGACGGTGTTGATCGCCGAAGACAGTGCAGCCGATCGTATGCTGCTGTCGAGTATCGTCCGTCACCAGGGTCATGAAGTGCTGACGGCCAGCAACGGTGCCGAGGCCGTGGCAATTTTCGAGCAGCAGCGACCGCATCTGGTGTTGATGGACGCCATGATGCCGGTCATGGACGGTTTCGAGGCGGCGCGGCAGATCAAGCAATTGGCCGGCGAAACCCTGGTGCCGATTATCTTCCTGACCTCACTGACCCAAAGCGAAGCCCTGGTTCGTTGCCTGGAAGCGGGTGGCGACGACTTTTTGGCAAAACCCTATAACCAGGTGATTCTGGCCGCCAAGATCAAAGCGATGGACCGTTTGCGCCGGTTGCAGGCAACGGTGCTTGAGCAGCGCGACCTGATTGCCAGGCACCATGACTACTTGCTCAATGAGCAGCGGGTCGCCAAGGCCGTATTCGACAAGGTGGCACATTCCGGCTGCCTGAATGCGCCGAATATCCGTTACCTGCAATCGCCTTATGCCTTGTTCAATGGCGACTTGCTGCTGGCTGCCTTCACGCCTGCCGGCGACATGCACGTTCTGCTGGGCGATTTCACCGGCCACGGTTTGCCCGCTGCGGTCGGTGCCATGCCGTTGGCGGAAGTGTTCTATGGCATGACGGCCAAGGGCTATGGCCTGCCGGAAACCCTGCGCGAAATGAACGCCAAGCTCAAGCGCATCCTGCCGGTTGATATGTTTTGCTGCGCAACCCTGCTTTGCCTGAGTTTTCAGCGTCGGGCGGTGGAGGTCTGGAATGGCGGGATGCCGGATGGTTATCTACATTGCATCGCGACGGGCGAACGTACGCCGCTGGTGTCGCGGCATTTGCCGTTGGGTGTACTGAGCGCGCACGCCTTCAATGACCGGACCGAAGTCTTTCCTATGGCGCTCGGGGATAGGGTTTTCCTGTTGTCAGATGGGGTGATCGATACCTGTGATGCCAATGAGCAACTGTTTGGCGTTGAGCGATTAGAGCGGGTATTTGCTGCCAATCACCATCCAGCCCGGCTGTTTGAGGAGATCGAGCAAGCGCTGAAGGATTTTCGCGGTGAGGCCCGCGATGATGTCAGCATGGTCGAGGTGAGTTTGCTGGAGGCGGCACAGCTGAATCCTCCGGTGATGGTTTACTCCGACAGTGGGCAGTCCAGTCCTCTGGATTGGTCGGTGAGTTTCGAGTTTCGCGCGGCCACGCTCAAGCGTTACAACCCCCTGCCATATTTGCTGCAGTTGTTGCTTGAGGTGCATGGTCTGCGGGCGCAAAGCGGAGCGCTCTACAGTGTGATGGCCGAGCTTTATTCCAATGCTCTGGAACACGGCGTGCTGGGTCTTGATTCAAGCCTCAAGCGCGATGCCCGAGGTTTTGCGCAGTACTATCAGCAGCGCAACGCGCGCCTGAGTGAACTTGAAGACGGCTACGTGCGGGTGCACCTGCAGGTGGAGCCGCGAGGCGAGGGTGGATGCCTGGTGGTTCGGATCGAGGACAGTGGTGCAGGCTTTGATGTACAGCGAGTAATGGCCAGGCCCGTCGATATCGATAAATTGTCGGGGCGTGGGGTGAGCCTGATTCGCCAGTTGAGCCAAAGCGTGAGTTGGTCCGACGATGGACGGAGTGCCCGCGTGGAGTTTTCCTGGGAGGCTCTGGCATAATCCGCGAATTCTTGATCAGGGAGCGAACAAGTGGCTGAGATTCATCTGGACCACGATGTGTTGAGCGCATTGCAGGAAGTTATGGAGGATGAGTATCCGCTGCTGCTGGATACCTTCCTCTCTGATTCGGAAGAGCGTTTGAGGCAGTTGCATGCAGCTGATGATGCAGACCAGCTCATATCTACGGCCCATAGCTTCAAGGGCAGTAGCAGCAATATGGGCGCTGTCCGTCTCGCCGAGCTGTGCCATCAACTTGAGCAGCGGGCCAAAGAGCTGTCGCCTGCCGGTATCGAAAAACGGGTGGCTGAGATTGACGGCGAGTTCGCTATTGTCCGTTCTCTGTACAAAGAGGAGCGCGAGCGTTTCCATTGTTGAAAAAAAACCGCCGCCTGGCGGTTTTTAGCTTCGGCGAAGCAATCTGGCTCGACCTTTGCTTTATGTTCTCCAACTGTACCTACGATCCTAGTGCAGCGGAGACCGTTTTATGCCCCTTACCCCGAACATGCTTCTTCAGGCCGCGTCGAAGGCCAAGACTCAGGCTGCCACTGCCAATACCCCGTCAGTTGCTGCCGGGCCTGGGGATAAGGCTTCAAGCTTTGCTCAGGTCTATGCCAAAGAGTCGCAGAACAAACCCGTCGTGACAGGTGAGGGGGCTGCCAAGCCAGTGCGTGCCAAGGTCACGGATAATGCGGGCAAGAAGGACGCGGTCAGTGATAAGGCTGCCGCCCCGGAACCGGCAGTGGCCGATAGCGGCAAATCCTTGCCTGCCGATGGAAGTGCCGATTCGCCCGATAAGCTCGCCAGTGAGGATGTGCCCGCGACCGACACCCCGGTGGC
The DNA here is from genome assembly GCF_057813935.1 of Pseudomonas sp. F220. Taxonomy (NCBI): domain Bacteria; kingdom Pseudomonadati; phylum Pseudomonadota; class Gammaproteobacteria; order Pseudomonadales; family Pseudomonadaceae; genus Pseudomonas; species Pseudomonas sp. F220. Next base: position 18,175 of record NZ_JBVASJ010000018.1, read on the forward strand.
TGGCAGTGTTGCGCTCGACCCAATGCCCGACCCAACGCTGGACCCCGCGTTGATGCAAGCAGTGCTGCCGGTCGTGCAGCCGGTTGTTCCGCCACCTGCGGCCGAAACGCCGCCTGCGGTTACGCAAGTGCAGCCGCAGGTTGAAGCTCCGCTTGCCGCAGCGGCAGCTGCCAAAGTGGTGGTGGCAGATCCCCCGTTTGACCCTCACGCCGACCCGCTCGATGCGCTGCCCGCAGTGCGTCTGGCCCTTGAGCAAAGTGGCCATGTTTCGGCTTCCAGTCAGCCTCAGTCCAAAGCTGCACCGGCTCAGGCTGAGCTGACTCCGGCACAAAACTTTGCCAACGGTCTGGTGACCATGGTTGATCAGCAGGCGAGTAAAGACAGTACCGGCCAGGGCAGTGACAAGGCTTTCAGCGGCTTGATTGATGAGGGTCTCAAAGACCTGAAAAATGCCTCCAGTGATACTCGTGTCGATGACTTCGCCAACCGTCTGGCGGCGCTGACTCAGGCTGCAACGCCAAAGACCGCCAATGCGCTGCCGGTGAATCAGCCGTTGGCCATGCATCAGAGTGGCTGGACCGAAGAGGTGGTCAACCGGGTCATGTACCTGTCCAGCGCCAATCTCAAGTCTGCCGATATTCAGCTGCAGCCGGCTGAATTGGGACGACTGGATATTCGCGTGAACATGGCCGCGGATCAGCAGGCTCAAGTGACCTTTATCAGTGGTCATGCCGTTGTGCGTGAAGCGCTGGAAGGGCAGATGCACCGCCTGCGCGACATGTTTACCCAGCAGGGACTGGGACAGGTCGACGTCAACGTGTCCGATCAGTCCCGTGGCTGGCAGGGCCAGGAGCAGGCCCGGCAAGGGCAGAACCGCAGTGGCGGTAATGGCGATCGGCTGGATTCGAGCGACGATGAGCTGCCGATGAGTGTGGCTGACGTCGCTGCCAGCACTACCAGTGTCGTGGGGTCCAGTGCGGTGGACTATTACGCCTGATTAATCTGCGTCGCCTGTGAAAAGATCGTCCGAACGCGGCCCGAACCTGCGGCAGCTCCTACGGATTAGCGTACGCCTGGATATCCCGGGTGCGCGCGGTCTCTCCCTGGAGCTGCAGCAGACTGGGATCTTTTGATTCATCCCTGCACCCCCCGATCCGTCCTACTCCCGACAACTCTGGCATAACACTTGCTCTTGCCTTGCCGTGCGACTGTGAAAACCCGAATAGTGACGGATTATTGGCATGGCGAAGAGCGAAGCAGTGAAAGACCCCGCCGGGAAAGGCAAACTCAAGCTTATTCTCCTGATTGTTCTGGCGTTGCTGCTGGTAATCGGCGTGTCCATTGGGGCGACCTGGTACGTCATGCACAGTGCCAAGAGCAAGCCTGAACCGACTTCGGATGTGGTCAGCAACGTAAAATCTGCAGCGATCTATGAACCGATGGCTCCAGCCTTCGTGGCCAACTTCAACCAGAACGGTCGTCAGCGTTACATGCAGGTGAGCATTACGATGCTTGCGCGTAACCAGGCCGATCTGGATGCGCTGAAAGTCCACATGCCGGTGATCCGCAATAACCTGGTCATGCTCTTCTCCGGGCAAAGCTTCGATGCCTTGGCGACCCCGATCGGCCAGGAAATACTGCGCCAGAAGGCGACTGCCAGCGTGCAGGAAGTGGCGCAGAAAGAAGTTGGCAAAGTGGTGGTCGAGCAGTTGCTCTTTACTAACTTCGTACTGCAGTAGGAACACGACATGGCCGTGCAGGACCTGCTGTCACAGGATGAGATCGATGCGCTGTTGCATGGTGTCGACGACGGTCTGGTACAGACCGACAACGCTGCCGAACCCGGAAGCGTCAAAAGCTATGACCTGACCAGCCAGGATCGCATCGTCCGCGGACGCATGCCGACCCTGGAAATGATCAACGAACGTTTCGCCCGCTACACCCGGATCAGCATGTTCAACATGCTGCGTCGTTCGGCGGACGTTGCCGTCGGTGGTGTGCAGGTCATGAAGTTCGGCGAATACGTGCACTCGCTGTATGTGCCGACCAGTCTCAACCTGGTCAAAATCAAACCGTTGCGCGGCACCGCGTTGTTCATCCTCGACGCCAAACTGGTGTTCAAACTGGTGGATAACTTTTTCGGTGGCGACGGTCGTCACGCGAAGATCGAAGGTCGTGAGTTCACTCCGACCGAGTTGCGCGTGGTGCGCATGGTGCTGGAGCAGGCCTTCATCGATTTGAAGGAAGCCTGGCAGGCGATCATGGAAGTGAACTTCGAGTACATCAACTCGGAAGTGAACCCGGCCATGGCCAACATCGTCGGACCGAGCGAGGCCGTTGTGGTCTCGACCTTCCACATCGAACTCGATGGTGGTGGTGGCGATCTGCACGTGACCATGCCGTACTCGATGATCGAGCCGGTCCGGGAGATGCTCGATGCCGGCTTCCAGTCGGATCTCGATGACCAGGACGAGCGTTGGGTCAAGGCGTTGCGCGAAGACGTGCTGGACGTCGATGTGCCGCTGAGCGCCACCGTCGCGCGTCGTCAGTTGCGTCTGCGGGACATCCTGCACATGCAGCCCGGTGATGTGATCCCGGTGGAACTGCCCGAAGAATTGATCATGCGTGCCAATGGCGTGCCGGCCTTCAAGGTCAAACTGGGCTCCCACAAGGGCAACCTGGCGTTGCAAGTGGTTGAGCCGATCGTGCGCCGTTAAGCGGTGCATGTACCCATTCGCTTTTGTTAAATGATTTTTTGCCCGCCGAGGACAACTGATGGCTAATGACGATGTAATTTCCGCGGAAGATCAGGCCTTGGCTGATGAGTGGGCTGCTGCTTTGGGAGAATCCGGTGATGCCAGCCAGGACGATATCGATGCCTTGCTGGCCGCCGATGCCTCAACCGGATCGGGCTCTAACCGTTTGCCGATGGAAGAGTTCGGCAGCGTGCCAAAAAATAACCAACCAGTCAGCCTCGATGGTCCGAACCTGGACGTGATCCTGGATATCCCGGTGTCGATTTCCATGGAAGTGGGCAGTACCGAAATCAACATCCGCAACCTGTTGCAGTTGAACCAGGGTTCGGTGATCGAACTGGATCGTCTGGCGGGTGAACCACTGGACGTGCTGGTCAATGGCACGCTGATCGCTCACGGCGAAGTAGTGGTGGTCAACGAGAAGTTCGGCATTCGCCTGACGGACGTGATCAGCCCTAGCGAACGCATCAAGAAGCTGCGCTAAGTGAAGAAGTTTCTCGGCGTATTGCTGGTCTTGCCGTTCAGCGTATTAGCGGCAGAACCGGTGGCGCAGGTCACTGCGCCGGTGGCCAGTAGCGGTATTGCCGGGCAACTGACGCAGTTGGTGTTGGGCCTATTGCTGGTGCTGGGCCTGATCTTCTTCCTGGCCTGGCTGTTGCGTCGGGTTCAACAGGCAGGACCTGCCGGCAAAGGGCAGGTGATCGAACTGATCGGCTCGCGGGCCCTTGGGCCGCGAGATCGTCTGGTGTTGGTGCAGGTCGGCAGCGAGCAGATTCTGCTGGGTCTGACGCCGGGCACCATCACGGCCTTGCATGTACTCAAGGAGCCGGTTCAAGTGCCGAGCACCGAGCAAGCGACACCCGAGTTTGCCCAGCGCCTGATGGAGCTGTTGGGCAAGGACAATAAGGATAAGAAGTAATGCCTTTGCGCATAGTGTTGACGCTGGTGCTAATGCTGGCGACGCCGCTGGCGTTCGCCGCCGATCCGTTGTCGATCCAGGCGATCACCTTGGGTACTGGCGCCAACGGGCAGCAGGAATACTCGGTCAGCCTGCAGATTCTGCTGATCATGACCGCGCTGAGTTTCATTCCGGCGTTCGTCATGCTGATGACCAGCTTCACCCGGATCATCATCGTGTTCTCGATTCTGCGTCAGGCCCTGGGCTTGCAGCAGACGCCGTCGAACCAGATTCTCACCGGCATGGCGCTGTTTCTAACCATGTTCATCATGGCGCCGGTGTTCGATCGGGTTAATCAGGATGCTTTGCAGCCCTACCTGGCAGAAAAACTCACGGCCCAGGACGCGGTGGCCAAGGCTGAAGTACCGATCAAGGACTTCATGCTGGCGCAGACCCGCAGTAGCGATCTGGAGCTGTTCATGCGTTTGTCCAAGCGCACCGACATCGCCACCCCGGATCAGGCACCGTTGACCATTTTGGTCCCGGCCTTCGTCACTTCCGAGCTGAAAACGGCGTTCCAGATCGGTTTCATGATCTTCATTCCGTTCCTGATCATCGACCTGGTGGTGGCCAGTGTGCTGATGGCCATGGGTATGATGATGCTCTCGCCGCTGATCATTTCCCTGCCGTTCAAGATCATGTTGTTCGTACTGGTGGATGGTTGGGCGTTGATCATCGGTACCCTGGCGAGCAGTTTTGGCGGTGTTTAAAACCTTGTTGGCGGGTGGTGCGTTATGACTCCTGAAGTTGCTGTAGACATCTTCCGTGAAGCGCTCTGGTTGACCACCATGATGGTCGCTGTGCTGGTCATTCCGAGTTTGCTGGTGGGTTTGCTGGTGGCGATGTTTCAGGCGGCCACGCAGATCAACGAACAGACCTTGAGCTTCCTGCCGCGTCTGCTGGTGATGCTGGTGACGCTGATCGTCGCCGGGCCCTGGCTGGTGCAAACCTTTATGGAATACATCCTGCAGTTGTACGGCAGCATTCCGCAGGTCATCGGCTAAACCATGTCGATGCTTGCGCTGACCGACACGCAGATCAGCACCTGGGTGGCGACGTTCATGTTGCCGCTGTTTCGTGTCGGTTCCTTGCTGATGGTCATGCCGATCTTCGGCACGACCCTGGTGCCCAAGCGCGTGCGTTTGTACTTCGCACTGGCGATCACCGTGGTCATCGTTCCAGGCTTGCCACCGATGCCTGAGGTGCATGCGCTGGACCTCAGTGCGCTGCTGCTGATTGCCGAGCAGATCATCATCGGTGCGATCCTGGGGTTCTCCTTGCAGCTGTTCTTCCAGGCATTCGTGGTGGCCGGGCAGATCGTCGCGATTCAGATGGGCATGGGCTTCGCCTCGATGGTCGACCCTACCAACGGCGTGTCAGTGGCGGTGATCGGGCAGTTCTTCACCATGCTGGTGACGCTGCTGTTTCTATCAATGAATGGCCACCTGGTCGTCTTCGAAGTACTCACCGAAAGCTTCACCACCTTGCCGGTCGGCGGTGGCCTGGTGGTCAACCATTTCTGGGAGTTGGCCGGCAAACTCGGCTGGGTGCTGGGCGCTGCCCTGTTGCTGGTGTTGCCGGCGATCACCGCATTGCTGGTCGTCAACATCGCCTTCGGCGTGATGACCCGGGCGGCGCCGCAATTGAACATCTTCTCCATCGGCTTTCCGCTGACGCTGGTGCTGGGTCTGGTGATTGTCTGGGTCGGTCTGGCCGACATCCTCAATCAGTATCAACCGCTGGCCGTCGAGGCCTTGCAGTTTTTACGCGAACTGGCACAGGCGCGCTGAGGCATGGCTGAGAGCGAAAGCGGTCAGGACAAAACAGAAGACCCCACGGACAAGCGCAAGAAGGATTCGCGCGACAAGGGTGAGATTGCCCGCTCCAAGGAACTCAATACCCTGGCAATCATGCTGGCCGGTGCGGGCGCTCTGCTGATCTATGGCGGCGCGCTGGCGCAGGACCTGCTTGAGCTGATGCGACTGAACTTTTCGCTGCCACGTGAGACGCTGCTCGATCAGCGCTACATGGGGATCTACCTGCTGCACTCGGGGGAAATGGCCATTCTGGCCGTTCAGCCGATTTTGATCACATTGCTGCTGGCGGCGCTGATAGGACCTATTTCGTTGGGCGGCTGGCTGTTCGCGGCGAGCAGCATGGCGCCCAAGTTCAGCCGAATGAACCCGCTCAGCGGCCTCAAACGGATGTTTTCCAGTAAGGCTTTGGTGGAGCTGCTCAAGGCTCTGGCCAAATTCATCATCACTCTGTTCGTGGCGCTTGCGGTGTTGTCCTCGGACATCGATGACCTGCTGCGCATCGCCCATGAACCCTTGGATCAGGCCATCATTCACAGTATTCAAGTGGTCGGCTGGAGCACCCTGTGGATGGCCTGCGGCTTGATTGTGATTGCTGCCGTGGATGTGCCGGTGCAGCTCTGGGAAACCCACAAGAAACTGCTGATGACCAAGCAGGAAGTCCGCGATGAGCACAAGGATCAAGAAGGGCGGCCAGAGGTCAAGCAGCGGATTCGCCAGCTCCAGCGCGAAATGTCGCAGCGGCGGATGATGGCGGCAGTTCCCGAGGCGGACGTAGTGATCACCAACCCGACTCACTACGCCGTGGCCCTCAAGTACGACCCGGAGAAAGGCAACGCACCGGTGCTGCTGGCCAAGGGCAGTGATTTCCTGGCCTTGAAGATTCGCGAAATCGCCGTGGCCAATAATGTGTTGCTGCTCGAGTCGCCAGCCCTGGCGCGTTCGATCTACTACTCCACCGAACTTGAACAGGAAATCCCCGCGGGGCTGTATCTGGCGGTCGCTCAGGTGCTGGCCTACGTCTATCAGATCCGCCAACACCGGGCGGGCAAGGGCAAGCGCCCTGATCCGCTCAAAGACCTGCCGATTCCGCCGGATTTGCGGCGCGATTCCTGAAAGTTGTAGTGATCGTTCCGGCCCCATCGCGAGCAGGCTCGCTCCCACATTGGAATGCATTTCAAATGTGGGAGCGAGCCTGCTCGCGATGGGTCTTCAGCTCAACGCTGAGCTGACTGATAAAACTCCCTACTGCTTGTCCCCTATGCACCCGCTGGCTTCAGCGGTTTTTCCTGCTCCAGCGCCTTTTCGATCAGCAGCAGGCCCAGTTCCAGCATTTGATGAATGGCCAGAGCGAGGTTGCGATCTTTACTTTCGAGATCGTCGGAAAGGTCGAGGGTCAGGGCGGTGGCCGAGCGGAAGGTTTCGTAGGCATAGGCCCGCAACGCTTGGGTGTTGATGTCGGGGGCGACGGCGAAGATCTGCAGGGGGCGATCGTTGCAGGAGCGAGGCTTGGCCGGTGAGTGTGGGTTTAGGTGGTGATCGAGGGCTCGGCGTACGGCTTGGTGGAGTTTTTTCGAGTCGAAGGATTAGTAGGGGGAAATATTTTCGGTTTCGGGGGGATTTGGAGTGACTTTGATCATGGTGAAGCTCCTTTCGTTGGGGAGCCGCCACCGTCTGCCGCCAAGCAGATTTGGGTGACGGATTGCACAAGGTTGGCGGACCGGAACGAAAGGAACCCGGCACCCCCGAAGGGGTCCTCGCGCAATCCGCCATGACACAAGAATGCGGGCGAAAAAAAACGCCTGCAATCGTGTTTGGGGGCGCTGTTGCGCCTTTCGAATATCGGACCGCCAAGCCCGTCCGCTGATTTTGCAGCGACCAGTGAAGGTTATCCGCCGACCTTCGCCAAAGCAAGCCTCAAACCCCCGTCGGAAAACTCTGTTTTGTGTTGCCTGCTTTTGATAGTTGCCAGCCGTACCGGCCTCATCGCGAGCAAGCCCGCTCCCACATCTATGATTTCATTACTAGATCGGCTGCGGACACTTTTTCTGTGTGCGCCATAGATTCAATGTGGGAGCGGGCTTGCTCGCGATAGCGTCCTCCCGGGCACTGCAAATCCCTGATCAACACACTATTTTCTGCCTCTGCAAAAGTTGGAAGGCTTCTTGCAATAGCCGCCTTGCGCCGCTTCAGGCGTCAAAAGTTTGCTTCAAGGAACGGGGAATACCGGTGGATCGCTCTCAGTTAATCAACAACGCCCGCAGCAACCTGGCTGACCTCACTCGAGGCAATCTGGGTGTGCCGCTGCTGCTGTTGGTAATGCTGGCAATGATGATGTTGCCGGTCCCGCCGTTTCTGCTGGACGTGTTCTTCACCTTCAACATTGCCCTGTCGATTGTTGTGCTGTTGGTCTGCGTCTACGCCCTGCGGCCGCTGGACTTTGCGGTGTTTCCGACCATTCTGCTGGTCGCGACCTTGCTGCGGCTGGCGTTGAACGTTGCATCGACGCGGGTGGTGATGCTCCACGGGCATGATGGTCATGCCGCTGCGGGCAAGGTGATTCAGGCTTTCGGTGAGGTGGTGATCGGCGGCAACTACGTGGTCGGTATCGTGGTCTTCGCGATTTTGATGATCATCAACTTCGTCGTAGTGACCAAGGGTGCCGGACGGATTTCCGAGGTGAGCGCGCGCTTTACCCTCGATGCGATGCCCGGCAAGCAGATGGCGATCGACGCCGATCTCAACGCGGGATTGATCGATCAGAACCAGGCCAAGTTGCGCCGTCTTGAAGTAGCGCAAGAGGCAGAGTTCTACGGCTCGATGGACGGTGCCAGCAAATTCGTTCGCGGTGACGCCATCGCCGGCCTGCTGATTCTGTTCATCAACCTGATCGGTGGGATGGCGGTCGGTATCTTCCAGCACAACATGACCTTCGCCGATGCGGGCAAGGTTTACGCGCTGTTGACCATTGGTGACGGTTTGGTGGCGCAATTGCCATCACTGTTGCTGTCGACGGCGGCGGCGATCATGGTGACCCGTGCGTCAGGCTCCGAAGACATGGGCAAGCAAATCCATCGGCAAATGTTCGCCTCGCCCAAAGCGCTGGCGGTGGCTGCCGGGTTGATGGCGGTGATGGGGCTGGTGCCCGGCATGCCGCACTTCTCCTTCCTCAGCCTGGCCGCGGTAGCCGGTGGAATGGCGTATCTGGTCTGGAAGAAGCAAAACATCGTCAAGGTTCAGGCTCTGCAAGAGGTCAAGCGCCAGCAGGAACTGCTGCCTTCACCGTCGCGCGCTCAGGAAACCAAGGAATTGGGCTGGGATGACGTGACGCCGATCGACATGATCGGCCTGGAAGTCGGCTATCGGCTGATCCCGCTGGTGGACCGTAACCAGGGTGGTCAGTTGCTGGCGCGGATCAAGGGCGTGCGCAAGAAGCTCTCCCAGGATCTGGGCTTCTTGATGCCGACTGTGCATATCCGAGACAACCTCGACCTGGCGCCGAGTGCGTATCGCCTGACCCTCATGGGGGTGATCCTGGCCGAGGCAGAGATTTATCCGGACCGGGAACTCGCCATCAACCCCGGCCAGGTCTACGGCACGCTCAACGGTATTACCGCCAAAGATCCGGCTTTCGGCCTGGAGGCGGTCTGGATCGAAGTCAGTCAGCGCGCTCAGGCGCAATCGCTGGGGTACACGGTGGTGGACGCCAGTACCGTGGTAGCCACGCACCTTAACCAGATTCTGTACAAGCACTCCAGCGAGTTGATCGGCCACGAGGAAGTGCAGCAACTCATGCAATTGCTGGCTAAAAGCTCGCCAAAACTGGCAGAAGAGCTGGTGCCGGGGGTGGTGTCGCTGTCGCAGCTGCTCAAGGTGTTGCAGGCGTTGCTGGCCGAACAAGTGCCGGTACGGGACATTCGCAGCATTGCCGAGGCGATCGCGAACAATGCCGCCAAGAGTCAAGATACTGCCGCGCTGGTGGCTGCAGTGCGCGTTGGCGTATCCCGAGCAATCGTCCAAAGCATTGTAGGCACTGACTCCGAGCTGCCAGTAATCACGCTGGAACCAAGGTTGGAACAGATATTGCTCAATAGTCTGCAGAAGGCAGGGCAGGGCCAGGAAGAAGGTGTTCTGCTGGAGCCAAGCATGGCTGAGAAGTTGCAACGCTCGTTGATCGATGCGGCGCAGCGTCAGGAAATGCAAGGTCAACCGGTGATTCTGCTGGTAGCAGGTCCGGTACGCGCGATGCTCTCGCGGTTCGGACGTCTCGCAGTCCCGGGTTTGCATGTGTTGGCGTATCAGGAAATTCCTGACAACAAGCAAGTGACCATTGTTGCGACAGTAGGGCCCAACGGCTGAGGTAGTGGTTTATGCAAGTTAAGCGTTTTTTCGCCGCCGATATGCGTCAAGCCATGAAACTGGTTCGCGACGAGCTGGGCGCTGATGCCGCCATTATTGGTAATCGCCGGATCGCCGGTGGTGTCGAGCTGACGGCTGCCCTGGATTACAAGCTGTCCGCGCTGGCACCGCGAGTGCCGAATATCGAGCTTGAAGACGAGTTGCGCAAAACCCAATCGCGAATCGTCACGGCCCAGGCTGAACTGAGCCTGCGCGGTGAAGGCGATTCAACCACTAATCGTCAGTTGTTCGCCGGTTTGCCGCTGACTGCCGCCGAACCATTGATCGAGCCAACCTTCGCTGAACCCTATCGTCCAGCGCCGGCCCCCGTCGCTTCACCTACCGTGGATCAGCGCGCTTTTGACTCGATGCGTTTCGAACTCAACGGTCTGCGTGAGCTGCTGGAAGTGCAGTTAGGCTCGCTGGCCTGGAACCAGATGCAAGGCAGTCGACCACAACAGGCCAACCTTTGGCGTCGCCTGCAACGCATCGGTTTGTCCGGTCCACTGTCACGCGACCTGCTGGCACTGATTACTGAAATTGAAGAGCCACGTCAGGCCTGGCGCATGCTGTTGGCGCACCTGGCGCGGATGATCGCGACACCCGAGATCGAGCCGCTGGAAGAGGGCGGGGTGATCGCCATGGTCGGCCCCGCCGGCATGGGCAAGACCACCACGCTGGCCAAGCTGGCGGCGCGCTATGTGCTCAAGTACGGCGCGCAGAACATCGCGCTGGTGAGCATGGACAGCTACCGTATTGGCGCCCAGGAACAACTCAAGACCTTGGGGCGCATCCTCAATGTCTCCGTGACTCACCTCGACCCGGGCCAGTCCCTGGCGCAGGCTCTTGATCCGCTGCTGCGCAAGCGTGTGGTGTTGATCGATACCGCCGGCCTTCAGGCCAGTGACCCGGCGTTGCGCATGCAGCTGGAAAGCCTGGCGGGTCGCGGGATCAAGTCAAAAAATTATCTGGTGTTGGCAACAACCAGCCAGAAACAGGTTCTAACCGCCGCTTATCACAGTTACAAACGTTGCGGGCTGGCCGGCTGCATCCTGACTAAACTGGATGAAACGGCAAGCCTGGGCGAAGTGTTGAGTCTGGCGATCAGTCACGAGTTACCCGTGGCCTATCTGACCGATGGGCCGCGGATTCCGGATGATCTACAGTTACCACGTCGCCATCAGTTGGTCAGTCGTGCGGTGAGTGTGCAGATGCAGGAAGAACCCAGCGAAGAAGCCATGGCTGATATGTTCGCTGACCTCTACCACAGCCCGACCAAGCGGGTCGGCTAAGGTAATAACGAATAGATTGCAGTGTACCTACATCGATGGTCTGCCATGCATTGTTCCAATGGTGAACGCGCAGCCAGTTATGTGGCCTCCGTCTAAGTAAGACAAGGTAAAGAAAGAACATGGGCAGCATGCATCCCGTACAGGTGATCGCGGTGACCGGCGGCAAAGGTGGCGTCGGGAAGACTAACGTGTCAGTGAACTTGTCCCTGGCTCTAGCTGAGCTCGGCCGGCGCGTCATGCTGCTGGATGCCGATCTGGGGCTGGCGAACGTCGACGTTCTGTTGGGGCTGACACCCAAACGCACTCTGGCCGATGTGGTCGAGGGGCGCTGTGAGCTGCGCGATGTGCTGCTTCAGGGGCCAGGTGGGATTCGCATTGTCCCGGCGGCGTCCGGTACGCAGAGCATGGTGCATCTAAGCCCGGCCCAGCATGCCGGGTTGATCCAGGCCTTCAGCGATATCGGCGACAACCTCGACGTGCTGGTGATCGACACCGCCGCCGGTATTGGTGAGTCGGTTGTCAGTTTCGTTCGCGCAGCGCAAGAAGTGTTGCTGGTGGTCTGCGATGAGCCGACCTCGATCACCGATGCCTACGCCCTGATCAAACTGCTCAATCGTGACTACGGCATGAACCGCTTCCGTGTGCTCGCCAACATGGCGCAGAGCCCTCAGGAAGGCCGCAATCTGTTCGCTAAGTTGACCAAGGTCACGGATCGCTTCCTGGACGTGGCTTTACAATACGTCGGTGCGGTTCCCTACGACGAGTGTGTGCGCAAGGCTGTGCAAAAGCAGCGCGCAGTCTATGAAGCTTTCCCGCGCTCGAAGTGCTCACTGGCGTTCAAAGCCATTGCCCAGAAGGTCGATACCTGGCCGCTGCCTGCCAATCCACGCGGGCATCTGGAATTTTTCGTCGAGCGGCTAGTGCATCAAATAGCAGGACCGGTGCTATGACCGCCAGCGGTTACAACCTTTACAAGAAGTCGGCACGTGATGACAGTCAGTACGAACTGATCGAGCGCTATGCGCCACTGGTCAAGCGTATTGCCTACCACCTGCTGGCGCGTCTGCCGGCCAGTGTTCAGGTCGAGGATCTGATCCAGGCCGGGATGATTGGCTTGCTCGAAGTGTCGACTAAATACGACGCCAGCAAGGGCGCGAGTTTCGAGACTTACGCGGGTATCCGCATTCGTGGCGCAATGCTCGATGAAGTGCGTAAAGGTGACTGGGCTCCACGTTCGGTACACCGCAATACCCGGATGGTCAGTGACGCAATCCGCTCAATTGAAGCTAAAACCGGTTGTGACGCTAAAGATCATGAGGTTGCGGCCGAACTCCAATTGAGTCTCGACGATTATTACGGGATTTTGAATGACACCTTGGGTAGCCGGTTATTCAGCTTCGACGATCTGTTGCAGGACGGCGAGCATGAAGGGCTGCACGAGGGTGGCGCGAGTACTCATCTCGAGCCGTCGCGTGATCTGGAAGATGAACGCTTCCAGGCTGCGTTAGCGGACGCGATTGCCAATTTGCCGGAGCGTGAGCGACTGGTGTTGGCGCTGTACTACGACGAAGAGCTGAACCTCAAGGAAATCGGTGAGGTCCTGGGAGTCAGCGAATCGCGGGTCAGCCAGTTACACAGCCAGTGCGCGGCCCGTTTACGGGGGCGTTTGGGGGAGTGGCGAGCGCGCTGACAGGCAGTGTGGGGACACTGCGAACGAGGCTGGTACGGCAATAGCTGCACCGGTCACGGCCCGTTGTGCTCCATGCAGTCGTTGAGTGTTACGCCGAATTGATTGAATGGCGTGTCCAGGTGCTGGGCGCGTTTAAGACTGCTTGGAGGTCGAATTGGACAAGAACATGAAAATCCTCATCGTTGATGACTTCTCAACGATGCGGCGGATCATAAAAAACCTGTTGCGTGATCTGGGGTTCACCAACACGGTCGAGGCGGATGACGGTACTACCGCGATTCCGGTCCTCAACAGCGGGAGCATCGACTTTCTGGTAACGGACTGGAACATGCCTGGCATGACCGGTATCGACCTGCTGCGCCACGTACGAGCCGATGAAAAACTCAAACATCTGCCGGTGTTAATGGTCACGGCCGAAGCCAAGCGCGAGCAGATCATCGAAGCCGCTCAGGCCGGTGTGAACGGCTATGTGGTCAAACCATTCACGGCTCAGGCGCTGAAAGACAAGATCGAAAAAATCTTTGAACGCATCGGTTGATGACGTCCGCCATGGGGGAGCTATGGAGCATAACGAATTTTCACAGGGCGATTTTGAATCGACCCTGAAAAAACATGCCCACGAATTGGTCGAGAGCCTTGAAAAAGGCAAATTCGGCGACGCGGTGCAACTGATCCATGAGCTCAACCAGACCCGTGATCGCGGCCTGTACCAGGAAGTTGGCAAGCTCACCCGCGAGCTGCATAGCGCGATCGTCAATTTTCAGATTGACCCGAATATGCCGCAAGCCGAAGAAGTTTCGCAGATCACGGATGCGACTGAACGCCTGTCCTATGTGGTCAGGCTGACGGAGGCTGCGGCCAACCGCACCATGGACCTGGTCGAGAACAGCACCCCGTTGGTCAATGGCTTGAGTACCGAGGCTCAGGCCTTGAGCGTGGACTGGGGGCGGTTCATGCGCCGTGAAGTCGGTGCTGAAGAGTTTCGCGAACTGGCCCGGCGGGTTGATGGTTTCCTGACGCGTAGCGAGCAGCAGACTCGCATCGTGTCGAGCAATCTCAACGACATCCTGCTGGCCCAGGATTACCAGGATCTCACCGGTCAGGTGATCAAGCGCGTGACTCAGTTGGTCACGGAAGTCGAAACCAATCTTCTCAAACTCGTGTTGATGGCCAGTCAGGTCGATCGTTTTGCGGGCATTGAACATGACCGCGAATCGATCCTCGCTGAAAAAGATCCGGAAAAACATCTGTCTCAGGGTGAAGGTCCGCAGATTCATGCCGATAAACGTGAAGACGTTATGTCCGGTCAGGACGATGTAGACGATTTGCTTTCCAGCCTTGGATTTTAGGTTTCTAGGTCGTGATGACGGTTAATGCCGGTCGCGCCATTAACCGTCATCACGACCTACTGTAGGAGCACCCCACCAATGAGCTTCGGCGCCGATGAAGAGATCCTTCAGGATTTCCTGGTTGAGGCCGGCGAAATTCTTGAGCAACTGTCCGAGCAATTGGTCGAGCTGGAAAGCCGACCCGATGATGCGGACCTGCTCAATGCAATTTTTCGCGGTTTTCACACTGTAAAAGGGGGCGCCGGCTTCCTCCAGCTTCATGAGCTGGTGGAGTGCTGTCACATCGCCGAGAACGTCTTCGATATCCTGCGCAAGGGTGAGCGTCGCGTCGACTCGGAATTGATGGACGTGGTTCTGGAAGCACTGGATGCGGTGAACGGTATGTTCACCGAAGTCCGTGAGCGCACAGCGATCACTGCCGCAACACCGGAATTGCTGGCGGCGTTGGCTCGCTTGGCCGAGCCAGCCTCTGCCGATGCTGCACCGGCTGTTGAAGTGGTTGCCGAGCCTGTCGCCCAGAGCGATTCAGGCGATATCACCGACAATGAATTCGAACTGCTGCTCGACTCGCTCAATGCGGTCAAAGCTCAGGCAGAATCGCCTGTAGCGGCTGCACCGGCTCCGGTCGCGGCGGGTAGCGATGAAATCACCGATGCCGAATTCGAGTCGTTGCTCGATCAGTTGCACGGTAAAGGCCAGTTCGCTGTTGGCGCAGTGGTAGCACCGGCTGAGCCTGCGGCACCCAAGGCTGCTGTGGCCAGCAATGAAATTACCGACGACGAATTCGAAGCCCTGCTCGATCAGTTGCACGGCAAAGGTACGTTTGCGGTCGACGCCCTGGAAACCGCTATCGCTGCGGTGCCGGTTGCTGCCGCGCCAAGTGCCAAGGCAGCAGGCAGTGATCTGATTTCCGATCACGAATTCGAGTCATTGCTTGACGAGTTGCACGGCAAAGGCAAGTTCACCGAAGTGTCTGGCGCTGCGACTGCTGCGACTGCTGCGGTTGCGGCGCCTGTCGCCAAAGCGGTTGTGAAGCCGGTTGCAAAAGCACCTGAAGCCAAGGCCGAAGCGCCAAAATCGGCAGCTCCTGCACCGGTTGCGGCCAGAGCGCCTGCGGTTGCGCCAGCAGAAAAGCCGGCCAGTGAAGCCGAGACTACCGTGCGGGTCGATACCGCGCGGCTGGACGAGATCATGAACATGGTCGGCGAACTGGTGCTGGTGCGTAACCGCTTGGTCCGTCTGGGCCTCAACAGCGGCGATGAGGCTATGTCCAAGGCTGTGTCGAACCTTGACGTGGTGACGGCCGACCTGCAAACCGCGGTGATGAAAACCCGGATGCAGCCGATCAAGAAAGTCTTCGGTCGCTTTCCGCGACTGGTACGCGATCTGGCTCGTCAGCTGAAAAAAGAGATCAACCTGGAGCTGGTCGGCGAAGAAACCGATCTCGACAAGAACCTCGTCGAGGCCCTGGCCGACCCGCTGGTCCACTTGGTACGCAACGCGGTCGACCATGGTATCGAGTCCCCGGAAGAACGCGAAGCCTCGGGCAAATCCCGCTGTGGTCGTGTGGTGCTGGCGGCGGAACAGGAGGGTGACCACATCCTGCTGTCGATTTCCGATGATGGCAAAGGCATGGACCCGAATGTCCTGCGTTCCATCGCGGTGAAGCGCGGTGTGATGGACAAGGATGCCGCCGATCGTCTGAGCGACACCGAATGCTACAACCTGATTTTTGCGCCGGGTTTCTCGACAAAAACCGAGATTTCCGACGTGTCCGGTCGTGGCGTGGGCATGGACGTGGTGAAAACCAAGATTTCTCAGCTTAACGGTTCGATCAACATCTATTCGACCAAGGGCCAGGGCTCGAAGATCGTCATCAAGGTCCCGCTGACCCTGGCGATCATGCCGACGCTGATGGTCATGCTCGGCAACCAGGCCTTCGCTTTTCCGTTGGTCAACGTCAACGAGATTTTCCATCTCGACCTGTCGCGCACCAACGTGGTCGATGGCCAGGAGGTAGTGATCGTGCGCGACAAGGCGCTGCCACTGTTCTACCTCAAGCGCTGGCTGGTCGCCTCCGCCGCTCACGAAGAGCAGCGTGAAGGCCACGTGGTGATCCTTTCAGTGGGCACTCAGCGGATCGGCTTTGTCGTCGATCAACTGGTCGGTCAGGAAGAAGTAGTCATCAAGCCATTGGGCAAAATGCTCCAGGGAACTCCGGGCATGTCCGGCGCCACCATTACCGGTGACGGCCGCATCGCTTTGATTCTCGATGTCCCGAGCATGCTCAAGCGTTACGCCACGCGGCGTATTTGATTCTGGTGGTGCGGGGCGGTTTTGCCCCGTCCTGCCTAACGGAGTGTTTATGGTAGTCAAGGTCCTGGTGGTGGATGATTCGGGTTTTTTCCGCCGCCGCGTCTCGGAAATTCTTTCAGCGGATCCGAATATCCAGGTCGTCGGCACGGCGACCAACGGTAAAGAGGCGATCGATCAGGCTCTGGCCCTGAAGCCAGACGTGATCACCATGGACTACGAGATGCCGATGATGGATGGCATCACGGCAGTGCGGCACATCATGCAGCGCTGCCCGACTCCGGTATTGATGTTCTCCTCGCTGACCCATGAAGGCGCTCGGGTCACCCTGGACGCGCTGGATGCCGGTGCGGTGGACTTCCTGCCGAAGAATTTCGAAGACATCTCGCGTAATCCCGAGAAGGTCAAGCAACTGCTGTGCGAGAAGGTTCACAGTATCTCGCGCAGTAACCGTCGTTTCAGCGCCTACAGCACACCCGCGTCGCAACCGGTGGCTGCACCCGCGCCCGCACCGTCTCCGTCTCCCTCGGTCAGCAGTTTCGGCAGCAGTGCACCCGCGCGTTCCGCACCTGCACCGGTTCCTGCCCGTACTCCTGCGGTCAGCCCGAGTTCGCCTGCACCGAAACGCAAATCCTACAAGCTGGTCGCCATCGGTACGTCTACGGGCGGCCCGGTAGCGTTGCAGCGGGTGCTGACTCAGCTCCCGGCAAACTTCCCGGCGCCGATCGTGTTGATCCAGCACATGCCGGCGGCCTTCACCAAGGCGTTTGCCGAGCGCCTGGACAAGCTGTGCCGCATCAGTGTCAAGGAAGCCGAGGACGGCGATGTTCTGCGTCCAGGTCTTGCTTTGCTGGCGCCCGGTGGCAAGCAAATGATGATCGACGGCCGTGGTGCGGTGAAAATCCTCCCGGGCGACGACCGTCTGAACTACAAGCCGAGTGTGGACATTACCTTCGGCTCGGCAGCCAAATCCTACGGTGACAAGGTTCTGGCGGTGGTGCTCACCGGCATGGGTGCCGACGGCCGCGAAGGCGCACGAATGCTCAAGCAGGGCGGCAGTGCGATCTGGGCCCAGGATGAGGCCAGTTGCGTGATCTACGGCATGCCAATGGCCATCGTCAAAGCTAACCTCGCTGACGCGGTATACGGCCTGGATGAAATTGGTAAGCATCTGGTCGAGGCGTGCATCTGATGGATGTTTTAAGCCTTATCGGGATCATCATGGCGTTCGTCGCCATCATCGGTGGCAACTACCTGGAAGGTGGTCATCTCGCCGCACTGGCCAACGGCCCGGCGGCGCTGATTGTGTTGGGTGGTACCGTCGGTGCTGCATTGCTGCAGTCACCGATGAGCGCCTTCAAGCGCGCCATGCAGATTTTTGGCTGGATTCTGTTTCCGCCTCATGTCGATCTGGCCGGTGGCATCGATCGCGTGGTGAACTGGAGCCAGACCGCCCGCAAGGAAGGCTTGCTGGGTCTTGAAGGTGTGGCCGATGCAGAGCCCGACAGCTATTCGCGCAAAGGCCTGCAACTGTTGGTCGACGGTGCCGAACCGGAAGCGATCCGCAGCATCCTTGAAGTGGACTTCTACACCCAGGAAAGGCGTGACATCGACGCTGCCAAAGTGTTTGAAAGCATGGGCGGTTATGCGCCGACCATCGGCATCATCGGCGCGGTCATGGGCCTGATCCATGTGATGGGCAATCTGGGCGACCCTTCGCAACTGGGCAGCGGGATTGCCGTGGCCTTCGTCGCGACTATCTACGGTGTCGCCAGCGCCAACCTGGTGCTGCTGCCGATTGCCAGCAAACTCAAGTCGATCGCCATGCGCCAGTCGCGTTATCGCGAGATGTTGCTTGAAGGCATTCTGTCGATTGCCGAAGGTGAGAACCCTCGTTCCATTGAGTTGAAGCTTCAGGGCTTCATGGACTGATGGGGTAGCAGGGCGTGCTCACAGTGAATGGCGAAGCGCGCAGTGCCCCGCAAGCCGCAAGACCAGGCATGAGGAGAGAAGTTTGGTTGCTTCAAATGAACGACGAATAACGACGTATTGCGGCTTGCGGGGCGCTGCCCTCCGGGTTGGTGCTGTGATTGCGCGAGGCTGCGTTGCGGGACTTGAGAAGGGAACAGCCATTCTCGGCGTCCTGCGCCTTGCCTGGCGCAATCACAGCGCCAACGCGCTTCGCCATTTACTGTGAGCACGCCCTGACTATGGCTCGTCGTCGCCAACCTGAAGAACACGTCAACCACGAACGGTGGCTGGTGTCTTACGCCGACTTCATCACGCTGCTGTTCGCTTTCTTTGTGGTGATGTACTCGATTTCGTCGATCAACGAAGGTAAATACAAAGAGATTTCCCAGGCCCTGATCGGCGTGTTCAATGACCCGGAGCGCACCCTCAAGCCGATTCCCATCGGTGATGAACGTCCGAAAACTGTCACGCCGGCCCAACCGCTGGTCAAGGACAGCGAGCAGATTGACGCAGGCATTGCTCAGGCGAGTAACGATCCGCTGAAGTCCATTGCCGACGACATCAGCGCCGCGTTCGGCGATCTGATCAGTTCCAGGCAGATGACCATCCGCGGCAACGAGTTGTGGGTCGAAATCGAATTGAACTCCAGCCTGCTGTTCGGCAGCGGTGACGCTATGCCCAGTGATATCGCGTTCAATATTATCGATAAGGTGGCGAAGATTCTGAAACCCTTCGACAACCCGATTCACGTCGAAGGCTTCACCGACGATCAGCCGATCCGCACCGCGCAATACCCGACCAACTGGGAGCTGTCCTCAGCCCGCTCGGCCAGCATTGTGCGCATGCTCGCCATGGAGGGTGTGAATCCGGGCCGCCTGGCCTCGGTCGGTTATGGCGAATTTCAGCCGGTGGCCAATAACGCGACGTCCGAAGGCCGTGCGCGCAATCGCCGCGTGGTGCTGGTGGTGTCGCGCAACCTTGATGTGCGCCGCAGTCTGACGGGCACCGGAGCGGCCAATGCCAAACCCGATGCCGCATTGAAGCGTGCTGGCACACAAACTGCACCCACGCCTGTAAAGTCGCCGGGACGAGGGAACACCGTCAATTCTCCGTCGCCCGCCCTATAACTTAGCGCCATTTCTCGGTTGAGCCTGTTCGACCGGGAGGAACAATCTGAATGAGAGTCTGGGCAGTTGCCAATCAAAAGGGTGGTGTTGGTAAAACCACCAGTTCCATCGCTCTAGCCGGTTTGCTGGCTGAGGCGGGCAAGCGCGTGGTTGTGGTCGATCTCGACCCCCATGGCTCCATGACCAGCTACTTTGGCTATGACCCCGACAGCCTGGAACACAGCAACTACGACCTGTTTCTGCACAAGGGCAGCGTGCCTGCGGGGTTGCCCGGTCAATTGCTGCTGCCCACCAGTGATGAACGTATCTCCCTGTTGCCTTCCAGCACTGCGCTGGCCACCCTTGAGCGCCAGTCGCCGGGGCAGAGCGGCTTGGGCCTGGTGATCGCCAGGAGTCTCGCGCAGTTGTGGCAGGATTTTGATTACGCGGTGATCGACAGCCCTCCATTGCTCGGTGTGCTGATGGTCAATGCCTTGGCGGCGAGCCAACAGTTGGTGATCCCGGTACAGACCGAACACCTGGCGGTCAAAGGCCTGGAGCGCATGGTCAACACCCTGGCGATGATCAACCGTTCGCGCAAGCAGGCGTTACCCTTCAGCATCGTGCCGACCCTGTTTGACCGCCGGACCCAGGCTTCCCTGGGTACGTTGCGGGTGCTGCGCGACATGTATCCCGAGGACATCTGGCAAGGCTACATTCCGGTCGATACCCGCTTGCGAGATGCCAGCCGGGCAGGGCTGACGCCTTCTCGGTTCGACGGTAAAAGCCGAGGAGTTCTGGCCTATCGCGCGCTGCTCAAGCACCTGCTTTCCCAGCAGCTCGTCCCGCAGGTGGCTTGAGATGAGGCTTCTTTCTGTAGGCGTTGCCGCAGGCTGTGATCTTTTGATCTCGCCCTGCGACGCCCTCAATATCGTCAAAAGATCGCAGCCTGCGGCAGCTCCTACGGGAGTGGCATTCCAATGAACCGGCCGGTAAAAATCACTACTCGCCCGCAACTGGCGCTGCAGTCCTATCTGGACGCTCTGCTGCAGGACGCGACCGAAGAGTTGACGCTCGAAGCGTTGCCTGAGGTTGTAGAGCCGCAAGGCACGCTTGATGAATTTCAAGCCGCTGTGCTCGAAGAGCAGGCCCGCGATGCGCAAAAGCAACCTGTGATCACCCCGATTGTGGCTGCCGTTGTGCATGCTCCGACGCCAGTTGTTGTGCCGGTGCTGGAAGCGCCTGCACCGATTCTCGCTACGGTTTCGCCTATCGCGCCGATGGTGCAAGCGTTGGTCGAGCCGGTGGTCGACGTTCATCTGCCGCCGAGCAACACACCACCGCCAGTAGACGGTGACGGTCGCCCATCGTGGGCAGCCGAGCCGTTTGAATGCCTGCTGTTCGATGTGGCCGGTCTGACGCTGGCAGTGCCGCTGGTTTGCCTGGGCTCTATCTACTCCTTGGCCGGTCACGAGCTGACGCCGCTGTTTGGTCAACCGGAATGGTTCCTCGGGATTCTGCCGAGCCAGGCTGGCAACCTGAAAGTGCTGGATACCGCACGCTGGGTCATGCCGGATCGTTACCGTGATGATTTCCGTCAGGGCCTGCAATACGTGATCTCGGTTCAGGGCTATGAATGGGGGCTGGCGGTGCATCAGGTCAGTCGTTCCTTGCGCTTGAACCCGAACGAAATCAAATGGCGCACTCATCGTGGTCAACGTCCGTGGCTGGCCGGCACGGTGATTGAGCACATGTGTGCGTTGCTGGATGTGTCGGAGTTGGCTGAGCTGATTGCCAGCGGTGGAGCGAAGCAGATGCTCAACAGTCAGCCGACCAACAAACGTACATAACAAACAATAGGCGGCACCTTGGGTGCAGCCAGACAGAACACACACCGTTTCCAACGGTTTTTTGAGGGGTCAGGGGTATGAATAAGTCGTCGTCTCTACAGAGTTCCGAAGATCCGATCCTGCAATGGGTAACCTTCAAACTGGACAATGAAACCTACGGCATCAACGTGATGCGCGTTCAGGAAGTCCTGCGTTACACCGAAATCGCCCCTGTGCCGGGTGCCCCAAGCTACGTGCTGGGCATCATCAACCTGCGCGGCAACGTGGTCACCGTGATCGACACCCGTCAGCGCTTTGGCCTGATGAACGCCGAGATCAGCGACAACACCCGTATCGTGATCATCGAAGCCGACAAGCAAGTGGTCGGGATCATGGTCGACAGCGTGGCGGAAGTGGTTTATCTGCGTCAGTCGGAAATCGAAACCGCGCCGAACGTTGGTAACGACGAGTCGGCCAAGTTCATCCAGGGCGTGTGCAACAAGAACAACGAGTTGCTGATTCTGGTCGAGCTGGACAAGATGATGAGCGAAGAAGAATGGTCGGACCTGGAGCAAATCTGATTGATTCTTGAGGTTGCTGTGATTGTTCTGGGCATCCTCTGGGTAGCAACCCTGGGGCTGTTCCTGGCCTATGTTCAACGTCAGCGGCAGATTGCCGTGCAACAGGCCAAGGGTGATGCGCTGCGTGATCAGCGCATCAAGGACCTGGCCAAGCGCGTCGACGACTACCAGAACGGTAATGTCCGGATGGGCGACGCTTTGCACGAACTGCGCGCCGTGGTTGGGCCGTTGCCGGACAAGCTGGCCCAGCTGGAGCAGCGCGATCCGACCAGCCTTTCATTCGCCCAGGCCGCGCGTCTGGTGGGGATGGGAGCGAGCGTCGATGAGCTGACTCAATCCTGCGGATTGACCCAGGCCGAAGCCGAGTTGATGCGCAAGTTGCATAAAAGCTAAAAGTGACGCGGTCAACGTAGCAGCTGCCGAAGGCTGCGTTCGGCTGCGCAGCAGTCGTAAACCTTGTGACCCGTTTTCATGCAAAGATTGAGTCGCCCGGATTGCGACCGCTTCGCGGCCGAACGCAGGCTTCGCCAGCTGCTACAGGGCCTGCGTTCACCTTGCTGATCAATAATCCTCCCCCCGATTCGTCACATCCCGCTCCACCCTCGGCGCCTGCGGGTCATGGCCTTCGGGGAACTTGCCTTTGAGATTCCAGGCAAAGGCAATGATTTCGGCGATGGTCCGGTACAACTCCTCCGGAATGCTGTCGCCCAACTCCATTCTTGCCAGCAGTTTCACCAGCTCGGCGTTTTCGTAGATCGGCACTTCATAGTCGCGGGCAATCTTCAAAATGGCCTCGGCCAGTGCGTCGTCGCCCTTGGCAGTGAGGGTCGGTGCGTGTTGGCCATCGTATTTGAGAGCGATGGCCTGGCGTGGCGGGTTGGGGCTTTTCATGCGGTTTCGTCGACCCAGCGTTGTTCGAGACGGGTTTGCGCACCTTGAGGAGGTGTGCCGAGATGACAGTCCAGATCGCCGACGTTCAGGCCGGATGCAATCAGGCGTTCACGCAGCCCGCTCAAGTGGCTCTCGATCAGGCTGGCGGTATACGGGCGCTCGGCCCATAGCTGGCTGGACAGGCGACCTTGGACAAGCTGCGCCTGAACCTGCAGCGGTCCCAACGGTTCCATGTCGAACGCCAGCTCAACCCGCCACAACTGCTGCTTGGGTTCGCGCTCCTCTTTCTTTTCGCTCTGTTCTTTCTCAGGCATGTCTTCTCGTTGGAATTTGACCTGTAACGGCACGATGTCCTGCAGGTTGCGCATGGGGATTTCCAGCTGCCAAGTGCTAAGCAGGTTGCCGTCAGGCGTGGTACCCGTCTGCTCCAGGCTCGACAGCTGATGGCTTTGCAAGCGCGAAACGGCCGCGGCGGCCAGGCGCAGCAAGTGCTCCAGATCTCCTTCACCTTCCAGGCTTTGCAGTAAACGTGAGGGCAGGGGGAAGCTAGTGGGCTGGGGTTTTGCACTGACCTGACCGAGGGTTCCAAGGGCGCTGCGCACAAAGCTCGGCAACGTCTGGGCCAGGGTATTGGCGGCGATGATTGCGTTGAAATTAGTGTTGGCCGGCAGGCCGGGAGCGATTTGTGCAATCAAGCGCAGCAGATTGCCTTTCATGTCCGGTGTCAGTGCCGGGTTCTGACCGGCGAGCAATTTAGCTTCAAGGAACAGGCCGCTGTTGGCCAATGCCTGGGCCAAGCCCTTTGGCGTGCTCAGTTGCTGAATGTCCGGCAACCCAGCCAGCAGCTTGTCGACTGCCGCACGCAAGTCGGTGGACGTTGCGTCGGACGGCGGCTGGTTTTGCAGGGCTTTGATCAGCCCATCCAGCGAGCCCTGACGGCTCTGTTGGCTGATCAATTGCTGCGCTACTGCCAGTTGCTCCTGACGACCGCTCAGGGGCACAAAGCTCAGCGACTGTGAACCCTGAACCATCGCGCTGAGCAGGCTGCCAATGCGTAATGGTTGCGGGCTGTCGATGCTCAACGTGCTGCCGCTCAAGGCGGTATTGAGCAAGCTCACCAGCGAGCGATAGACCGACGGTTGGCCAGTGGTTTGTGGCATCAGTTGAGTGGTCAGTACCTTGCCTTGCAACAAGGTGCCGACCGGCAATTGCGACGTATCCAGACGAGTGAGGGTGGCGACGTTAGAGGCGATGGCCTGTTGCACCGTGATCGCCAGATTGCCTGCCGACGGCTGGCTCACTGTCAGGTTCGTCCCTTGAGGCAACGGTTGGCTGCTGGTGGCCTGAACCGTGGTCTGGCGGCCGCTGTCGAGCGTGACCTTGAGCAGCAACTGGAAAGTCTGATCCGCTTGCTTGA
Organism: Pseudomonas sp. F220; assembly: GCF_057813935.1. Lineage (NCBI taxonomy): Bacteria > Pseudomonadati > Pseudomonadota > Gammaproteobacteria > Pseudomonadales > Pseudomonadaceae > Pseudomonas > Pseudomonas sp. F220. Next base: position 42,540 of record NZ_JBVASJ010000018.1, read on the forward strand.
GCGACAGCACTTCAGCTTTGGCGGTCTGACCGTCGGCGATCAGGCCTTCCTGCGGCTGCAGCAGCGTGAGCAGTTCGCCACTCACCACGGCCGGACGCATGGCGCCGGGGGTTGGCTGCGGCAGCGGGAGGATGTTCATTTCGCCTGTCATCGGGTCGCAACCTGTCGAAATTGCCCTCTTTAGAGTAGGGCACTGCATGTATAATGCCGCCCGTCTTTGGGGGAGTGGCGAAAACATTACAAATGTTTGACGCAGCTCTCTAGAACAGGCCGCCAATGCATTTATTCTGCATCACGTTAACGGCCGCTCCACCGCCGACTTGAACCGTAAAGGCCCGCGATCTCTTGACCAGCCCTCTTCTAGAAGCCGTAGCGCTCGCCTGTGAGCGAGACTGGCGGATGCTCTTCGAAAACCTCGAATTGCGTCTGGCGGGCGGTGATATGTTGCAGATCAGTGGCCCCAACGGCAGTGGCAAGACCAGCCTGCTGCGCCTGCTTGCAGGTCTCATGCAGCCGACCGCAGGCCAGGTCTTGCTTAACGGTCAGCCGTTGAGAGCGCAGCGCAGCGAGCTGGCGCATAACCTGCTGTGGATCGGCCACGCCGCCGGGATCAAGGATTTGCTGACCCCGGAAGAAAACCTCAGCTGGCTTTGTGCCCTGCATCAGCCAACTAGCCATGAGGCCATCTGGCAGGCGCTGGAAGCGGTGGGGTTGCGCGGTTTCGAGGATGTGCCGTGCCACACCTTATCGGCCGGTCAGAAGCGCCGTGTGGCTCTGGCCCGGCTGTATCTGGACAGCCCGAAGCTGTGGATCCTTGATGAGCCCTTCACTGCACTCGATAAACAAGGCGTGGCGCAGCTCGAAGAGCATCTGGTCGCTCATTGTGAGCAGGGTGGCATGGTGGTATTGACCACTCACCACACCTTGAAGCTCATGCCTGCCAGTTATCGCGACATCGATTTGGGGTGCTGGGCCGTATGAGTGTTTTCGGACTACTGGTCGCCCGTGAGGCGCGGTTGTTGTTTCGGCGTCCGGCCGAACTGGCCAATCCGCTGGTTTTCTTCGCAATTGTCATTGCATTGTTTCCGTTGGCCGTCGGTCCGGAGACTCAATTGTTGCAAACCTTGTCTCCGGGACTGGTCTGGGTAGCCGCCTTATTGTCCGTCCTGCTCTCGCTGGACGGGCTTTTCCGCAGTGATTTCGAGGATGGATCACTGGAGCAGTGGGTCCTTTCGTCGCACCCCCTGCCTCTTCTGGTTTTGGCCAAGGTACTGGCACACTGGGCGTTTTCCGGCCTGGCACTGGTTTTGCTCGCACCGTTGTTGGCGTTGATGCTCGGATTGCCTGCCGTTTGTCTGCCGGTGTTGCTGCTTTCCCTATTGCTGGGTACACCGGTGCTAAGCCTGCTCGGTGCGGTGGGCGCAGCGCTGACGGTAGGATTGAAACGCGGTGGCCTGTTGTTGGCGCTGCTGATTCTGCCGTTGTACATCCCGGTGTTGATTCTCGGCAGTGGCGCCTTGCAGGCGGCATTGCAGGGCATGCCGGCGACCGGTTATCTCTTGTGGCTTGGTAGCCTGACCGCCCTGACGATAACCCTGACACCCTTTGCAATAGCTGCTGGCCTGAAGATCAGCGTCGGCGAATAATAATGAGGTCTGATCATTTTTTGATCACTTTTTTTGAAAAAAAGGCAGACCCTTGGCTGCTCGTGATGGCGAGTAGCAACCGTGATGGAAACAGTAATGAACTGGACCTGGTTTCATAAGCTCGGCTCGCCCAAGTGGTTTTACGGCATCAGCGGCAAACTGCTGCCCTGGCTCAGTGTCGCCGCCGTGCTGCTGATCGGCATCGGCGTGGTCTGGGGCCTGGCGTTCGCGCCGCCGGACTACCAGCAAGGCAATAGTTTTCGGATCATCTACATCCATGTCCCGGCCGCCATGCTGGCGCAGTCCTGCTATGTGATGCTGGCGGTGTGCGGTGTCGTCGGTCTGGTGTGGAAGATGAAGCTGGCCGACGTCGCCCTGCAATGCGCGGCACCGATCGGTGCCTGGATGACCGCCGTGGCGCTGGTCACCGGGGCGATCTGGGGTAAGCCGACCTGGGGCTCGTGGTGGGTCTGGGATGCACGACTAACGTCCATGCTGATTCTGCTGTTTCTGTACTTCGGTCTTATTGCGCTGGGCAACGCCATCAGCAATCGTGACAGCGCGGCGAAGGCCTGCGCGGTGCTGGCGATTGTCGGCGTGATCAACATACCGATCATCAAATACTCGGTGGAGTGGTGGAACACACTGCATCAAGGTGCGACATTCAGTCTCACTGAGAAACCGGCCATGCCCGCTGAAATGTGGCTACCGCTGCTACTGACAGTGCTGGGCTTCTACTGTTTCTTCGGCGCCGTGTTGTTGCTGCGCATGCGCCTTGAAGTGCTCAAGCGTGAGGCCCGCAGTAGCTGGGTCAAGGCCCAGGTGCTGAATACTCTGGAGGCTGCACAATGAGTTTTGCATCCTTCGGCGATTTTCTCGCCATGGGTCATCACGGTTTATATGTCTGGTCAGCCTATGGCATCTGCTTTGCAGTGCTGGCCCTCAACGTTGCAGCGCCGATCCTGGCCCGCAAGCGTTATCTGCAACAAGAGGCGCGTCGTCTGCGCCGGGAGAACGGCAAGTGAATCCGCTGCGTAAAAAGCGACTATTGATCATCCTCGCGATTCTGGTTGGGGTCGGCGCTGCTGTTGGCCTGGCCTTGAGCGCCTTGCAGCAGAATATCAATCTGTTCTACACCCCGACCCAGATCGCCAACGGTGAGGCACCGCTAGACACCCGCATTCGTGCCGGCGGTATGGTCGAAAAGGGGTCGCTGGAGCGCTCCGGGGATTCCCTGGACGTGAAATTCATCGTCACCGACTTCAATAAATCCGTCACCATCACTTATCGCGGCATCCTTCCAGACCTGTTCCGCGAAGGGCAGGGCATTGTTGCCCTTGGCAAGCTCAACGGTGAGGGCGTGGTAGTGGCCGACGAAGTGCTCGCCAAGCACGACGAGAAGTACATGCCGCCGGAAGTGACCAAGGCCCTGAAAGACAGCGGCCAGTCGGCGCCTACACAAGCCAAAGAGGGTTAACCGATGACTTCCGCACTCTTTGGTTCAGGGCTGTTTATCCCCGAGCTGGGCCATCTGGCGATGATCCTGGCGCTGTGTTTTGCCATCGTTCAAGCCATCGTGCCGTTACTCGGTGCCTGGCGCGGTGATCGGCTGTGGATGAGCCTGGCTCAGCCGGCCGCCTGGGGGCAGTTCGCCTTTCTGGTATTCGCTTTTGGCTGCCTGACCTACGCCTTCATGACCGATGACTTTTCCGTCGCCTATGTCGCCAACAACTCCAACAGCGCCTTGCCTTGGTACTACAAGTTCAGCGCGGTATGGGGTGCCCACGAAGGCTCGTTGCTGCTCTGGGCGCTGATCCTCGGCGGCTGGACTTTTGCGGTGTCGGTGTTCTCCCGGCAGTTGCCGCAAGTGATGCTGGCGCGGGTGCTGGCAGTGATGGGCATCATCAGCACTGGGTTTCTGCTGTTCCTGATCCTCACCTCCAACCCGTTCGCGCGCATCCTGCCGCAAATCCCGACCAATGGTCATGACCTCAATCCACTGCTGCAAGACATCGGTCTGATCGTCCACCCACCGATGCTTTACATGGGTTATGTCGGTTTCTCCGTGGCCTTCGCCTTCGCCATCGCTGCCTTGCTCGGTGGTCGTCTTGATGCGGCCTGGGCTCGCTGGTCGCGTCCATGGACCATCGTCGCCTGGGCCTTCCTGGGTATCGGCATCACCCTCGGTTCCTGGTGGGCCTACTACGAACTCGGTTGGGGCGGCTGGTGGTTCTGGGACCCGGTGGAAAACGCGTCCTTCATGCCATGGCTGGTCGGTACCGCGTTGATTCACTCGCTGGCCGTTACCGAAAAACGTGGTGTGTTCAAAAGCTGGACCGTGCTGCTGGCCATCGCCGCATTCTCCCTGAGCCTGCTGGGAACCTTCCTGGTGCGTTCCGGCGTGCTGACGTCAGTGCATGCCTTCGCTTCCGACCCGGAGCGCGGCGTGTTCATCCTGATCTTCCTGCTGTTCGTGGTCGGCGGGTCGTTGACGTTGTTCGCTTTGCGCGCGCCAGTAGTGAAGAGCCATGTCGGTTTCAACCTCTGGTCGCGGGAAACCCTGTTGCTGGGTAACAACCTGGTATTGGTGGTTGCCGCATCAATGATTCTGCTCGGCACGCTGTACCCGCTGGTGCTTGATGCCCTGACCGGCGCCAAGCTGTCGGTCGGCCCGCCGTACTTCAATGCGCTGTTTATTCCATTGATGGCATTGCTGATGGTGGTGATGGCAGTCGGCATGCTGGTGCGCTGGAAAGACACTCCGGTCAAATGGCTGGTGGGCATGCTCACCCCCGTGCTGCTCGGCAGTGCAGCGCTGGCCGTGGTGGCTGGCATCGCGTATGGCGACTTCAACTGGGCAGTGTTGGCGACCTTCATGCTCGCCGCCTGGGTGTTGTTGGCTGGTGTGCGCGACATCTTTGACAAAACCCGTCACAAAGGCCTGATCAAAGGCCTGCCAACCCTGACCCGCAGCTATTGGGGTATGCAGGTGGCGCACCTCGGTATCGCCGTCTGCGCGTTGGGTGTGGTGCTTTCCAGCCAGAACAGCGCCGAGCGTGACCTGCGTCTGGCACCGGGCGAATCCATGGATCTGGCCGGTTACCACTTCATCTTCGAGGGTGCCAAACACTACGAAGGGCCGAATTTTACCTCCGACAAAGGCACTATTCGTGTCATTCGCGGCGGTAAAGAGGTCAGCGTATTGCACCCGGAAAAACGCCTCTACACCGTGCAGAACTCGATGATGACCGAGGCCGGGATCGACGCTGGTTTCACCCGTGACCTATACGTTGCCCTTGGTGAGCCACTGGGCGATGGCGCCTGGGCGGTACGGGTGCACGTCAAACCGTTTGTACGCTGGATCTGGTTCGGCGGCCTGCTTACAGGTTTCGGTGGTTTGCTGGCGGCACTGGATCGGCGTTATCGGGTCAAGGTGAAAAGCCGCGTGCGGGAAGCACTGGGCATGACTGGAGCCACTGCATGAGACGTTGGATAATGTTGTTGCCGCTGGCGCTGTTTCTGGTGGTGGCGGTGTTCCTTTACCGAGGGCTGTACCTGGACCCGGCCGAACTGCCATCGGCGATGATCGACAAGCCATTCCCCGAGTTTTCCCTGCCGTCGGTACAGGACGGCAAGACCCTGGCCAAGGCCGATATTCTGGGCAAGCCAGCGTTGGTCAACGTCTGGGGCACCTGGTGCATTTCCTGCCGGGTCGAACACCCGGTGTTGAACAAACTGGCCCAACAGGGCGTGCTGATCTACGGCATCAACTACAAGGACGTCAACGCCGACGCCTTGAAGTGGCTGGTGGAGTTCCACAACCCGTACCAACTGGATATTCGTGACGATGAGGGCACCCTGGGCCTGAATCTCGGCGTCTACGGCGCTCCGGAAACCTTCTTCATCGACGCTAAAGGCATCATCCGCGACAAGTACGTCGGGGTGATCGATGAAGTGGTCTGGCGCGAAAAGCTGGCTGCCAAGTATCAGGCGCTGGTTGATGAGGCCAAGCCATGAAGCGCTGGATAGCGGCGGCCGTTCTCGGCCTGAGCATCGCCGGTGTGGCTCACGCCGCCATCGACACTTACGAGTTCGCCAATGACGGCGACCGCGAGCGTTTCCGCGAGCTGACCAAAGAGCTGCGTTGCCCCAAGTGCCAGAATCAGGACATTGCTGATTCCAATGCACCGATTGCCGCTGACTTGCGTAAAGAGATTTTCCGCATGCTGGGCGAGGGCAAAGACAATCAGCAGATCATCGACTTCATGGTCGATCGCTACGGCGATTTCGTGCGCTACAAGCCGGCTCTGACTGCCAAGACCGCGCTGCTCTGGTTCGGCCCGGCCGGTTTGCTGTTGGGCGGCGTCGTAATCATTGGAGTGATCATCCGCCGTCGTCGCGTACAGCGCACTGACACCCTGGATACGCTTTCTGCCGAGGAGCGCAAGCGCCTCGACCAACTGTTGGATAAAGACCACGAATGATTGATTTCTGGCTCGCTGCAGGTCTGCTCCTATTGGTAGCTCTGAGTTTTCTGCTGATCCCGGTTTTACGCGGCCGCCGCGCCCAACGTGAAGAGGATCGTACCGCGCTGAACGTAGCGCTTTACCAAGAGCGCGTGGCTGAGTTGCAAACTCAGCAGGAAGAAGGCGTACTCACTCCCGTGCAAATGGACACCGGTCGCGCGGAAGCGGCCCGTGAACTGCTGGACGACACCGAAGGTGCCGATACCGAGCGGGTTTCGCGTTTGGGCAAGCCGCTGCCGTTGTTGGCCGCGATTCTGGTGCCGGTGTTGGGCCTTGGCTTGTACCTGCATTTCGGTGCCAGCGACAAGGTCGAGCTGACCCGCGAATTTGCCCAGGCACCGAAATCGATGGAAGAGATGACCCGCCGTCTTGAGCGTGCCGTCGCAGCGCAGCCGGATTCGGCTGAAGGTCTGTACTTCCTCGGTCGGACCTACATGGCTCAGGATCGCCCGGCAGATGCGGCGAAGATCTTCGAGCGCACCGTAGCGTTGGCCGGTCGTCAGCCTGAACTGCTCGGCCAATGGGCTCAGGCGCAATACTTTGCCGACAACAAACAATGGTCGGACAAGGTTCAGGCGCTGACGGATGAAGCATTGAAAGCCGATCCGAAAGAAGTCACCAGCCTCGGCCTGCTGGGTATCGCCGCCTTCGAAGGCGAACGTTACCAGGACGCCATCGACTACTGGAATCGTCTGCTGGCGCAACTGCCGCCGGAGGATAACTCCCGTACCGCGCTGCAAGGCGGGATCGCCCGGGCCAGTGAGAAACTGCAGGCCAGTGGCGGCAAAGTCGCTCAAGCGCCGGCCGTTGCGGCGAAAACTGCAGCATTGCTCAAGGTTCGCGTTGATCTGGCGGCTGATCTGAAAGCCAAGGTTCAACCGGGCGACAGTGTGTTCATCTTCGCCCGTGCCACTTCCGGCCCGCCCGCGCCATTGGCCGCCAAGCGTCTGACTGTGGCTGACTTGCCAGCGACCGTCGAGCTGGGTGACGCCGACGCGATGATACCGCAGTTGAAACTGTCGAACTTCCCTGAAGTCCAACTGGTTGCACGCATCTCACGCGCCGGCCAACCGACTGCCGGCGAATGGATCGGTCGCAGCCAGCCCCTGGCCAGCAGCACCACCGCGCCGCAGCAATTGACCATCGACAGCCCGGATAAATAACAGAGAAACCGCTATGAGCGCCATTGCACGTATCACCCTGCTCAGTCTGGTCCTGGGGTTAAGCGCCTGTGCGGTCCAGCAGCCGGCGCCGACCACCTTGCCACCGATCCCGCCTTCGGGACCGAGTACCAAGCCGGTTCCATCCACGGCGCCTGGCAAACCGACCACACCGGCTAAACCCGCCAAGCCGCTGCCGCGCACCTCCGCCAGCTTTGCTCCGCCACCGGGCGGTAATAGCCATTGGGATGCGCAGATGGGCGTCTACGTCCTCGACGACCAGACCGACACCTTCTACCGCCAACGCACCTACTACCGCTGGAACAACGGCTGGAGCCGCTCCATCAGCCCGAACGGGCCTTGGGAAGAGACGGATATTCATGGCGTGCCGTCGGGGTTGGGGCGTCAGTATCACGATTGAGTGACCCATTGCGCTCGTCAGACAGAACAAGCTGTCTGACGTGCGACGGCTTCGCGTTCGATCGCGGGCAAGCCTCGCGCCTACGAATGTTGCGCTGTAACTGTAGGCCCGAGGCTTGCCCGCGAAGCTTTTAATACATCACGCAGTCGCCAGCGACCCTTTCTCGGAAACACTCAAAAACCGCACCGCAGCAGAACTCAAACAGTAGGGTGATTGTGGTCGTGCCGACGTGCGGCCAAGGGAAGATGACGAGTGAGGCTAAGGAATGGCCGGCGACTCAGTCGGTAACCCGAGGCGATAGCATTTATGCCGAAAAGGAATGAGCGAACGGCTCTGAACGCAAACATCACAGAAACGTGAAACCTTGCGACAAAGCCCGATGATACCTTTACCGACATCTACTGCCTCAGCGACTGCGTTATCTCGCAAGGAGCCCGTTATCAGCACTCGTCGCGTTCACCCTTTACCCATTCGGTTCACCCATTGGATCAATGCCCTGGGCATGCCCTGCATGATCATGAGCGGCTGGGGTATCTACAACGCCTCGCCCTTGTTCGCCTTCAGGTTCCCGCATTGGGCAACTCTCGGCGGATGGCTCGGGGGTTCGATTGCCGTGCATCTGGCGGTCATGTGGCTGCTGGTGGTCAACGGCCTGATCTATCTGGCATATGGCCTGGTCAGTCGGCATTTTGGCCGTCAGTTGTTGCCCATCTCGGTGCCGGCAATCAAGCAGAACCTGAGCGATGCGTTGCACCTCAAGCTCACTCACCACCTGGGACATTACAACGCCGTTCAACGTTTGCTGTATTGGTTGGTCTTGCTGATGGGCGTGCTGGTGGTGCTTTCCGGCCTGTCGATCTGGAAGCCGGTGCAGCTGCAGGGTCTGGTGCAACTGATGGGCGGTTACGACGCGGCGCGCTACGTGCACTTTTTCGCCATGAGCGGAATCGGCCTGTTTATCGTGGTCCATCTCTTGCTGGTAGTGCTGGTGCCGCGAACCTTACTGCCGATGATTACTGGCGGCACTCGGGAGAATCCCCATGACTGAGCGCAAACCATCTGTGAAACTTGAGCCTGCACAGCGCACGCAACTGGTCGATGTGCAGCGACGGCTGTTCCTGCGCTCGGGGCTGACCATTGGCGCGATGTCGATGCTCAGCGGTTGCAACCTTGCGGACGGCGATCAAGTCGACAAAGTGCTGTGGGCCATGTCGCGCTGGAACGACAAGGTTCAGGGCTGGCTCTTCAGCGGTCAGCGGCTGGCGCCGGTCTACAGTGAAGCGAAGCTTACCCAGCCGTTTCCGTTCAATGCCTACTATGAACAAACCGACATTCCCGACATCGACCTCAGCGATTACCGGGTCGAGGTCTCGGGGTTGGTCCGCGACAAACAGAACTGGACCCTCGAAGACCTGCGCCGCCTGCCACAACGCAGCGATATCACCCGCTTGATCTGTGTTGAAGGCTGGAGCGCCATCGGTCAGTGGGGCGGTGTGCCGTTGCGCACATTCCTGGAACACATCGGTGCTGACCTGACGGCCAGGTACGTGGCCTTCAAGTGCGCCGACCGTTATTACTCCAGTATCGACATGCCGACCGCCTTGCATCCGCAGACGTTGCTGGCGCTGGACTTTGGCAAGGTCGCACTGCCGCCCCAGTACGGCTATCCGTTGCGACTGCGGGTGCCGACCAAGCTGGGTTTCAAGAATCCCAAACACATTGGCGCCATCGTGGTCACCAATGAGTACCCGGGAGGTTACTGGGAAGATCAAGGTTATAACTGGTTCAGCGGTATTTGAATAAGCATCGGTCCGATGCCCTACACCTCAGCACAGGAAACCCCCTCAGATGACTTCGATTTTCGGCAAGGCGTCGCGTGTCAGCGCATTGGCTTCAGCAATCGCTGTGACAGCGTTGATGATGATTGGCACGGTTCAGGCTGAAGACGCTCCGGCTCAGCGTGTCGGTGTGCGTGGAGCGATCACCGCACTGGACGGTGACGTGATGAAAGTTCATAGCAACCGCGACGGCGACGTGACCGTCAACCTGACCAAAGACACTCAGGTTCGCGGTGTGACGCTGGCGCAAATCTCCGACATCAAGCCCGGCAGCTACGTCGGTTCGGCCGCCGTGCCGCTGCCCGATGGCACCTTGAAGGCGTTGGAAGTCCACGTGTTCCCGCCAGACATGGCCGGCACCGGCGACGGCCATCGTCCTTTTGATCTGGCCAAGGACAGCAGCATGACCAACGGCAGCGTCGGCGATCTGGTGACCAGCAATGGCCGAACCATGACCGTCAACTACAAGGGCGGTAAAAAAACCATCGTAGTACCGGACGACGTACCGATCGTCAATCTGGTGGCCGGCGACCGAAGCTTGCTCAAGCCAGGTGTCAAAGTCGTGCTGTTCGCCCAGAAAGCTGCGGATGGCAGCCTGACAGCGCAATTCATCTCGGCCGGCAAAGACGGCGTGACGCCGCCGATGTGACATCAACGTCAGGCGCTGCGAGCGGTATCAAAAAAGGCGACCCGAGGTCCAATGCCAGTCACTTAAGCGAACGCAGCCTCGTGTAGGAGCGAGCTTGCTCGCGATGGACGTTAACGATAATGCGTGTTTTCTGAATAAACGCGTCGTCCTTGAGTCCATCGCGAGCAAGCTCGCTCCTACAGAGACCTCATTTTCTTAACTAACTGGCATTGGACTGGACCTCAGGTCGCCTTTCTCATTTCAACTCAACGCTTACTGCGCATAGATCTGATCGAAGATCCCGCCATCGTTGAAGTGGGTCTTTTGCACAGTGCGCCAGTCACCGAAGGTTTTCTCCACCGAGAGGAAGTCGACTTTCGGGAAGCGGTCGGTGTACTTGGCCAAGACTTTTGGGTCCCGTGGGCGCAGGTAGTTGGCGGCAGCGATTTCCTGACCTTCTGGAGACCAGAGGTATTTCAGGTATTCCTCGGCCACGGCGCGAGTGCCTTTCTTGTCGACGACTTTGTCGACCACAGTTACTGGCGGTTCGGCTTCGGCGGAGACGCTTGGGTAGATCACTTCGAACTGGTCGCGACCGAATTCGCGAGCGATCATTTCGGCTTCGTTTTCGAACGTCACCAGCACGTCGCCAATCTGGTTGGTCATGAAGGTGGTGGTGGCGGCGCGGCCACCGGTGTCGAGTACCGGCGCTTGCTTGAACAGCTTGCCGACGAATTCTTTGGCTTTGTTTTCATCGCCACCGTTTTTCAGCACGTAGCCCCAGGCCGAGAGATAGGTATAGCGGCCGTTACCGGAAGTTTTCGGGTTCGGCACGATGACTTGCACACCGTCCTTGAGCAGATCAGGCCAGTCTTTCAGGGCTTTCGGGTTGCCTTTGCGGACGATGAATACAGTGGCCGAGGTGAACGGCGCGCTGTGGTCCGGCAGGCGGGTGACCCAGTTGTCGGGAATCAGTTTGCCGTTGTCGACCAAGGCGTTGATGTCGGTGGCCATGTTCATGGTGATGACGTCAGCCGGCAGGCCGTCGATGACCGAACGGGCTTGTTTGCTGGAACCGCCGAAGGACATCTGCAAGGTGATGTTTTCGTTGTGCTCGGCTTGCCAGTGTTTCTGGAAGGCAGTGTTGTAAGCCTTGTAGAAGTCTCGCATCACATCGTAGGAAACGTTAAGCAGGGTCGGTGCGGCCTGGGCCACGCTGCTCAAGGCCAGGCCAGCGGCCAACAGTGAGGCGCCAAAGAGTTTCTTCACCGGGCATTCCTTGTTCTAGTAAAAGTGGGCAATTTGCCAGCGACTATAGCCGTGGCTGCATATCTCTTTAAAGATTAAAAAGTACTTTGCTTATTCTGTTTTCTTAAACAGCGCATTGCCGCAGCGCGAGCAGAATGCCGCGCCATGCTCGTGATTGTCTTTCTTGCACACCGGGCAGTCGTGCTGCAACTGTTCACCGCGCATGGCGTTGGCCAGTTCGGCGGTGAAGATTCCGGTGGGTACGGCGATGATCGAGTAACCGGTGATCATCACCATGGCCGAGATCACTTGCCCCAGCGGGGTTTTCGGCACGATATCGCCGTAGCCAACTGTGGTCAGGGTGACGATAGCCCAGTAGATCCCCTTGGGGATGCTGGTGAAGCCGTGTTCAGGACCCTCGACCACGTACATCAGGGTACCGAACACCGTCACCAGGGTGCAGACACTGAGCAGGAATACGATGATTTTTTGTTTGCTGCCGTGCAGGGCATCCAGCAGGTAATTGGCTTGTTTCAAGTACGGGCTGAGCTTGAGCACACGGAAGATTCGCAGCATCCGGATGATTCGGATGATCAACAGGTACTGAGCATCGCTGTAATACAGCGCGAGGATCCCCGGGACGATCGCCAGCAAGTCCACCAGCCCGTAGAAGCTGAAGGCGTAACGAAGCGGCTTGGGCGAGCAGTACAGCCGCAGGCCGTACTCGATGACGAAGATGACAGTGAAGCCCCATTCGATGTAGGCCAGAGCATTGGCGTAGTTCTGGTGAACGGCGTCGATGCTGTCGAGAATCACGATCACCAGGCTGGCGAGAATGATCAGCAACAGGGTACTGTCGAAGCGCCGTCCGGCCACCGTGTCGGTGTGGAAAATCATCACGTAGAGGCGGTTGCGCCACGTGTTGTTGCTGTCCATGGAGATCGCCTTGGCCTTAGATCAGCGAAGCCTAGGGTGATTGTCCCTGATAGCGCAAGACGCACTGTCCAACGCGGCCGGGCGTAGTACTCGGATACCAGCACGGACCAGCCAGCAGGCAAGGATGAAGGGGGCGGTGAGGGTCGCCAGACCCAGAGCGGCGAAGCCCGGTGTGAGCAACACTGCCAATACAATTCCCAGCAGCGGCAGCCAGGGTTGGCGACGTTGCTGGCTGAAGGCAAGGGCGGCGAGCACTGCGTTGTAACCGCTCAAACCCAGCAGCGCGTTTGACGTTTCGTGATGCAGCAAGGCAAAGCACAGACCCGCGGCAGAACCCAGCAGCGCCCATAAGAAAGCGCGGCGGTCGGCGATCAGCAATCCGATAGCAATCAGTGCACCGGCCAGCGGATGACCCAGAAACATGACCTGACCAAGCCCTTTCAACGAGGCCGCGACCAGGTTGAGGGTGTTCATTTCAATCAAGGGTGCAGGGGGCTGGGGCGCAGCAAAACTCAGGAGCAACCAGCTCAATCCAACGAAGGGTGCGGTGTAGGCGGGCAGGCAATGCTGATCGCGGGCGCGCTTGAGCCATTGCTGAGTGAGCATCGCACTCAGGCCGCCGCAGGCGATGATCAGCGGCGGCAACATCGCTGACCAGGGGAAATAAAGGCTCAGCAGCAAGCCGAGCAAAACGCCGTTGTAACTGAACAGGCCGGCCTGACGATCAGCCTTGGCATAACTGCGACGTTGCGCGGTGAGCAACCCGGCGACACCGCCCAGCAGCGCGCCGCCGAGCAGGGCTGGAGCAGTAAACAGAATGGCCAGCAGGCACAGCAGACCAAACAGCGGATGGCACTGCAGGAAAATCTGACTGAAACCGTTGAGCAGGGCCGTGGCCCAGTCGGGGCATTTGTTGTTGAAGTGGTGTGTGGACATGGTGGCGTCTGTGAAAGGCGATGTGCTTGATAAACCGCGGTGCCCCAATCGCGAGCAAGCTCGCTCCTACAATCGGTGTACACGCAATATGTGTTCAATGCCGATGTAGGAGCGAGCTTGCTCGCGATGAGGCCGGCACAGACGCTAGATCAGCGTCTCAATACGTAACGAATTAGTCGACCCAGGCTGCCCAAACGGCACACCCGCCGTGATCAACAACGTATCGCCCCGTTTGGCCATCCCCTGCGCCTGGGCAATTTCGAGGGCCGTGGAGCACACCTCGTCCACCTGACGCAGCCGATCATTAACCACCGAATGCACGCCCCAGGCCACGGTCAGGCGGCGTGCGGTTTGCAGGTTCGGTGTCAGGTTGAGAATTGGTACCGTCGGCCGTTCACGCGCTGCCCGCAAACTGGAGCTGCCGGACTCGCTGTAGTTCACCAGCACCGCCACCGGCAGAATGCTGCTGATGCGGCGGATCGCACAGCTGATGGCGTCAGACACTGTGGCTTCGGCCTGTGGTCGGCTAACGTCCAGTTGCGCCTGATAATCCGGGCCATTTTCGACCTGACGGATGATCTTGCTCATCATCTGCACGGCTTCCAGCGGGTAATCACCGGAGGCGGTTTCTGCCGAAAGCATCACCGCATCGGCCCCTTCGGCCACAGCGTTGGCGACATCCGTGACTTCGGCGCGGGTCGGTGCCGGGGAGAAACGCATCGACTCGAGCATCTGCGTCGCCACCACCACGGGTTTACCGAGCTGGCGGCAGATGGTGATGATGTTCTTCTGAATCTGCGGCACGCTTTCTGCCGGCACTTCCACGCCCAGATCGCCGCGCGCAACCATGATTGCGTCGCTCAACTCGGCGATTTCGCGCAAGTGTTCGACGGCTGACGGCTTCTCGATTTTCGCCATCAGAAAGGCTTTGTCGCCGATCAACTCGCGGGCTTCGAGGATGTCTGCCGGACGCTGCACAAACGACAGCGCGACCCAATCCACACCCAGCTCCAGGCCGAAGCTCAGGTCGCGACGGTCCTTGGCGGTCAGTGGGCTCAATTCGAGCAAGGCTTGCGGGACGTTGACGCCTTTACGGTCAGACAACTCGCCGCCGTTGAGCACCGTAGTGTCGATGGCATCGGCATGTTTGGCGGTCACTCGCAGACGCAGCTTGCCGTCGTCCAGCAACAGGTCCATGCCCGGTTCCAGCGCGGCGATGATTTCCGGGTGGGGCAGGTTGACCCGCCGCTGATCGCCAGGCGTTGCGTCCAGGTCCAGACGCAGGGCCTGACCGCGCATCAGTTGAACCTTACCTTCGGCAAACTTCCCGACCCGCAGTTTCGGGCCTTGCAGGTCCATCAGAATCCCCAGCGGGTAATTCAGCTGCTTCTCGACTTCGCGAATCCACTGGTAGCGCTGAGCATGATCGGCGTGATCGCCATGGCTGAAGTTGAGGCGAAAGATGTTTACCCCGGCTTCGACCAGTTCACGGATAGCGTCGATCCCGTCTGTGGCAGGGCCAAGGGTGGCGAGGATTTTAACCTTCTTGTCAGGCGTCATTTTTAGGGCTCTCGAGAATCAGGATGGCGCGGAAGTCGTTGACATTGGTGCGGGTCGGTTCGGTGACGATCAATCCATCCAGCGCGGCGAAATAGCCATAACCGTTGTTGTTGTCCAACTCGTCGCTGGCGCTCAGACCCATCGCGGCGGCGCGGGCGTAGCTGTCCGGGGTCATGATGGCGCCGGCGTTGTCTTCGGAACCGTCGATGCCGTCGGTGTCGCCGGCCAGCGCATAGACACCGGGCAAGCCCTTGAGGCTATCGGTGAGGCTCAGCAGGAACTCGGCGTTGCGTCCGCCACGGCCATTGCCGCGCACGGTGACGGTGGTTTCACCGCCCGAGATAATCACGCAAGGCGCGGCCAGTGGCTGACCATGCAGGACAACCTGGCGGGCGATCCCTGCGTGGACTTTGGCGACCTCGCGAGACTCGCCTTCCAGATCACCGAGAATCAACGGGCTAAAACCGGCCTGGCGAGCTTTCACCGCTGCCGCTTCCAACGACTGTTGTGGCCGCGCGATCAGTTGAAAATGGCTGCGGGAGAGGCTCGGATCACCGGGTTTGACCGTCTCCGATTCCGCGCTTTGCAGCCAGCTGCGCACCGTCGCTGGGACCTCGATGGCGTAGCGTTTGAGAATCGCCAGGGCTTCGGCCGAAGTGCTCGGATCGGCCACGGTCGGCCCGGAAGCGATCACCGTTGCCAGGTCGCCCGGCACATCGGAAATCGCATAGGTGTAGACAGTAGCTGGCCAGCAGGCCTTGGCCAGACGGCCTCCCTTGATCGCCGAGAGGTGCTTGCGCACGCAGTTCATCTCGCCGATGGTAGCGCCGGATTTGAGCAGGGCTTTGTTGATCGACTGTTTGTCGGCAAGCGTGATGCCGGCCGCCGGCAGTGCCAGCAATGCCGAGCCACCGCCCGAGAGTAGAAAGATCACCCGGTCGTCTTCAGTCAGGTTGCTGACCAGTTCCAGCACCCGTTTTGCCACGGCCAGGCCGGCAGCGTCAGGCACTGGGTGGGCGGCCTCGACCACTTCGATTTTGTCGCAAGGGGCGCCGTGACCGTAGCGAGTCACTACCAGTCCCGATACTTCGCCCTGCCAGCAACGTTCGACCACTTGCGCCATGGCCGCAGCCGCTTTGCCGGCACCGATGACGATCACCCGACCGCTGCGATCGCTGGGTAAATGGGCTTCAAGGACGTGCTGCGGATGGGCGGCGTCGATGGCTGTGGCGAACAGCTCACGCAGGAATTGTTGCGGATCGACCGACATGGCGGGCTCCCGGATTTCTTGTTATTGGGGTAGGGCAACCGCGTGTGGGTACACTCGGTTCCCTGCGGGAGCGAGCCTGCTCGCGATTCAGGCACCGCGATGTGTCAGATACACCGCGGCGATTTTATCGCGAGCAGGCTCGCTCCCACAGGTTTGGTGCGGGGCCTTATTTATCTCGAATCGAGAAGTTCGCCATGTGCTCGAGGCCTTTGATCAGCGCCGAGTGGTCCCAGTTGCTGCCACCGATGGCCGCGCAGGTGCTGAACACTTGCTGGGTGTTGGCGGTGTTGGGCAGGTTGATGCCCAGCTCGCGAGCACCGGCCAGGGCCAGGTTGAGGTCTTTCTGGTGCAGGCTGATGCGGAAGCCTGGATCGAAAGTGCCTTTGATCATGCGCTCGCCGTGGACTTCGAGAATTTTCGACGAAGCGAAACCACCCATCAGCGCTTCACGGACCTTGGCTGGATCAGCACCGTTTTTCGAGGCGAACAGCAGGGCTTCAGCGACGGCCTGGATGTTCAGCGCAACGATGATCTGGTTCGCCACTTTGGCGGTTTGACCGTCGCCATTGCCGCCGACCAGAGTGATGTTTTTGCCCATGCTCTGGAACAGCGGCAGAGCGCGTTCGAAGGCCTGGCTGTCGCCGCCGATCATGATGCTCAAGGTCGCAGCTTTGGCGCCGACTTCACCACCGGACACCGGGGCGTCGAGGTATTGCGCGCCTTTTTCGTTGATTTTCGCAGCGAAGGCTTTGGTCGCGGTCGGCGAGATCGAACTCATGTCGATCACGATCTTGCCTGGGCCGACACCGGCAGCCACGCCGTCGGCGCGGAACAGCACGTCTTCGACCTGCGGGGTGTCCGGAACCATAACGATGATGAACTCAGCTTCCTGAGCGACTTCTTTCGGGTTCGCCAGAGCGACCGCGCCAGCGGCGATCAGATCAGCAGGGGCGGAGTCGTGGTGCGCCGACAGGAACAGGCTGTGACCGGCTTTTTGCAGGTTCAACGCCATTGGGTGGCCCATGATGCCGGTGCCGATAAATCCGATTTTAGCCATGAGAAAATCCTCTTGTTTTTATTGCTGCTTCAAGCAAATAGGGGATGCGCTTTTTGTAGGAGCGAGCCTGCTCGCGATGAGGCCGTCAGATTCAGCATCTGTGTTGACTGGTACATCGCTATCGCGAGCAGGCTCGCTCCCACAGGGGAAATCACTTCAGATTGCGTTATGGGTTTTCAACCAACCGAGACCCGCCTCGGTGGTGGTCAGCGGCTTGTATTCACAGCCGATCCAGCCCTGATAACCGATGCGGTCCAGGTGTTCGAACAGGAAGCGGTAGTTGATCTCGCCAGTACCCGGCTCGTTGCGCCCCGGGTTGTCGGCGAGCTGGATGTGGTTGATCTCTCCCAGGTGCTCGGCCATGGTCCGGGCCAGGTCGCCCTCCATGATTTGCATGTGGTAGATGTCGTATTGCAGGAACAGATTGTTGCTACCGACTTGCTCGCGAATCGACAGGGCTTGAGCCGTGTTGTTCAAGTAAAAGCCCGGGATGTCACGGGTGTTGATCGCTTCCATCACCAGTTTGATGCCCACCGCTTGCAGCTTGTCTGCGGCGTACTTGAGGTTGGCGACGAAGGTCTTTTCCACGGTGGCATCATCGACGCCTTGTGGGCGGATGCCGGCCAGGCAGTTGATCTGGGTGTTGCCCAGAACTTGTGCGTAGGCAATCGCCAGGTCGACTCCGGAGCGGAACTCTTCAACGCGATCCGGATGGCATGCAACGCCACGTTCACCCTTGGCCCAGTCACCGGCCGGCAGGTTGAACAGCACTTGGGTCAGACCGTGGGCGTCGAGCTGGGCCTTGATCTCGGCGGAGTTGAATTCGTAAGGGAACAGGTATTCGACACCACTGAAGCCGGCCTTGGCGGCAGCTTCGAAGCGGGCAAGAAAATCCTGCTCAGTAAACAGCATGGACAGGTTGGCTGCGAAACGCGGCATGGTGGTCTCCTGTTAAAAATATGTACCTGTAGCAGCTGCCGAGGCACGAGGCTGCGTTGGGCTGCGAAGCGGCCCCCGACGGCGGTCCTGCGGACACGCAACGCAGCCTCGTGCCTCGGCAGCTGCTACAGGTTTCAGGTCGTTCTTAATCCAGCAACGAAATCGCGGTTGGCGCATCGTTACCGACCAACGCCAGGTCTTCGAATTCGTTGACGGCGTTGATCTCGGTGCCCATGGAAATGTTGGTCACGCGCTCCAGAATAATCTCAACAATCACTGGAACCTTGAACTCAACCATCATTTCCTGAGCCTTGCGCAGCGCCGGCTGGATCTGATCCGGTTCGAAGACGCGCAGGGCTTTGCAACCCAGGCCTTCGGCAACCGCGACGTGGTCGACGCCGTAACCGTTGAGCTCCGGCGCGTTGAGGTTATCGAAGGACAGCTGCACGCAGTAGTCCATCTCGAAACCGCGCTGCGCCTGACGGATCAGACCCAGGTACGAGTTGTTCACCACGACGTGGATGTACGGCAGTTTGAACTGCGCGCCCACCGCCAACTCTTCGATCATGAACTGGAAGTCATAGTCGCCAGACAGCGCCACGACTTTGCGGCTCGGATCAGCCTTGACCACGCCCAACGCTGCCGGAATGGTCCAGCCCAACGGGCCTGCCTGACCGCAGTTGATCCAGTGACGCGGTTTGTAGACGTGCAGGAACTGCGCGCCGGCAATCTGCGACAGACCGATGGTGCTGACGTAGCACGTGTCTTTACCAAACACCTGGTTCATCTCTTCGTATACGCGTTGCGGCTTGACCGGCACGTTGTCGAAGTGGGTCTTGCGGTGCAGGCTGGCTTTACGCTGCTGGCAGTCTTTGAGCCAGGCGCTGCGGTCCTTCAGCTTGCCGGCGGCTTTCCATTCGCGAGCGACTTCAATGAACACTTTCAGTGCCAAACCGGCGTCGGAAACGATGCCCAGGTCCGGATTGAACACGCGACCGATCTGGGTCGGTTCGATATCGACGTGGATGAACTTGCGGCCTTCGGTGTAAACGTCGATCGAACCGGTGTGACGGTTGGCCCAACGGTTACCCACGCCGAGTACCACGTCGGATTTCAGCATCGTCGCGTTGCCGTAACGGTGCGAAGTCTGCAAACCAACCATGCCGACCATCAGCGGGTGATCGTCCGGGATAGTGCCCCAGCCCATCAGGGTCGGGATGACTGGAATACCCGTCAGCTCAGCGAACTCCACCAGTAAGTCACTGGCATCGGCATTGATGATGCCGCCACCGGCGACCAGCAGTGGGCGTTCAGCCTGATCGAGCATGGCCAGGGCTTTCTCGATCTGTACGCGATTAGCCGTTGGCTTGGCCAGCGGCAGAGGTTCGTAGGCGTCGATGTCGAATTCGATTTCTGCCATCTGCACGTCAAACGGCAGGTCGATCAGCACTGGGCCCGGGCGGCCGGAGCGCATCTCATAGAAGGCTTTCTGGAAGGCGTAAGGCACCTGGCCCGGTTCCATAACAGTGGTTGCCCACTTGGTCACTGGCTTGACGATGGTGGTGATGTCGACGGCCTGGAAGTCTTCCTTGTGCATACGGGCGCGGGGTGCCTGGCCAGTGATGCAGAGGATTGGAATCGAGTCGGCCGAGGCGCTGTAGAGCCCGGTGACCATGTCGGTACCGGCAGGCCCGGAAGTACCGATGCACACGCCGATGTTGCCGGCTTTAGTGCGGGTGTAACCCTCGGCCATGTGCGAGGCGCCTTCAACGTGGCGAGCGAGGACGTGATCAATGCCGCCGACCTTTTGCAGGGCGGAGTACAGAGGGTTGATGGCTGCACCCGGGATGCCAAAAGCGGTATCAACCCCTTCACGGCGCATCACCAGAACGGCGGCTTCGATTGCTCTCATTTTGCTCATGGTTTTGTGCCTCTTACGTTTTGTAATTGTATACAAGTGGCTTTGCGCAGAGTGTATTCACGGCGGACGGCGCAGGTCAATCCATTTTCTCAAGCGGCTGTTTCATTCGTCAGAAGCCGTAGGTGCTGTGGCTTTTCGTCGCATGAGCAGCTTTTCGATAAATATTGTATACAAAAATATAATTCATTGTGTTCTATTTGTTGCATCGGATTTCGCTTGGCCGAAGTCCAAAGGCTTTCCCCATAACAAAATAAGGACAGCACCCATGAGCGCTTTAACCTTGAAAGTCGCAGTCAGCCTGACCGGTCGAGCCATCGCCGCAGGGCGCAAGATCGCCGCAGCACCGCTGACCATCGCGGTACTCGATGCCGGCGGGCATTTGTTGAGCTTGCAGCGCGAAGACGGCGCCAGCCTGCTTCGTCCGCAAATCGCCATTGGCAAAGCCTGGGGCGCGATCGCAATGGGCAAGGGCTCGCGGCTCTTGGCACTGGACGCGCAACAGCGTCCGGCGTTTATCGCCGCGTTGAACAGCCTGGGGCAGGGCAGCGTGGTGCCCGCGCCGGGCGGGGTGTTGATTCGTGATCAGGAGGGGGTGGTGCTGGGGGCGATTGGCATCAGCGGCGACACCTCGGACATCGATGAACAATGCGCGATCAGCGCCATCGAGGAGCAGGGGTTGCGGGCGGATGCGGGTGTGACTGCTTGATTTGCATTGACTGATCTACCGCTATCGCGAGCAGGCTCGCTCCCACATTGGATTTCTGCCGCTCAGATAATCCCTGTGGGAGCGAGCCTGCTCGCGATGACTATCCACCAGACACATCCTGCTAAAAGTCTGCCCTACCTCCAGGCATTCATAGGTCTAGCCTTCTTCATGACTTGATCATGGAAGGGCAAGGGAATGCCGGATTTACCCGCTTCACATCGTCTGCGTGTAGGCCGCTATGCCGAACAGAACCGGATTTACCTGCTGACCGCCAACACACTCGGAAGAGAACCTGTTTTCAACGACTTTGTCTTGGGCAGATTAGTCGTTGCGCAATTTCGCGCTGCGCAGGACCAAGGCTGCGCTAACTCATTGGCCTGGGTTGTCATGCCGGATCACTTTCATTGGTTGATCGAGTTGCAGCAGGGGTCGCTGAGTGGGCTGATGCAAAAGACCAAATCGTTGAGTACCAAAGCGGTAAACCGGTCCACCGGTCGTAAGATCAACCTTTGGCAGCAAGGCTTTCATGATCGAGCGCTGCGCCGTGAGGACGACTTGATAAAGCTGGCTCGGTACATCGTGGTAAATCCATTACGCGCGGGATTAGCCGAACGTCTTGGCGACTATCCGCTGTGGGATGCTATTTGGGTTTGACTAGATACCAAGTTGTCGCCATCGCGAGCAGGCTCGCTCCCACATTGGATTTCTGGTGTGCGCAAATCCCCTGTGGGAGCGAGCCTGCTCGCGATGGGCGCGCTGCGGTCTACCTGTCGGGCTCACAGCCCTTGAGCACCAGGCGAATGATGGTCTGCGCCGCGGCTTCGTAGTCGCTTTCATCCAGTTTGGCTTTGCCAGTGATGGCTGAAATCTGCCAGTCGAAATCGGCGTAAGTCTGGGTCGCGGCCCAGATGCTGAACATCAGGTGATTGGGGTCGATTGGGGCGATCTGCCCGCGGTCGATCCAGGTCTGGATGCAGTCGATATTGTGTTTAGCCTGGGCGTTGAGCTGCTCGACCTGATCGGGGCTCAGGTGCGGCGCGCCGTGCATGATCTCGCTGGCGAACACCTTGGACGCAAACGGTAGATCGCGGGAGATGCGGATTTTCGAGCGGATATAGCCACTCAGCACTTCGCTGGGCACACCGTCGGCATTGAACGGCGTAGAGGCCTTAAGAATCGGCTCGATAATACTTTCCAGTACCTCGCGGTAGAGGTTTTCCTTGGACTTGAAATAGTAGTAGACGTTGGGCTTGGGCAACCCCGCCTTGGCCGCGATGTCACTGGTTTTAGTCGCAGCGAAGCCCTTGTCGGCAAACTCTTCGCTGGCTGCGCGCAGGATCAGTTCTTTGTTGCGCTCGCGGATGGTGCTCATAAACCAGGTGATTCCTTGCCTGTTCTGGCGGTTGCGCATGGTAGCACCGGCCTCGCGCGGCGCTCAAGAAAGCAGCCGGCTGCACCTCGTCGTGCGAGGCTGTCGCGGGGCTGAACAAACTCGTGGATTGGCGAGTGAACGGCAGGTGCACTGCTAAAGTTCAAGACAGCGATCAGGCCTTTGGCCATTTCTTGCGTAAACGGCCCGGCATTCACTTCGCATCGTTGCATTGGGTGTTCAGCCCGTTTGAGTGAGAAACCGTGGTGAAGATCAGACGAGGCAAATTCGCTCTGGTAATCGGGATCGTGCTGCTCCTGTTGCTAGCCATGGGCCTGTGGTTTTACCGGGAGAGTGGGCAGCACAAAGGCAAGCCGCCAGCACCCGCCGAGCCGGTGGCAGTCGCGGTAGTGGCCTTGCAGGATGTGCCGGTGTACATCGACGCGCTGGGCACGGTGACGCCGACCCGCAGTGTGACGGTGGTGACTCAGGTCAACGGCATTCTCAGCGCGGTCGAGTTCAAGGAAGGCCAGCGGGTGCGCAAGGGCCAGGTCATCGCGCGGATCGACGACCGAGCGCTCAAGGCGCAACTGGTGGTGGCCAGGGGCACGCTGGCGCATGATCAGGCGGTATTGAGCAACGCCCAGCGCGATCTGATGCGTTTTCGCGAACTGATCAAGGTCGGCTCCACCAGCCAGCAAACCCTCGACACCCAGGCGTCCTTGGTGCAGCAACTACAGGGCACCGTCGCCGCCGATCAAGGCAGCGTGCAGAATCTTGAAGTCCAGTTGAGCTACTGCACCATCACCTCGCCGGTGGACGGGGTGGTCGGCTTGCGGCAGGTTGATCCGGGTAACTACGTGGTCACTGCTAGCACCACCGGCATTGCGGTGATAACCCAGATGCAGCCGGCGACGGTAGTATTCGCGGTGCCCGAGGATGACCTGGGGGCGATCAATCAGGCGATGGCTAAAGGGCCGGTGACGGTGCTGGCCTACGACCGTAACAAGCACAGCCTGCTGGGTACCGGTAGCCTGCTGGCGCTGGATAACCAGGTCGATACCAGTACCGGCACGATCAAGGTCAAGGCGCAGTTCGATGATTCGGGCAACGCGCTGTTTCCCAATCAGTTCGTCAACGCCCGACTCAAGGCAGACACCCTCAGTCAGGTACCCGTCACGCCGACCACCGCGATTCAACACGGCAGCAAAGGTGACTTCGTGTTTGTGGTCAACGGTGACAAGGCCAGCCTGCGCAATATCAAGGCCGGCCCGGCGATGGGTGAAGTCACGGCGATTCTCGATAACGGCCTCAAGCCCGGCGAGCAGGTGATCACCGAAGGTGCGGACAAGCTCGACGATGGCTCCCCGGTGAAGGTCGTCGCCCAATGAACAGCCGCCAGCCATGAACGTCTCGCGGCCCTTTATCGAGCGGCCGGTCGCGACCACGCTGTTGATGGTCGCGGTACTGCTGTTGGGGATGCTCGGCTATCACTTGCTGTCGGTGTCGGCGCTGCCCGAGGTCGATTACCCGACCATTCAGGTGTTTACCCAATACACCGGCGCCAGCCCGCAGGTGGTCAGTTCGTCGATCACCGCGCCGCTGGAGCGCCAGCTCGGCGAGATGCCGGGACTCAAGTCGATGAACTCCACCAGCTCCGACGGCGCCTCGGTGATAACCCTGCAATTTGACCTGTCCCTGTCGCTGGATATCGCCGAACAAGAGGTGCAAGCGGCGATCAATGCGGCCGGGACGTTTCTGCCGACCAACCTGCCGTACCCGCCGGTGTACAGCAAGGTCAACCCGGCGGACGCCCCGGTGCTGACCCTGTCGCTGACCTCCGATGTGTTGCCCCTGACCAAAATCGAAGACCTCGCCGACACTCGGCTGGCGCAGAAAATCTCTCAGATCACCGGCGTTGGCCTGGTGACCATCAGCGGCGGTCAGCGCCCGGCGGTGCGGGTTCAGGCCAATACCTCGGCGCTGAACAGCCTGGGCCTGTCGCTGGAGGATCTGCGCACGGCGCTGGGCAATGCCAACGTCAACCAGGCCAAAGGCAACATCGATGGCAAGTTCCAGGCGTATTCGATTGGCGGCAACGATCAGTTGCAATCGGCCGAGGAATATCACGATCTGGTGATTGCCTATAAAAATGGCGCGCCGATTCGTCTGGCGCAGATCGCCAGCTCCATTCAGGGGCCGGAGAATCCGCGTCAGGCGGCGTGGACCAACAGCACACCATCGATTCTGCTGAACATCCAGCGCCAGCCCGGGGCCAACGTGATCGATGTGGTCAACCGGGTCCAGCAGTTGTTACCCAGGCTGCGTGCCAGTCTGCCCGGCACCCTCAAGGTCGCCGTGCTCACCGACCGAACCCAGACTATCCGTGCCTCTGTCACCGATGTGCAGTACGAACTGGCGGTGGCGGTGCTGCTGGTGGTGATGGTGATTTTCCTGTTCTTGCGTAACGTCCCGGCTACGGTGATCCCCGCCGTGACGGTGCCGCTGACCCTGGTGGGCACTCTGGCAGTAGCGTACGCGCTGGGGTTCTCCCTGAACAACCTGACGCTGATGGCGTTGACCATTGCCATCGGCTTTGTGGTCGATGATGCCATCGTGATGATCGAAAATATCACGCGCTACATCGAGGCCGGAGAGGCGCCATTACAGGCCGCGCTCAAGGGGTCGGCGCAAATCGGTTTCACCATCATTTCGCTATCGGTGGCGTTGATTGCGGTGATGATCCCACTGCTGTTCATGGGGGATGTGGTAGGTCGGCTGTTTCGCGAGTTCGCCATGACCGTGGCGGTGACCATCATTATTTCCACACTGATCTCGCTGACCCTGACACCGATGATGTGCGCGCGGATGCTCAAGCGCCCAGAGCAGGAGCGCCGGGTCGATTTCTTCGACCGGGTCAACGGCCACTATTTACGGGGGCTGGACTGGGTGTTGGCGCACCAGTTGCTGACCCTGATCTCGGTGGTATGCACGGCGTTGCTGACCCTGTTGATGATTGTGGTGATGCCCAAGGGCTTTTTTCCCGAACAGGACACCGGACTGATTCAGGGCATCTCCCAGGCCTCGCCGACCATTTCGTTCCAGCAGATGCAGCTGGAGCAGCAGCAACTGGCAGCGAGAATTTTGCGTGATCCGGCGGTCGAGAGCCTGTCGTCCTTTGTCGGCATCGACCAGACCAACCCGACGATCAACCAGGGCAACCTGCTGATCAACCTCAAACCTCATGGTGTGCGTGACAACAGCGCGGCGGTGATCCGCAGGCTGTCGGATGCGAACAGCGATGACGCCGGCATTCGTCTGTACCTGCATTCGGTGCAGGACCTGACGTTGGATGCCACGGTGTCGACCACCAGCTATCGCCTCGGCCTGCAAGCCACCGACCCGGATGTGCTGGCGCTGTGGACCGGCAAGCTGCTGACGGCGCTCAAGCACGACCCGATGTTCACCGACGTGCAAAGCCAGGCGTTGCAGTTCGGCAATCAGATCCAGCTGACTTTTGATCGTGCCACGGCCTCGCGCCTGGGCATTACCCCGCAAGCCATCGACGACGTGCTGTACGACGCGTTCGGCCAGCGTCAGGTGTCGACCCTCTACACCCAGCTCAACCAGTATCACGTGGTGCTGGCCACCGATCATCCGCCACACAATCTGGCCGACCTGCTCACCGGTCTTTACGTGGACATTCCGAGTGGCGGGGTGGCGCCGTTGTCGAGCATGGCCAGCATGCAACTGGTGCGTACACCGATCACCATCAATCGACTCGGGCAGTTTCCCTACGCCGACGTATCATTCAACCTGGCGCCCGGCCAGACCTTGGGCGCCGCGGTGAGCCAACTCAAGGACATCGAGGCGCAACTCGGCTTGCCGCTGACCGTGCAAGCGTCGCTGGAAGGCGCGGCGGCGACCTTTGAGGCGTCACTCTCCAATCAGGTGTTTCTGGTGCTTGCGGCGATTGTCGTGGTGTACCTGATGCTGGGGATTCTCTACGAAAGCTTCGTGCACCCGGTGACGATCCTCTCGACCCTGTTGTCGGCGGCGCTCGGTGCGTTGCTGGCGCTGCTGATCACTGGCACGCAGTTCGACATCATTGGCCTGATCGGCATCGTGCTGTTGATCGGCATCGTCATGAAAAACGGCATCATGATGGTCGACTTCGCCCTGGAACTGGAGCGCAAGGGCGGTTTGAGCCCGCAGGCGGCGATCCGCCAGGCGGCCGAACTGCGTTTCCGGCCGATTCTGATGACCAGCATGGCCTCGCTGTTTGGTGCGGTGCCGTTGGCGCTGGGCACAGGGATCGGCTCCGAGCTGCGGCATCCGCTGGGGATTACGATCATCGGCGGGCTGCTGCTCAGCCAAATGCTGACGCTGTTCTCCACGCCGGTGATTTTCCTCGCGATGGATAGGCTGGAACGCCGCTTCAGTGGGCGGCGTCCGGTCGTTGAAGGCTGACGGCGATGAACCTCAGCGCGCCGTTCATCCAGCGCCCGATTGCCACCACTTTGCTGGCTGCGGGGCTGGCGCTGGCCGGCGTCCTGGCGTTTTTGCTGCTGCCGGTGGCGCCCTTGCCCGAGGTCGATTTTCCGACCATCAGCGTCCGTGCATCGCTGCCCGGCGCTGACCCGAGCACCGTCGCCAGTTCGGTGGCAACGCCGCTGGAGCGCCAGTTCGGACAGATCGCCGGCGTCACCCAGATGACCTCGTCCAGCACCTTGGGCGCGACCCGGATTAACCTGCAATTTGATTTGAACCGCGACATCAACGGTGCAGCGCGAGACGTGCAGGCGGCGATCAACGCGGCGCGAACCAACCTGCCGAGTGACCTGTCGGGCAACCCGACCTACCGCAAGGTCAACCCCGCCGATTCGCCGATCCTGGTCATCAGCCTGACCTCGGACAGCGCCACGCCGGGACAAATGTACGACGTCGCCTCGACCCTGCTGCAGCAACGCCTGCTACAAACCAGAGGCGTTGGCGACGTCATCGTCGGTGGCGGCGCCTTGCCGGCGGTGCGCATCGAGTTGAACCCGGATCGGCTCAGCCACTACGGCGTCAGCCTGGAGCAGGTGCGGGCGGTGATCGCATCTTCGAATGCCAACTTGCCCAAGGGCTCTGTGGCCGTCGGGGCGCAATCCCAGGGTATTGCGGCCAACGACATGCTTTACAAAATGGACGATTACGCGCCGCTGGTGGTCAAGCAGCACAACGGCGATGCGGTGCGCATTTCCGACCTTGGTTACGTACGCGAAGACGTCGAGGATTTGCGCAACTTCGGCCTGTCCAACGGCAAATCGGCGGTGTTGCTGGTGGTGTTCAAGCAGCCAGGGGCGAACGTCATCAGCGCCGTGGATGCGGTGAAAGCCGAACTGCCGTTCCTGCAAAGTTCGATTCCGGCAAGCATCAGACTCAATATCCTGATGGACCGCACCACCACCATTCGTGCGTCGTTGCACGATGTCGAGTTGTCGCTGATCGCCTCGATTGTGCTGGTGACACTGGTGACGTTCGGGTTCTTTCGCGATTGGCGCAGCACCCTGGTGCCGGCCATTGCGGTGCCGTTGTCGCTGCTGGGCACCTTTGGGGCGATGTATTTCCTTGGGTACAGCCTGAACAACCTGTCGCTGATGGCGTTGACTATATCCACCGGGTTTGTGGTGGACGATGCGATCGTGGTGGTCGAGAACATCATGCGCCACCTGGAGAAAGGTGAGAGTCGTCTGCACGCAGCGCTGGTGGGCGCACAGGAGGTTGGTTTCACCGTACTGACCATCAGCGTGTCGCTGGTGGCGGTGTTCATTCCATTGCTGCTGATGGGCGGGATTGTCGGGCGGCTGTTTCGCGAATTTTCGATCACCTTGTCGGTAGCGATCATGATTTCCATGCTGATCTCGCTGACGGTCACACCGATGCTGTCCAGTGTATTGCTGCGCACTCAGGAGCAGGTGGAGAAGGGTAGCGATCAACCGGACTCGCGATTTCACCGGTTTTACGACCGTACTCTCGGCTGGGTCATCGATCACTCGATGTTGATGGGGCTGCTCACATTGTTGGTGATCGTGTTCGCCGGCGTGTTGTATGTGCTGGTGCCCAAGGGCTTTTTTCCACAGGAAGACACCGGGCGTTTGTCCGGCAGTATTGTGGCGCCGCAAAGTGTTTCCTACGCGGCAATGCAGCACAGTTTCAGGGAGATCAACCAGAAGGTACTGGGCAACCCGAACGTGCTGACGGTTGGCGGTTTTGTCGGCGGTGGCGGCGGGGCGATCAACTCGGCACAGTTGTTTATTTCCCTCAAGCCACTGGCCGAGCGCCGAGACAGCGCCGATCAACTGATCGCGCAAGTCCGTCATACCCTCGGCGAGATGCCGGGCACGCGCCTGTATTTGCAGTCGTCCCAGGACATCACCGTCGGTGGTCGCCAGAGTGGCGCGCAGTACCAGTACACGATGACCGCTGATGACCAGAGCGCGCTGGATGAATGGGTGCCCAAGGTGCTGGCGGTGTTGCATGCGTTGCCGCAACTGACCGACATCAACACAGATCAGCAGGACAACAGCCTGCTGGCCAATGTGAAAATCAATCGTGATGCGGCGGCGTGGCTCGGGGTCAGCATTTCGGCCATCGACCAGACGCTCTATGACGCGTTTGGCCAGCGTCAGGTCTCGACCATTTACCGCGCCGCCAACCAGTACCACGTGGTAATGGAAGTGGCGCCGCCGTACTGGACCGATCCGGCAACACTCGCCTCGATCTACATTCCTGTAGGGACTGTCGCGCTCAGCAAGGGCAGAAGTGTCGCGCCGAACCTGAGCGCCAGCGCCAACCCACGGCTGGTACCATTATCGGCGCTGGCCGATTACTCGGTGGATCGCACGGCCATTTCCATCAGTCACCAAGGCACGTTCCCTGCGGTGACGGCGTCGTTCAACCTCGCGCCCGGTGTGTCCATCGGCCAGGCCACGGCATTGGTGGACAATGCCGTGGCGCAGCTGCGAATGCCCGCCAGCGTGGTCGGGCAATTCGCCGGTACGGCTCAGGTGTTCCAGTCGTCGGTGGCCAGCGAGCCGTTGCTGATCTGCGCAGCGCTGTTGTCGGTGTACATCGTGCTGGGCATCCTCTACGAAAACCTGACACACCCGCTGACCATCCTCTCGACCTTGCCGTCAGCCGGCGTAGGAGCGCTGATCGCCTTGCTGTTTACCGGCACCGAGCTGTCGATTATTGCGCTGGTGGGGGTGATTTTGCTGATCGGCATCGTCAAGAAAAACGCGATCATAATGATCGACTTCGCGATCACCGAGCGCCGGGATCAGGGGCTGACAGCCAAAGAAGCAATTCGCCGGGCGTGCCTGATCCGCTTCCGGCCGATCATGATGACCACACTGGCGGCCATTCTCGGTGCGTTGCCGCTGGTGCTCGGTAGCGGTTATGGCTCGGAGTTGCGCCGGCCGCTGGGTATTTCGATTATTGGCGGGCTGGTGTTCAGCCAGATGCTGACGCTTTACACCACCCCGGTGATCTATCTCTGGCTCGACCGGGCGTCCCAACGCCTGGGGCGTCGGCGCAAGGAGACGTAAATGGGCAGTGAACGCATCCCCCTTGTAGCCGCTGTCATGCTCAGTCTCGCCCTTGGCGGCTGCATGGTCGGCCCTGACTACCACAAGCCCGCCATCGAATTGCCGATGAGCTTCAAGGAAGGCGCGCAGTGGCAGCGTGCGGCGGCCAACCCGCAAGGCGCGCTGGACAGCCAATGGTGGCTGGAATACCAGGACCCGATCCTCAACGATCTGATTGCACGCTCAGCCAGGGCCAACCAGTCGATCATCGCCGCTGAAGCGGCCTGGCGTCTGGCGCAAGCGCAGGTTGCATCGAGTCGGGCCGGCTTGTGGCCCACGGTGGGTGTCGGGCTTTCAGGGTCGCGGGGCGTCGGTGGGGGAGGCAGCAGCAGTACCAGTAGTAGCTCAAGTACCACCTCAGGCAGCAGCTCCGGCACGGTCGTGCAAACGGTCAGCGCCACCTTGAGTGCCAGTTGGGAGCCAGACCTGTGGGGCCAGGTGCGCCGTGGCATCGAGTCGAGCCAGGCGTCGCTCCAGGCCTCCGATGCATTATTGGCAGGCGTGCGCTTGTCCATCAGTGCGAGCGTCGCCAGCAACTACCTGGGCTTGCGTCAATTGGACATCGATGTCGGTTTGCTGCAGCAGCAACAGACGATCAATCAACAGCTGCTGGACATGATTCAGGTCGAGACCGTGCAGGGCACCGCGACCAACGATCAGTTGCTGGTGGCCCTGGATCAACTGACCAGCGTGGTCGCGGCGTTGCAGACCGCACAGCGCTCGCGCGAGCAATTCGAACATGCACTGGCGGTGCTGGTCGGCGTGGCGCCGGCGCAGTTCAATCTGCCGCCCACAGTGAACTACCGCTTCGTGCTGCCCATTCCACCGCTGAGCCTGCCATCGAGCCTGTTGCAGCGGCGTCCCGATGTGGTGTCGGCCGAGCGTGCAGCGGCAGCCGCGAATGCGAAAATCGGAGTGGCCGAAGCCGCGTTCTTTCCCACCCTGGACCTGACCGCTCAGGTCGGCTATCGCGGCAGTGCCCTGGGTGGCTTGTTTGCCGTGCCGAACCGGATCTGGACCCTCGGCCCGGCGCTGGCCGAAACCATTTTCGAGGGGGGTGCCCGAGAAGCGGCGGTGCAGCAGGCCCGGGCCAGTTACGACCAGGACGTGGCGAACTATCGCGGCGCGGTGCTCGGTGCGCTGCAAAACGTTGAGGACAACCTTTCGGCGATCAATCACCTGCACGCCCAGGCCCAGGCCTTTGAGCAGATTTATCAGCGCAACCAACAGCTGTTCGGCAGTCAGGAGGCGCAAAAACGCGCCGGCACCGTCAGCCAGCAAGCGGTGTTGACCCAGCAGTTGGTCTTGCTGCAAGCCGAGCAGAGTCTGCGTGATACCCAAGGGCTGCTCAGTCAGGGCAGCGTTGCACTGTTCCAGAGCCTGGGCGGTGGCTGGCACGTGCAGTCCGGTGCTCAAACCGATCACTGAGGTGTCTCGCTTCCCCGGTGCAGGGCGCGTTATGCTCCCGACACTTTTTTATGTATGGAAGCCTGATCCATGGCAGGAAGCAGTTTGCTGGTGTTGATCGACGACATCGCCGCGGTGCTCGACGATGTTGCCTTGATGACCAAGATGGCCGCCAAGAAAACCGCCGGCGTCTTGGGCGACGATTTGGCGCTCAACGCGCAGCAGGTTTCCGGTGTGCGCGCCGAGCGCGAGATTCCAGTGGTCTGGGCGGTGGCCAAGGGCTCGTTTCGCAACAAGTTGATTCTGGTGCCGTCGGCGTTGGCCATCAGCGCCTTCGTCCCTTGGCTGGTGACGCCGTTGCTGATGCTCGGTGGCGCCTATCTGTGCTTCGAAGGCTTCGAAAAGCTCGCCCACACGTTCCTCCATAGCAAAGCCGAGGATCAAACCGAGCACGATCAGTTGGTCGAAGCCGTGGCCGATCCAGAGATCGATCTGGTGGCCTTCGAGAAAGACAAGATCACAGGCGCGGTGCGCACCGACTTTATTCTTTCGGCGGAAATTATCGCCATCACCTTGGGCATTGTGGCCGACGCGCCGCTGATGCAGCAGGTCATCGTGCTATCGGGTATCGCCATCGTCATGACTGTCGGCGTCTATGGCCTGGTGGGCGGCATCGTCAAACTCGACGACCTCGGCTTGTGGCTGACCCAGAAGCCCGGACAGATAGCCAAAAGCGTCGGCGGTGCCATTCTGCGCGCCGCCCCGTACATGATGAAAAGTCTTTCGGTGATCGGCACTGCGGCAATGTTCATGGTCGGCGGCGGGATTTTGACCCATGGCGTGCCAGTGGCTCACCACTGGATCGAAAGCGTGAGCCAAAGCACGGGCGGCTTTTCGCTGGTCGTACCGACGCTGCTCAATGCTGTGGCCGGGATTATCGCCGGGGCGGTAGTTTTGCTGGGGGTGATGGCGGTCAGCAAGGTCTGGCGGATGGCTAAAGCCTGAAAAAATCGTCCGAGCGCGGCCCGAACGATCTTGGCGTTCTACAAAGCGCCAAATAAAAAAGGCCATTCGATCTGCATTGAATGGCCTTTTTTCTTACCCGCAGATCGCGTTACTCGGCAATCTGCAACTTGCGCGCCTCGGTGTAGACGTAACGCACCTTTTCGTACTCGAACGGTGAGTTCGTCTGCCCGTAGCGGAATCTGGTCTGGTAGCGTTTGTCGATGCCGCGCAGGACCCAGATTTCCGGATGGTTCTCGCTGACCTTTGATACGTTGAGGAAGTTGATCTGCGATTCTGCCGTAAAGTCGAACACCAGCCCGCCGGTATCACGCAGGTTAGACGGGCCGAGGATCGGCAGGACAATGTAGGCGCCGCCTGGAACGCCATAGAAGCCCAGGGTCTGGCCGAAGTCTTCGTTCTGGCGTGGCAGGCCCATCAGGGTTGCCGGGTCCCACAAACCGGCGATGCCGATCGTGGTGTTGAGCAACAATCGACCGGTGGTCTCCATGGAGCGATGACCCTTGAACTGCAACAGGCTGTTGAGCAGATTGGGTACATCACCGAGGTTGTTGAAAAAGTTGCTCACGCCAGTGCGCAGAAAGCCCGGGGTGATGTACCGATAGCCGTCGACTACTGGCAGGAACACCCACTGGTCAAAGCGGTAGTTGAAGTGATAGACCCGGCGGTTCCATGACTCCAACGGGTCATAGACATTCAGCGCGTTCAAAGTCGAGCGTTCGAACTCGCGCTGGTCCAGCCCAGGGTTGAATTTCAGTTTGGTCATCGGCTCGGTGAAGCCGTCCTGATCGACCACGGTGGTGGTATTGGCCTTGCTGTTGTCCGCATTGGCATAGCCTGCGCAGAGTAGCGCAGCGATAAGCAGAAAATGTTTAGCCACGGAAGAACTCCAGCATGGCGTCGCTGTTGACGCGGTAGTTGAGGTTGCCGCAATGGCCGCCATGAGGGTAGACAGTTAGGCGGTCGCCGAAGGTTTTACGCAGAAAACCGAGGTCGCCTGGGCCGAGAATCAGGTCGTCGGCGTTGTGCATCACGGCAATTTTCGGGCTGTCGTGCAGATAGTCCTTGAGCGCGTACAGACTGACCTGGTCGATCAGTTGCAGCACGCTGCCGCCGTCGGTACGGGCGCGCCACATCGGGATCAGCTGCTCGGTGATGTAACAATCGAAGTCGCATTGCAGGGCGCGCTTGAGGAACGGTGTAAGGCTGGTGCCTTCGGTGATCGGGTACTTGGGCGGCGTGATCAGGCCACGGCGGTTGATCAGGTCCGAGGTGAAGGCAATGTCGGCCGCTGAAAAGCGGAACGAGGTACCGATCAGCATGGCCATCTGTTCATTGGTCAAATGCTGTTTGGACTGTTGAAAGTCGTAGACCAACGCGTCGTTGAGATCGATATAGCCTTTTTGCTGGAAGTAGCGGGTCAGTTTGTTCAACACCAGTTCATAAAATGTGGTGCTATTGTTGATGCCCTTGACTTCCGTTTGTACAAGCTTGTCCAGGTTGGTAATCGAGGTATAAAGGTTGACCGGTGGGTTGAGCAGCAGGACTTTCTTGAAGTTGAAGCTGCGTCGGGTTTCATCCAGTTTGCTGACAAACGCCGCATCCAGACCGCCCAGGCTGTAGCCGGTGAGGAAGAAGTCAGTGATCGGCAGTTTCGGATGTTGCGCACGCACGGCCTGCATGACGCGGTACAGGTCCTCGGCGTCTTCCTTGGTCACACCTGGCGTGGCAAAGCGCGAAGCGGCGCTCATGAAGTCGAAACTGGTCGGCGACGACAGTTGCACCACGTGATAGCCGGCTTTGTAGTAGAGCTTTTTCAGGTACTCGTTGATGCTGCTGTTGTAGGGCGCGCCAGTGCCGGAGATCAGGAAAATCAGCGGTGCGGCATGATCCTGTTTGGCCATGCGGTAGGTGAGCTTTTTCACTGCCCAGAAATTGTCCGGCAGGCTGAACTCGCGCTCCGGGCGCAACCTCAGGCTGTAATCAGCCTGATCGATATCCTCATCGGACGGCAGCTCTGGCCGCAACTCCGGTGGAGTGCTGGCAATCGTCGCCTCGAACGGGTTGGTCAGCGGAT
The DNA here is from genome assembly GCF_057813935.1 of Pseudomonas sp. F220. Taxonomy (NCBI): domain Bacteria; kingdom Pseudomonadati; phylum Pseudomonadota; class Gammaproteobacteria; order Pseudomonadales; family Pseudomonadaceae; genus Pseudomonas; species Pseudomonas sp. F220. The sequence goes on from NZ_JBVASJ010000018.1 coordinate 76,839, forward strand.
ACCCGTAGCTGACGGCGTCGATATCGACCGCCAGTGCGGACGCACTCAAAATAAGGCCGCCAAACAAGGCAGCGAAGCGCAAGGAGCGGAGCATGACTAAATCCCTTAGAGGAGGTGCCGAGAGAGGTTCGCAGGCTATGACCACCGCGCTGTAGCCGAAGTGCCATGCATCAGCACAAATAGTCGGTCCAAACAGCTGTAATCGGAATAATAGTAGCCGGACGATACACTTTGCAGTTATTTCGTGAACAGTTATCTGTGCAACACCCTTGCATACCCTCGTCGGGCGATTAAGCTAGGCGCCGTTTTCGTTTATCGGAGTGCTTCATGTCCCGCCGTCTGCCCGTGATTTTGCTGCTTATTGTCTTGCCGTTATGGCTGGCCGCCAGTTATGGCATGCGTTATGAGCTGATGGAGGATGCCCAGTGGGTTGGGGTCTGTGTCGATGAGGCGAGCCGTTGGGAGTGCCAGGCGCGTTCGACCCTGGGGCTGATGATTCATTTCAAGGTCATGGGCTGGGCAGCGCTGTCAGCGGCAATCATCGCGTTCCTGGTGCCGGGGCGTGCTGGATGGAGTCTGGCGGTGCTGGCACTGTTGTTCGGCTTTCCGGCGCTGGCGTTGTATAACGTCAGTCTTGCGGTGTTTGCGGTGGTGATTGCTGCACTGCGGCTGGTCAGAGCACCGCGCGTCGCCGCTTGAACTGAATCGCGAGCAATAAAAAGGGATGACCGAGGTCATCCCTTTTTTGTGTCTGTCGATCAACCCTTGCGAACCCGCAAGCTGCGCCACAGCGCCACCACCATCAACACACTCACCAGCGCCCAACCCCAGGCCTGCTGATTTTGCAGGCCTTCGCGATACAGCTGCGGGGCGATGCCAGCACCAATGATAAAGGTCAGCAAGGCGACTTCCCGGCGCGGGACGTTCACCGGCCGGCACAGATAGACCAGCGCCGGCAGTACGAACGCGACACTCGGGAAGCTGCGATAACGTGGATCGAACACCAGTTCCAGCATCATCACCGCAGCGGCGAACCCGGCAGCAGCCAGCAACCAGCCTGCCCGACGCTCCAGCGCATTGAACGCACGTTCACGCCAACCGGTGCGAGCGCTCAGGGTCAGCGCCGCATGGGCCAGTACCAACAGGTTCAAACCCGTCAGCAAGGCGACCCACAGCCATTCCCCGACAAAACGGGTGGTGATATGTGCCAGATCGCCCCAGGCGCCAATCGAGCAGGCCGCCAGTGCACCCAGCAACGGCAGGATCAGCGCCGCGCGAGTGCTGCGTACGCGACCACCGAGGATCAGCGTGCCGAGGAAGATCAAGCCGCCAACGCCCAGCCATTGTGGCCAGAAGGGCAGGTTTGACACCGGTCCGGCCAGCACGCCTTTGTCCTGGCGATCTGCATCGAACAGCCCCCAGTAACCGCCGACCGCACCTTCACTTGCGCGCTTCCAGGGTTGGTCGAAGGCTTCGATCAGGTTGTAGTGCCAGCCTTGTTGCTCGGCCATGGCGACAAAACCACGAATGAACTTGGCTTCGTTGACCCGGCTTGGCAGCGCGGTTTCGCGCTGGCGGCCTTCGCTTGGCCAGCCGGTTTCGCCAATCATCACGTCTTTGGGGGCGAAGCGGTTGCCAAACACCTGACGGACTTCAGCGACGTGATTGAGGGCGGCGTCAATGTTGGAAGGATCATCTTCCCAATACGGCAGCAAGTGGATAGTCAGGAAGTCCACCACCGGGGCAATTTCCGGATGCTTGAGCCAGAACTCCCAAACATCGGCGTAGGTCACCGGCTGCTTGACGTGGCTTTTCACCTTGAGAATCAGCTTGGCCAACTGGGCGCCAGTGACTTCCTTGCGCAGCAGCGTTTCGTTACCTACGATCACCGAGGTCACTACATCCGCGTTGGCGTTGGCCGAAGCGATCAGCAAGTCGACTTCCTTGGCGGTATCCACCGGGTTGCTGTTGACCCAGGCGCCGATCATCAATTTCAGGCCGTGTTTGCGCGCCAGATCGGGGAGGGCTTCGAGGCCGGTCATGGAGTAGGTGCGGATGCATTGGAAGCGGGTCGCCAACAGTGCGAGGTCGGCGTCCATGCGCTCTGGGCGCAACTTGAACGGCTCGTCGAACGGAGATTGGTCTTTATCAAACGGGGTGTAGGAGGCGCATTGTAGCTTGTGCGTGGCGCTGGCTACGTCCGGCAGCAGCACCGGTTGGCCGAGGCCATACCAGAAGCCAAAAAGAGCAAACAGGCCAAGTAGACAGGCGAACAGGTAAGGTAAAAAAGGAAAGCGGGCAATCGCGGGCATGGTCAGGCCGTCTGGGAGCAAAGCCGCGCATCTTACCTGCATTTGTCGTCTGCTTGGGGCCTGTATAGTTTTGACATGCAATGTTCGAGCGGGATCCGGTGACGTATTACCCGTTGCCGCAGTTACTGGCGTTCTGATGTCGTTTCTCGTTGTCTTGAGGTCGCTACCAGAGCAGGTCGTCGAGCACGTCAGGTTGATGATCGAAGCATCAGTACTCCGCTGATGTTCGAACGGGTTTGGCGGTGAGGCGTGAAGGGGGCGCTATAACAATAAGTTGACGCGGCTCGGCATCCGTCGGGCTCAGCACTTTCGGGGAAGTAACGATGAAGATGCGACGACTCTTAGGCGCAGGTGCCGCTCTGGTGCTTGCGATTGGTTCCACCCTGGCCAGCGCCGAAAGCAAAACCCTGAGCATCGGCTACGTCGACGGCTGGTCCGACAGTGTGGCGACGACCCACGTGGCGGCCGAAGTGATCAAGCAGAAGCTCGGTTATGACGTCAAGCTGCAGGCTGTGGCGACCGGGATCATGTGGCAGGGCGTTGCTACCGGTAAGCTCGATGCGATGCTCTCGGCCTGGCTGCCGGTGACTCACGGTGAGTACTGGGCCAAGAACAAAGACAAAGTGGTCGACTACGGTCCTAACTTCAAGGACGCGAAAATCGGTCTGATCGTGCCGGAGTACGTAAAGGCGAAGTCCATCGCCGACCTGAAAGATGACACCACCTTCAAGAACAAGATCGTCGGGATTGATGCCGGTTCAGGCGTAATGCTCAAGACCGATCAGGCGATCAAGGATTATGGCCTCGACTACAAACTGCAAGCCAGTTCCGGTGCAGCGATGATTGCCGAACTGACCCGTGCTGAAGAGAAGAACGAGTCCATTGCCGTCACTGGTTGGGTGCCGCACTGGATGTTCGCGAAGTGGAAACTGCGCTTCCTTGATGATCCTAAAGGCGTTTACGGCGCTGCTGAAACCGTCAACAGTATCGGTAGCAAAGGTCTGGAGAAGAAGGCTCCGGAAGTCGCTGCCTTCCTGAAAAAGTTCCATTGGGCCTCCAAGGATGAGATTGGCGAAGTCATGCTGGCGATTCAGGACGGTGCAAAACCTGAAGCCGCTGCCAAGGACTGGGTAGCCAAGCACCCGGAACGTGTTGCCGAGTGGACCGCCAAATAATATCGCAAAGCCTCTAAATCGCAGGTCCCAAGACCGTCTGGCGTTCTCGTCAGGCGGTCTTTTGTTTTTCCGGGGGAAATAATCGGCGACAACGCTAATGTCGTTCTAATACTAAGGTCGTCTGGAACCAGTTCCGCAGCCGCATAGAGTGGAATACGTTGCAATTCAATCTGTGCTGCGAGGACAAAAACAATGAACGACAGCATTTACCTCTCGATTCAAAACAGCCCGCGTTTCAAGGAGCTGGTCAGCAAAAGAGAGCGGTTTGCCTGGATTCTCTCTGCGATCATGCTTGGGCTTTACTCGGGCTTCATCCTTTTGATCGCTTATGGGCCCCATGTGCTGGGGGCGAAAATCAGCCCTGAGTCATCGATTACCTGGGGGATACCCATTGGTGTCGGGCTGATTCTTTCAGCCTTTATCCTGACTGCAATCTACGTACGACGCGCCAACGGCGAATTCGACGACCTGAACAATGCGATTCTCAAGGAGGCTCAGCAATGACCCGGCGTCTATTTGCGGCACTCGGTATCGCGGCCTTCGCCCCGGCAGTCTGGGCGTCTGAAGCCTTGACCGGCCCGGTGACGAAACAACCACTCAACGTTTCGGCGATTCTGATGTTCGTCGTTTTCGTGGGTGCAACACTGTGCATCACCTACTGGGCGTCCAAGCGCAACAAGTCGGCGGCAGATTACTACGCGGCGGGCGGCAAGATCACCGGTTTCCAGAACGGTCTGGCGATTGCCGGTGACTATATGTCGGCGGCGTCCTTCCTGGGGATCTCCGCACTGGTGTACACCTCGGGCTACGACGGGCTGATCTACTCGATCGGCTTCCTGGTGGGCTGGCCGATCATTCTGTTCCTGATCGCCGAGCGCCTGCGTAACCTGGGTAAATACACTTTTGCCGACGTGGCGTCGTACCGCCTCGGGCAAACCCAGATCCGCTCGCTCTCGGCCTGTGGCTCTCTGGTAGTAGTGGCTTTCTACCTGATCGCGCAAATGGTCGGTGCCGGTAAGCTGATTCAGCTGCTGTTCGGCCTGGATTACCACGTTGCGGTGATCATGGTCGGTATCCTGATGTGCATGTATGTGTTGTTCGGCGGCATGCTGGCGACCACCTGGGTGCAAATCATCAAAGCGGTGTTGCTGCTGTCTGGCGCGACCTTCATGGCCATCATGGTAATGAAGCACGTTAACTTCGACTTCAACGCACTGTTCGCCGAAGCGACCAAGGTTCACCCTAAAGGCGAAGCGATCATGAGCCCCGGCGGCCTGGTGAAGGATCCGGTCTCGGCATTCTCCCTCGGCCTGGCGCTGATGTTCGGTACTGCCGGTCTGCCGCACATTCTGATGCGCTTCTTCACCGTGAGTGACGCTAAAGAAGCCCGCAAAAGTGTGCTGTATGCCACTGGTTTCATCGGGTACTTCTACATCCTGACCTTCATCATCGGCTTCGGCGCGATCCTGCTGGTCAGCACCAACCCGGCCTTTAAAGACGCTGCTGGCGCTCTGTTGGGCGGTAATAACATGGCGGCAGTGCACCTGGCTGACGCGGTGGGTGGCAGCCTGTTCCTCGGTTTCATCTCGGCAGTGGCCTTTGCCACCATCCTGGCGGTCGTTGCAGGTCTGACTCTGGCCGGTGCTTCGGCGGTGTCTCACGACTTGTATGCCAGTGTGATCAAGAAGGGTAAAGCCAACGACAAGGATGAGATTCGGGTTTCGAAAATCACCACTATCGCTTTGGCTGTGCTGGCGATTGTTCTGGGTATCCTGTTCGAAAGTCAGAACATCGCGTTCATGGTTGGCCTGGCGTTCTCTATCGCTGCCAGCTGCAACTTCCCGGTGCTGCTGCTTTCCATGTACTGGAAGAAGCTGACCACTCGTGGCGCGATGATTGGTGGCTGGCTGGGTCTGATCAGTGCCGTTGGCCTGATGGTCCTTGGTCCAACCATTTGGGTGCAGATCATGGGGCATGAAAAAGCCATCTTCCCGTATGAGTACCCGGCACTGTTCTCGATGGCTATTGCCTTCGTCGGGATCTGGTTCTTCTCCATCACCGACAAGTCGGTCGCAGCAGACAATGAGCGGGCACTGTTTTTCCCGCAATTTGTACGCTCGCAGACGGGTCTGGGCGCGAGTGGGGCGGTGTCGCACTAAGGCTTCAAAGATCTATATATAAGCCGAGCTAACACGAAATGCCCCGGTCGAGAGATCGGGGCATTTTTGTTTGTGTGGGGGTCTAGATATGTGTTGTCAGGTCGACCTATATCGCGAGCAGGCTCGCTCCCACAGTTGATTTCGGTTGTTCGTTGGATGTGTGTACGCCGCTGTTCAATGTGGGAGCGAGCCTGCTCGCGATGACGGCAGGATGGTCACAGCAATATTTGGGGGTAGGGTAGGCGGCACAAACAAAAACGGCCTCATGCTCTTATATAAGAGGTAGAGGCCGTTTCCGGTGCAGCTTAAGACGTTATCGCAAGACAGGTCTTATTTGCGGTCTTCCAGCTTGGGGATGTCACGCGACTCGTAGCCGGTGTACAGCTGGCGCGGGCGGCCAATCTTGTACGGGCTGGAGAGCATTTCTTTCCAGTGGGAGATCCAGCCGACAGTCCGCGCCAGGGCGAAGATTACGGTAAACATACTGGTTGGAATGCCGATCGCCTTGAGGATGATCCCCGAGTAGAAGTCGACGTTCGGGTACAGCGAGCGCTCGATGAAGTACGGATCGGTCAGGGCAATCTCTTCCAGGCGCATGGCCAGTTCGAGTTGTGGATCGTTGGTGATACCCAGCTCTTTCAGTACTTCGTCGCAGGTCTTCTTCATCACGGTAGCGCGCGGGTCACGGTTTTTGTAAACGCGGTGACCGAAGCCCATCAACTTGAACGGATCGTTCTTGTCTTTGGCCTTGGCGATGAACTTGTCGATGTTCGACACATCGCCAATTTCGTCGAGCATGCTCAGCACAGCTTCGTTGGCGCCGCCGTGAGCCGGGCCCCAGAGTGCAGCGATACCGGCAGCGATACAGGCGAACGGGTTGGCACCCGAAGAGCCCGCCAGGCGCACGGTAGAAGTCGATGCGTTCTGCTCGTGGTCGGCATGGAGGATGAATATCCGGTCCATGGCCTTGGCGAGTACCGGGCTGATCGGTTTGATCTCGCACGGAGTGTTGAACATCATGTGCAGGAAGTTTTCCGCGTACGTCAGGTCGTTGCGCGGGTACATCATGGGTTGGCCCATGGAGTACTTGTAAACCATCGCTGCCAGGGTTGGCATCTTGGCAACCAGGCGGATCGCGGAGATTTCGCGATGCTGCGGGTTATTGATGTCCAGGGAGTCGTGGTAGAAAGCCGAGAGGGCACCGACTACACCGCACATGACGGCCATTGGGTGGGCGTCGCGACGGAAGCCGTTGAAGAAGGTCTTCAGCTGCTCGTGGACCATGGTGTGGTTCTTCACGGTGCTGACGAACTGGGCCTTCTGCTCTGCGGTCGGCAGTTCGCCGTTGAGCAACAGATAGCAGGTCTCCAGGTAGTCCGACTTCTCGGCCAGCTGTTCGATCGGGTAGCCGCGGTGTAGCAGAATGCCGTTGTCGCCGTCGATATAGGTGATCTTCGACTCGCACGAGGCGGTCGACATGAAGCCTGGGTCAAAGGTGAAACGGCCCGTGGCCGTCAGGCCCCGAACATCAATAACATCGGGACCAACGGTGCCGGTTAAAATGGGCAGCTCGACGGGGGCTGCGCCCTCGATGATCAACTGCGCTTTTTTGTCAGCCATGTGGCCTCCTATTTATGCTTGAAATCATCAGACAGACCCCCCACGCAGGGCCCGCACCACTATAGTGAGATAAATTTGAATGTCAATTTGCCTAAAGTCTTGCCCTAGAAGGCTTTAACCGGACTTTTTCCTCGAAATTCCCCGCCATTTACGCCTTTTATTCCACTTGCGCAATGAGCTATTAGGGGAAGGCGTTTGCGTTGTCATTAGTAGCCTAACTGTCTATACTCGGCCTCCGACCGCCAGGGGCTTTTGGGCCTGCTTTAATGGGGGTCGCACTCCCTGGGTGGTGGGTACCTGACCAGTGCACTCCCCAACAACTTTGCCCTGATTGTTAGGGGCTCTTCAGTGTGAAAAAAAGCCGTGAATAGCCAACGACCTGTAAACCTAGACCTAAGGACCATCAAACTCCCAGTCACTGCTTACACGTCCATTCTTCACCGTATATCCGGTGTCATCCTCTTTGTCAGCCTGGCCATCATGCTTTATGCATTGGACAAATCGCTGAGCTCAGAAGAAGGCTTCGGTCAGGTGAAGGCGTGTCTGACCAGTCCGCTAGCCAAGCTAGTGATTTGGGGCATCCTGTCCGCCTTGCTGTATCACTTGGTTGCCGGTGTGCGCCATTTGATCATGGACATGGGCATCGGTGAGACGCTGGAAGGCGGCAAGCTGGGCTCGAAAATCGTTATTGCCATTTCCGTGGTGATGATCGTTCTGGCAGGAGTTTGGATATGGTAACTAACGTCACGAACCTCTCGCGTTCGGGCCTCTATGACTGGATGGCACAACGTGTGTCTGCGGTCGTTCTCGCGGCTTACTTCATCTTCCTGATCGGATACCTCATCGCGAACCCGGGCCTTGGCTACGAGCAATGGCACGCGCTGTTCGCAAACAACTGGATGCGTATTTTCAGCCTGCTGGCCATGGTTGCTCTGGGCGCTCACGCCTGGGTCGGCATGTGGACCATCGCGACCGACTACCTGACGCCAATGGCGTTCGGCAAGTCCGCGACTGCAATACGTTTCCTCTTCCAGGCGGTATGCGGCGTTGCGATGTTCGCTTACTTCGTCTGGGGTGTGCAGATTCTTTGGGGTATCTGATTCATGGCTAACACAGTTAATACGCTTTCGTTCGACGCCATCATCATTGGCGGCGGCGGTGCTGGCATGCGCGCTGCTCTGCAGCTGGCACAAGGTGGTCACAAGACTGCCGTTATCACCAAGGTTTTCCCGACTCGCTCGCACACCGTATCCGCTCAGGGTGGCATCACCTGTGCCATCGCTTCGGCCGATCCGAACGATGACTGGCGCTGGCACATGTACGATACCGTCAAGGGTTCCGACTACATCGGTGACCAGGACGCTATCGAATACATGTGTTCCGTAGGCCCGGAAGCGGTCTTCGAGCTCGAGCATATGGGCTTGCCGTTTTCCCGTACCGAACAAGGTCGCATCTATCAGCGTCCGTTCGGCGGTCAGTCGAAAGACTTCGGTAAGGGCGGCCAGGCTGCTCGTACCTGCGCTGCAGCTGACCGTACCGGTCATGCGCTGTTGCACACTCTGTATCAAGCCAACCTCAAGGCCGGCACCGTATTCCTCAACGAATACTACGGTGTCGACCTGGTGAAGAACGAAGATGGTGCCTTTGTCGGCATGATCGTGATCTGCATCGAAACCGGCGAAACTTCCTACGTTCGCGCCAACGCCACCGTATTGGCGACCGGCGGTGCAGGCCGTATCTACTCGTCCACCACCAATGCCCTGATCAACACCGGTGACGGTATCGGCATGGCCCTGCGTGCAGGCGTGCCAGTACAAGACATCGAAATGTGGCAGTTCCACCCAACCGGCATCGCCGGCGCCGGTGTACTGGTGACTGAAGGCTGCCGCGGTGAAGGCGGTTACCTGATCAACAAGCACGGCGAGCGTTTCATGGAGCGTTATGCTCCGAACGCCAAAGACCTTGCCGGTCGTGACGTTGTAGCCCGCTCCATGGTTAAAGAGATCATCGCCGGTAACGGCTGTGGTCCCGATGGCGACCACGTACTGCTGAAACTCGATCACTTGGGTGAAGAAGTACTGCACAGCCGTCTGCCAGGCATCTGCGAACTGTCCAAGACCTTCGCTCACGTCGATCCAGTGACCGCGCCGGTTCCAGTGGTTCCTACCTGCCATTACATGATGGGTGGCGTTCCCACCAACATTCATGGCCAGGCGATGACTCAGGATGCCGACGGCGTTGATCAGATCATTCCTGGTCTGTTTGCCGTTGGTGAAGTGGCTTGTGTATCGGTTCACGGTGCCAACCGTCTGGGCGGCAACTCGCTGCTCGACCTGGTGGTGTTCGGCCGTGCTGCCGGCCTGTACCTGGAACAGACCCTGAAAGAAGGCGTTGACTACACTCGCGCTCGCCAGTCCGACATCGACGCTGCCCTGGCACGTCTCGATGGTCTGAACTCGCGTACCGAAGGCGAAGACGTAGCGACCCTGCGTAAAGAGCTGCAAAGCTGCATGCAGAACTACTTTGGTGTATTCCGTACCGGCGAATACATGCAGAAGGGTATTGCTCAGCTGGCGGATCTGCGTGGCCGTATCGCCAACGTCAAGATCAACGATAAGAGCCAGGCGTTCAACACCGCTCGTATCGAAGCCCTCGAGCTGCAAAACCTGCTGGAAGTGGCTGAAGCTACCGCCATCGCCGCAGAGATCCGTAAAGAGTCCCGCGGTGCTCACGCCCGTGAAGACTTCGAAGATCGTGACGACGTCAACTGGCTGTGCCACACCCTGTACTTCCCTGGTGATAAACGCGTTACCAAGCGTGCCGTGAACTTCTCGCCAAAAACAGTCCCGACCTTTGAACCAATGATTCGGACTTATTAAGGGTGGCCGCTATGTTGAAAGTCAGTGTTTATCGCTACAACCCTGATCAGGACGCTGCGCCGTTCATGCAGGAATTTTCGGTCGATACCGGTGGTAAAGACCTGATGGTGCTGGACGTACTGGCCCTGATCAAAGAGCAGGACGAGGGTTTCTCCTATCGTCGCTCCTGCCGTGAAGGTGTTTGCGGTTCCGACGGCATGAACATCAACGGCAAAAACGCTCTGGCCTGCGTTACGCCGCTGTCGGCTGTCGTAAAAGGTAACAAGTTGATCGTTCGTCCTCTGCCAGGTTTGCCGGTTATCCGTGACCTGGTCGTCGATATGAGCATCTTCTACAAGCAATACGAAAAAGTTAAGCCATTCCTGCAGAATGACACGCCGGCTCCGGCCATCGAGCGTCTGCAGTCTCCAGAAGAGCGTGAAAAGCTTGATGGTCTGTACGAGTGCATTCTGTGCGCTTGCTGCTCGACCTCTTGCCCGTCCTTCTGGTGGAATCCGGACAAGTTCCTGGGTCCAGCTGCGCTGCTGCAAGCTTATCGCTTCCTGGCAGACAGCCGTGACACCCAGACCAACGAGCGCCTGGCTTCGCTGGATGACCCGTTCAGCGTATTCCGCTGCCGCGGGATCATGAACTGCGTCAACGTTTGTCCGAAAGGCCTGAACCCGACTAAGGCCATCGGTCACATACGTAACATGCTGCTGCAGAGCGGCATTTGATTCAAACGTTGTACCCGTAGATGCTGCGGCGCAGGCTTCAACCGGCGCCGTAGTTTTAACCAGAACAGCAGTTCACAAAGCTGCGGTTCTTATTTTGAAGAAATGAGACAAGCAGGGGCATCCGGGCTGGTACCCGGACTATCAGCGTGATCCTAAGTGGCTTGTTTTGGTCGCTGCACTCGGACTTCTGCAAGTTTGCTCGGTGTCTTCGCCGGTGGTGTCCCCTAACCGAGGGTGACCAAGCATGCAAGAAAGCGTGATGCAGCGCATGTGGAACAGCGCCTACCTATCCGGTAGTAACGCTGCCTATGTGGAAGAGCTCTACGAGCTCTACCTGCACGACCCTAACGCTGTGCCAGAAGAGTGGCGCACCTACTTCCAGAAGTTGCCTGCTGACGGCAACACTGCCACCGATGTTTCGCACTCCACAATTCGCGATCATTTCGTCTTGCTGGCAAAGAACCAGCGCCGCGCACAACCGGTTTCCGCCGGCAGCGTGAGCAGTGAGCACGAGAAGAAGCAAGTTGAAGTGCTGCGATTGATCCAAGCCTACCGTATGCGTGGCCACCAGGCAGCCCAGCTTGATCCGCTGGGGCTGTGGCAGCGTCCTGCACCTGCAGACCTGTCGATCAATCATTACGGCTTGACCAATGCCGATCTTGATACGACCTACCGTGCCGGCGACCTGTTCATCGGCAAAGAGGAGGCGAGCCTACGCGAAATTCACGAAGCGTTGCAGCAGACATATTGCCGCACCATCGGCTCTGAATTTACGCACATCACCGATTCCGTGCAGCGCCAGTGGTTCCAGCAGCGTCTGGAAAGCGTGCGCGGCCGTCCGACGTACTCCGCCGACATCAAGAGCCACCTGCTCGAGCGCGTCACAGCTGGCGAAGGCCTGGAAAAATACCTGGGCACCAAATACCCGGGTACCAAGCGTTTCGGTCTGGAAGGCGGCGAGAGCCTGATTCCGATGCTCGACGAACTGATCCAGCGTTCCGGTTCCTACGGCACCAAGGAAATCGTTATCGGTATGGCCCACCGTGGTCGTCTGAACGTGCTGGTCAACACCTTCGGCAAGAACCCGCGCGAGCTGTTCGACGAGTTCGAAGGCAAGAAAAAGGTCGAGTTGGGTTCCGGTGACGTTAAATACCACCAGGGTTTCTCCTCCAACGTGATGACCGCAGGCGGCGAAGTCCACCTGGCCATGGCATTCAACCCGTCCCACCTGGAAATTGTTTCGCCAGTGGTCGAGGGTTCGGTGCGTGCCCGTCAGGATCGTCGTAACGATCCGACCGGTGAGAAGGTCCTGCCGATTTCCATCCACGGTGACGCGGCATTCGCCGGTCAAGGCGTGGTCATGGAAACCTTCCAGATGTCGCAGACCCGCGGCTTCCGGACCGGTGGTACCGTTCACATCGTGATCAACAACCAGGTTGGCTTCACCATCAGCAACCCGGAAGACTCCCGCTCCACCGAGTACGCCACTGACGTTGCGAAAATGATCCAGGCGCCGATACTCCATGTGAATGGTGATGATCCGGAAGCCGTATTGTTCGTAACCCAACTGGCCATCGACTACCGCATGCAGTTCAAGCGTGACGTAGTGATCGACCTGGTCTGCTACCGCCGTCGCGGCCACAACGAGGCCGACGAACCAAGTGGCACCCAGCCGCTGATGTATCAGCAGATCACCAAACAGCGCACGACCCGTGAGCTGTACGCCGATCGTCTGACTCAGACCGGCGTGTTGGACGTAGAGCGTGTTCAGGCGAAAGTCGACGAATACCGCAACGCGCTGGACAACGGTCTGCATGTTGTAAAAAGCCTGGTCAAAGAGCCGAATAAAGAGTTGTTCGTGGACTGGCGTCCGTATTTGGGCCATGCCTGGACTGCACGTCACGACACGCGTTTCGATCTGAAAACCTTGCAGGAACTGTCCGCCAAGCTGCTGGAAATTCCGGAAGGCTTCGTGGTTCAGCGCCAGGTCTCGAAAATCTACGAAGACCGTCAGAAAATGCAAGCCGGCGGCCTGCCGATCAACTGGGGTTACGCCGAAACCATGGCGTACGCGACCCTGGCGTTCGAAGGTCACCCGATTCGCATGACGGGTCAGGACATCGGTCGCGGTACGTTCTCGCACCGTCACGCTGTCTTGCACAACCAGAAAGACGCGGGCACCTACATCCCGCTGCAAAACCTGTACAACGGCCAGCCACGTTTCGATCTGTACGATTCGTTCCTGTCCGAAGAAGCCGTACTGGCGTTCGAATACGGTTACTCGACCACCACGCCTGAGGCGCTGGTGATCTGGGAAGCCCAGTTCGGCGACTTCGCCAACGGTGCCCAGGTGGTTATCGACCAGTTCATCACTAGTGGCGAGCACAAGTGGGGCCGTCTCTGCGGTCTGACCATGCTGCTGCCGCACGGTTATGAAGGTCAGGGTCCGGAGCACTCTTCGGCACGTCTGGAGCGTTACCTGCAACTGTGCGCCGAGCACAACATTCAGGTAGCTGTACCGACCACGCCGGCTCAGATCTACCACTTGCTGCGTCGTCAGGTGATTCGCCCGCTGCGCAAGCCATTGATCGTTCTGACTCCGAAGTCGTTGCTGCGTCACAAGCTCGCCATATCGACCCTGGAAGATCTGGCCGAAGGTTCGTTCCAGACCGTTATTCCGGAAATCGATGCCCAAGACCCGAAAAAGGTCGGCCGTATCGTGCTGTGTAGCGGCAAGGTCTACTACGACCTGCTGGAAAAACGCCGTGCCGAAGGTCGTGATGACATCGCTATCGTGCGTATTGAGCAGCTGTACCCATTCCCTGAGGACGACTTGATCGAAGTCCTGGCTCCCTACAAAAACCTCAAACACATTGTTTGGTGTCAGGAAGAGCCGATGAACCAGGGTGCCTGGTACTGCAGCCAGCATCACATGCGCCGCATCATCAGCGGTCACAACAAATCTCTCGTACTCGAGTACGCGGGCCGTGACGCTTCTGCTGCACCTGCTTGTGGTTATGCATCGATGCACGCTGAGCAGCAGGAAAAACTGCTGCAAGATGCCTTTACTGTTTAACGCCTTCGCGCACTTGAAACCGAATTTAAGGAACCACAGATAATGGCTATCGAGATCAAAGCCCCCACTTTCCCGGAATCGGTTGCCGATGGCACCGTTGCCACCTGGCACAAAAAACCGGGCGACGCCGTCAAACGTGACGAACTGATCGTCGACATTGAAACCGACAAAGTCGTACTGGAAGTGCTGGCCACTGCTGACGGCGTGCTGGGCGCTATCGTCAAGAACGAAGGCGACACCGTTCTGTCCGACGAAGTTCTGGGCTCCATCGAAGCCGGCGGTGCTGCTGCCGCTCCAGCGGCTGCTCCGGCTGCCGCTGCACAAGCTGCTGCTCCTGCCGCTGCTGGCGAAGACGATCCTGTTGCTGCACCGGCGGCTCGCAAGCTGGCTGAAGAAAACGGCATCAACATCGCTTCCGTTGCCGGTACCGGTAAAGGCGGTCGTGTGACCAAGGAAGACGTGGTAGCGGCTGTTGCTGCCAAGAAAGCCGCTCCGGCTGCCGCGCCTGCCAAGGCTGCTGCACCTGCTGCTGCCGCTCCAGTGTTCGCCGCTGGCGACCGCATCGAGAAGCGCGTTCCGATGACCCGAGTTCGCGCTACCGTGGCCAAGCGCCTGGTGGAAGCTCAGTCGAACATGGCGATGCTGACTACCTTCAACGAAGTCGACATGACCGAAGTCATGGCTCTGCGCTCGAAGTACAAGGACCTGTTCGAGAAGTCCCACAACGGCGTACGCCTGGGCTTCATGTCGTTCTTCGTCAAAGCAGCCACCGAAGCGCTGAAACGCTTCCCGGCTGTCAACGCCTCGATCGACGGTGCCGACATCGTTTACCACGGCTACGCTGACGTCGGTGTTGCCGTGTCCAGTGACCGTGGTCTGGTGGTGCCGGTTCTGCGTAACGCCGAACTGATGAGCCTGGCTGAAATCGAAGGCGGCATCGCCACCTTCGGCAAGAAAGCCCGCGACGGCAAGCTGTCCATGGACGAGATGATCGGTGGTACGTTCACGATCACCAACGGTGGTACTTTCGGCTCCATGATGTCGACCCCGATCGTCAACCCGCCGCAAGCGGCTATCCTGGGCATGCACAACATTCTGCAGCGCCCGATGGCGATCAACGGTCAGGTCGTTATCCGTCCGATGATGTACCTGGCACTGTCCTACGATCACCGTTTGATCGATGGTAAAGAAGCTGTGACTTTCCTGGTTACCATCAAAAACCTGCTGGAAGACCCGGCTCGTCTGCTGCTGGATATCTGATTTCGTTGCACGGGCCGTTCAGTGATGATCGGCCCTTCTGTAATGACTAGCTTCGTCCCACGACGGTCCCCCAAAGGGCCCGTCCGGTTTGATTCGAGAAGGAATGACACATGACTCAGAAATTCGACCTGGTAGTGATTGGCGCGGGCCCTGGTGGCTATGTAGCTGCCATTAAAGCTGCGCAACTTGGCCTCAAGACTGCCTGCATCGAGAAATATACCGACAAGGAGGGCAAACTGGCCCTTGGCGGTACTTGCCTGAACGTCGGCTGCATCCCTTCCAAGGCGCTGCTCGACAGCTCCTGGAAATTCCACGAAGCCCAGGATGGTTTTGCCATCCACGGCATCAATCACGCTGGCGTGACCATGGACGTGCCAGCAATGGTCGGCCGCAAGGCCAACATCGTCAAAGGCCTGACCTCCGGTGTTGCCACCCTGTTCAAGGCGAACGGTGTGACTTCCCTGCAAGGCCACGGCAAACTGCTGGCCGGCAAGAAAGTCGAACTGACCAAGCCTGACGGCACCGTCGAAGTTATCGAAGCCGACAACGTAATTCTGGCCTCGGGCTCGCGCCCGATCGACATTCCACCGGCTCCGGTTGATCAGAACGTGATCGTCGATTCGACTGGTGCTCTGGAATTCCAATCCGTACCAAAACGTCTGGGCGTGATCGGCGCTGGCGTCATCGGTCTGGAGCTGGGTTCGGTTTGGTCCCGTCTGGGCGCTGAAGTCACTGTTCTTGAAGCCCTGGAGAAGTTCCTGCCAGCGGCTGATGAAGCGATTTCCAAAGAAGCCTACAAAACCCTGACCAAGCAAGGTCTGAAAATTCGTCTGGGCGCTCGCGTGACCGGTTCGACCGTCAATGCGAAGAAGAAAGAAGTTGAAGTTAACTTCACTGATTCCGACGGTGAGCAGAAGATCGTTTTTGACAAGCTGATCGTTGCCGTTGGTCGCCGTCCAGTGACCACCGAGCTGTTGGCTGCCGATAGCGGCGTTACCATCGACGAGCGCGGCTTCGTATTCGTCAACGACCAGTGCGAAACCAGCGTTCCAGGCGTGTTCGCGATCGGTGACGTGGTTCGCGGCATGATGCTGGCACACAAGGCCTCGGAAGAGGGCATCATGGTTGTCGAGCGGATCAAAGGCCACAAAGCCCAGATCAACTACGACCTGATCCCTTCGGTTATTTACACTCACCCGGAAATCGCGTGGGTCGGTAAAACCGAGCAGACCTTGAAAGCTGAAGGCGTTGAAGTTAACGTCGGCACTTTCCCGTTCGCAGCCTCAGGCCGTGCCATGGCAGCCAACGATACCGGCGGTTTTGTTAAAGTTATCGCTGATGCCAAGACTGACCGCGTATTGGGCGTCCACGTGATTGGCCCGAGCGCAGCAGAACTGGTTCAGCAAGGCGCAATCGGCATGGAATTCGGCACCAGTGCCGAAGACCTGGGCATGATGGTCTTCTCCCATCCGACCCTGTCCGAAGCGTTGCACGAAGCTGCGTTGGCAGTGAATGGCGGCGCCATCCACATCGCCAACCGCAAAAAGCGTTAAGACAATAAGAAACCACGGCGGTTGGCCCGTCGTGAGCCTTGCGAGCAAGACTCACCGCGGAATATCCGCTGGACGCAGCCTTGCGTAGTTTCACCGGGTAACCGGAAGACTGCGCAAGCAGCAGTCACAGGTGGTGCGGCACTTGAACGAGTGCAGCACCGAATGCGCAGTACCTAACGAAGACGGTAATAAGCATGAATCTTCATGAGTATCAGGGTAAGCAGCTGTTCGCTGAATACGGCCTGCCAGTATCCCAGGGTTTCGCAGTAGACACTCCGGAAGCGGCAGCAGAAGCTTGCGACAAAATCGGCGGCACCGAGTGGGTTGTTAAAGCCCAGGTTCACGCTGGTGGTCGCGGTAAAGCGGGCGGCGTAAAGCTGGTTCGCAGCAAAGAAGACGCCAAAGCATTCGCTCAACAGTGGTTGGGCAAGCGTCTGGTGACTTACCAGACTGATGCCAATGGCCAGCCAGTCACCAAGATCCTGGTTGAATCGTGCACTGATATCGCTAAAGAGCTGTACCTGGGCGCTGTCGTTGACCGTTCGAGCCGTCGCATCGTGTTCATGGCTTCCACCGAAGGTGGCGTGGACATCGAGAAAATCGCTCACGACACCCCTGAGAAAATTCTCAAGGCCACTATCGACCCACTGGTTGGCGCTCAGCCATTCCAGGGTCGCGAGCTGGCTTTTCAGCTGGGTCTGGAAGGCAAGCAAGTTGCTCAGTTCGCCAAGATCTTCGTTGGTCTGGCCAAGCTGTTCAAGGATCACGACCTGGCTCTGCTGGAAGTGAACCCGCTGGTCATCAAAGCTGACGGCGACCTGCACTGCCTCGATGCCAAGATCAACATCGACGCCAACGCAATGTACCGCCAGCCTAAGCTGAAGACTTTCCACGATCCGTCGCAAGACGATCCGCGCGAAGCGCACGCTGCCAAGTTCGAACTGAACTACGTAGCACTGGAAGGCAACATCGGTTGCATGGTCAACGGTGCTGGCCTGGCTATGGGCACCATGGACATCGTCAATCTGCATGGCGGTAAACCAGCCAACTTCCTCGACGTGGGCGGCGGTGCTACTAAAGAACGCGTTACCGAAGCGTTCAAGATCATCCTGTCCGACACTAACGTCGCTGCAGTATTGGTCAACATCTTCGGCGGCATCGTCCGTTGCGACATGATTGCCGAAGGCATCATCGGCGCAGTGAAAGAAGTCGGCGTGAAAATCCCGGTTGTTGTTCGCCTTGAAGGCAACAACGCTGAGCTGGGCGCTAAAGTATTGGCAGAAAGCGGTTTGAACATCATCGCTGCTACCAGCCTGACCGACGCTGCTCAACAAGTTGTTAAAGCTGCGGAGGGCAAGTAATGAGCGTCCTGATCAATAAAGACACCAAAGTTATTTGCCAGGGTATTACCGGTTCGCAAGGTAGTTTCCACACCCAGCAAGCCCTCGAATACGGCACCAAGATGGTTGGCGGCGTAACTCCAGGCAAAGGCGGCACCACTCACCTGGACCTGCCTGTTTTCAACACTGTGAAAGAAGCTGTAGCAGCCACTGGCGCCACCGCCAGCGTAATCTACGTACCAGCTCCTTTCTGCAAGGATTCCATCCTTGAAGCAGCGTTCGGCGGCATCAAGCTGATCGTTTGCATCACCGAAGGCATCCCGACCCTCGACATGCTTGATGCCAAGGTCAAGTGCGACGAGCTGGGTGTGATCCTGATCGGCCCTAACTGCCCAGGCGTGATCACTCCAGGCGAATGCAAGATCGGCATCATGCCAGGTCACATTCACTTGCCAGGCAAAGTCGGTATCGTTTCCCGTTCCGGCACCCTGACTTACGAAGCTGTGAAGCAGACTACTGACGCCGGTTTCGGTCAGTCGACTTGCGTCGGCATCGGTGGTGACCCGATTCCAGGCTCCAACTTCATCGACATCCTGAAGCTGTTCCAGGAAGACCCGAAGACCGAAGCGATCGTCATGATCGGTGAGATCGGCGGTTCGGCTGAAGAAGAAGCGGCTGCCTACATCAAGGCTCACGTGACCAAGCCGGTTGTTTCCTACATCGCTGGTGTGACTGCTCCTGCGGGCAAGCGCATGGGCCATGCTGGCGCAATCATCTCTGGCGGCAAAGGCACTGCGGACGAGAAGTTCGCTGCCCTGGAAGACGCAGGTGTTAAAACCGTGCGTTCGCTGGCAGACATCGGCAAGGCTCTGTCCGAGCTGACTGGTTGGGCGATGAAGTAAGCCTCGCGCTTACCTGACGCTACACCAGGCAAAGGCCACCTTCGGGTGGCCTTTGTGCTTTTTGCGGTGTGGCGGCGCCTTATCGCGAGCAAGCTGCTCCTACAGGAGGGCGCACATTCATTGTAGGAGCGAGCTTGCTCGCGATGGCGCCATTGTGGCCAACGGCTATTTACCTACATAAACACGACACGGAAATGTCGTCTATCGGACAGTCCGCCCTGTAACAGTGCGTTTGTCGCGCAAATTCGTTAGGCTAGCAGCCATTTTTGCGTCTGCGTCCCATAAGGAGGCTGCGCGCTAAACGGGTCAGTCTTATACGGACCGACAGCATTTCCCTCACCCATAGGGAAATCCCTCTCTAAATTCCGATTCAGTAGTGTGGTATTTCCCGAATGAAAGTGTTGAAAGGCCAGGACATCCTGGCACTTGGTTTTATGACGTTTGCCCTGTTCGTTGGGGCCGGCAACATCATCTTCCCGCCTATCGTCGGTTTGCAGTCCGGGCCTCATGTCTGGATGGCGGCGCTGGGCTTTCTGATCACCGCCGTGGGTTTGCCGGTGGTCACCGTCATCGCCCTGGCCAAGGTCGGCGGAGCGATGGACGCTCTGAGCAGCCCGATTGGTAAAATCGCGGGTGGTCTGTTGGCCGCCGTGTGCTATCTGGCAGTCGGCCCGTTGTTCGCTACACCGCGCACAGCGACCGTGTCCTTTGAAGTGGGCCTGGCGCCGTTGACCGGTGAGAGCCCACTGGCGCTGTTCCTCTACAGCTCGGTGTATTTTCTGTTGGTGTTCTTCATTTCGCTGTACCCGGGCCGTCTTCTGGATACCGTCGGGCGTTTCCTGGCGCCGTTGAAGATCATCGCGCTGGCTGCATTGGGCATTGCTGCTTTTGCACTGCCGGCCGGTGACATCGGCACCGCAACCCCTGAATACGTCGCCGCACCGTTCTCCCAAGGCTTCATCAATGGTTACCTGACCATGGATACTCTGGGTGCGCTGGTGTTCGGTATCGTCATCGTTAACGCCATCCGTTCCCGTGGCGTCGAATCGCCGGCGCTGATCACCCGTTACGCGATCATTGCCGGTCTGATTGCCGGTGTGGGGCTGGCGCTGGTGTATATCAGCCTGTTCCGCCTGGGTTCGGGCAGCCACGAAGTTGCTGCTGGTGCAAGCAATGGCGCGGCGGTATTGCATGCTTATGTGCAACACACCTTTGGCTCTCTGGGAAGCGGCTTCCTCGCGGTGCTGATCTCCCTGGCGTGTCTGGTGACAGCGGTCGGTCTGACCTGCGCTTGCGCCGAGTACTTCAGCCGGGTGCTGCCACTGTCCTACAAGACTCTGGTGATTATCCTGGCAGCGTTCTCGTTGTTGGTGTCTAACCTGGGCCTGACCAAGTTGATCCAGTTCTCCATCCCTGTGCTGACGGCGATCTATCCGCCATGCATTGCCCTGGTGGCTCTGAGCTTCTGCAAGGACTTCTGGCAGGAGCAGGGGCGCATTGTTGGCCCGGTGATGCTGGTGTCGTTCGTCTTCGGCTTGATCGATGCGCTCAAGGGCGCAGGTCTGGCGGACTGGATGCCAACCCAGCTGTCGCACTTGCCGCTGAGTGAGCAAGGACTGGCGTGGCTGGTGCCTTCGGTCATGACGCTAGTCGTGGCTGTCGTGTGCGACCGCCTGCTGGGCAAGCGTAGCGAAGCGTTGGCTTAAGCTTCATAGCCCGCCACAAGCGGGCTTTGAGCAACAACAGAAATGCCCCGTATCAATCGATACGGGGCATTTTTTATGGGCGATGGCGCGTGCCTTTTTCTATGTACCAACGTCGAAGCAGTGCTCATTGTTGATTGCCCATCTGCCAACGCCATTCAGGGATACGCATGTCGTTCGTTCACACTAATTTGATTCATATCCTCGCCGCGCTCTGGTTCGTCATTTGCTGGGGCGGTTATACCCGTTACGCGACCTGGAAGGGCCGTGATACTGCGTGTCTGGCCAGCGTGCTGCACCTGTACCGCGAAGACTGGATGCGCCGCATGCTATTGCGCGACAACCGCATCGCCGACGCCAGTGTGGTCGGCAACCTGGAGCGCAACGCGTCGTTCTTTGCCTCGAGCACACTGATTATCCTGGCGGGTATTCTCACCGTGCTGGGCGCTTCCGAGCGTGCGGTGTCGCTGTTGGCGGACATACCGATGGTGCAGCAGGCCTCTCAGGGCATGTCGGAGATCAAACTGTTGTGTCTGGCAGTCGTCTTTGTCTATGCCTTCTTTACGTTCAGTTGGTGCATGCGCCAATACAACTTCGCGGCGATTCTGATTGGCTCGGCGCCGATGATTGGCGAGCGACATGTCTCCGAACAGGAGCGTAAAGCCTTTGCCTCGCGCGCGGCACGGGTGATTTCCATGGCGGCTAACCAGTTCAACTTCGGCCTGCGCTCTTATTATTTCGGAATGACCATGCTGGCCTGGTTCGTCAGTCCTTGGCTGTTCATGTTGATGAGTACCGGTGTGGTGTTGGTGCTGTATCGCCGGGAATTTCATTCCGACGTATTGGACGTCATGGTCTATACCCCTACAGAGGCGCCATTACCTGAGGCGAGTAAGGAGATGAGCTGATGAGTATCCCGTTCTGGTGTGTGTTTATCAGTGCCCTGCTGATTTTCGTGGCGCGTATGCCCGTGGCCAAGGCGATGAAGGAACAAGGCGTTTACGACAACCATCTGCCCCGTGCTCAGCAGGCGCAGCTCACGGGCTTTGGTGCCCGCGCAGTGGCGGCACATCAGAACAGTTTTGAAGCCTTTATATTGTTTGCGGTGGGAGTGTTGATGGCGCATACCACGCAGACGGCGGGATGGCTGATCGAGTGGTTGGCGATCATCTTTGTGATCGCGCGAGTCATTTACTTATTGTGCTATTGGGCGGATCTGGCCTGGCAGCGCAGTCTGGTCTGGTTTGTCGGGTTAGTGTG
Organism: Pseudomonas sp. F220; assembly: GCF_057813935.1. Classification (NCBI taxonomy): domain Bacteria; kingdom Pseudomonadati; phylum Pseudomonadota; class Gammaproteobacteria; order Pseudomonadales; family Pseudomonadaceae; genus Pseudomonas; species Pseudomonas sp. F220. Next base: position 98,794 of record NZ_JBVASJ010000018.1, read on the forward strand.
TTCATTGTTATTGATGCTTAGTCCGACGTTTCGCTCGGTACTGGTTTGAATATTTTTCAGACAAAAGAAAGCCCGCACTCGGCGGGCTTTCTTTTTGAAGCGCGCTAAAACCGGATTAGTTTTTAGGCGCTGCTGCTGGAGCAGTTGCTTCGGTGGCTGCTTTGTTGGAATCAGCCTGATCTTTGGCAGCATCGGCGTTTTCTTTCGCCGCCTCGTTCACTTTATCCTGAGCTTCGCTCATTTTCTGTTGGGCTTGCTCAGCCGGTTGGTTAGTAGCTTGAGCTTTGTCCTCGGCTTTTTTACCGCAAGCAGCGAGACCGAGGGTAGCGGTCAACATCAAGGCAATAGCTAAAGTCTTACGCATGGGGTGTTTCTCCTATTGAAGATATCTTCTGGCCTTTCGAGCACAGCCCAGTGGGTTAAGTTCCTTGAAATCCACAGATATATAAACTGCCTTCGTTACGGAACTTTTACGCGGGTTATTAAATGCACCGTGGCGAGACTAACAAGAGACTAAATCGAATGGCGCAAAACCTTATTTTTGAGCGCGCGACGCGTTTTCTGTCAGCTCTGCGCCATTGCCAGGTGTTGGGGATGCGCGTTCACAGCGCTTCGACGGATGGCATCACAGTGATTCTGCCTTACAGCGCGCAAATCGTCGGTAATCCACAAACAGGGGTGATTCACGGCGGAGCGTTGACGTCGTTGATGGACACCGCCTGCGGCATGGCGACCTTATGTGTGTTGCCGGAGTTCGAGGTCTGTCCGACCCTGGATCTGCGCATCGACTACATGCATCCCGCGGAGCCGCATAAGGACGTCTATGGTTTTGCTCAGTGCTATCGGGTGACCACCGACGTGATATTCGCTCGCGGATTTGCCTATCAGGATGATCCCGAACACCCGATCGCCCATGTGGTGGGGACCTTTATGCGCATGGGCAAGGGCATCAAAGGCACAAAAGGCTTTGGCGGTGCAATCAGTGGCGGTGCGGTATGACGGACAACTTCAAGGAGCAATTGCAACAGGCTCATGCGCAGGGTGATTACGCTGCGCTGCTGGAGCTGATCCCCTACGCCAAGCTGATCGGTGTCGAGTGCTCACGCCTGGGCGATGAGTTGCTGTTTCGCCTGCCGGCCAACAAAGACAATATTGGCAACCCATTATTGCCAGCCATTCATGGCGGGGTGATTGCCGGCTTCATGGAACTGGCCGCGGCGCTGCATTTGCTGGTCTTCACCGGGTCCCCCGGTGTACCGAAAATTATCGACTTCTCCCTCGACTACCTGCGTGCAGGACAGTTTCGCGATACCTATGCCAAATGCCAGGTCTGCCGTCAGGGGCGACGGGTGGCCAACGTGGCGATCACGGCGTGGCAAAGCACTCAGGCGGAGCCGATAGCTACAGCGCGGGCGCATTTCAAAATTGAAGAAGCTGTAAGCCCTTGAAATCTCCGTCTTAGCCCCCAACTTTGATGACATCCCGCCGCCAACCCTCTAGGGCGCGGCCAATGCCATCCATTTGGAGTTTGATGACCATGAGCGTGGAAACTCAAAAGGAAACCCTGGGCTTCCAGACCGAGGTAAAGCAACTGCTGCACCTCATGATCCATTCGCTGTATTCCAACAAGGAAATTTTCCTTCGCGAATTGATCTCGAACGCCTCTGACGCTGTCGACAAATTACGTTTCGAAGCGCTGTCCAAGCCTGATTTGCTGGAAGGCGGCGCCGAGCTGAAAATCCGTGTGAGCTTCGACAAAGACGCGAAAACCGTCACCCTCGAAGACAACGGCATCGGCATGAGCCGCGAAGATGTGATCACCCACCTGGGGACCATCGCCAAGTCTGGCACTGCTGACTTCATGAAACACCTTTCAGGCGATCAGAAGAAAGACTCGCACCTGATCGGTCAGTTCGGCGTCGGTTTCTACTCCGCGTTCATCGTTGCCGATAAAGTGGATGTGTTCAGCCGCCGTGCCGGCCTCGCTGCCAGCGAAGGCGTGCACTGGTCGTCCAAGGGCGAAGGCGAATTTGAAGTCGCTACCCTTGAGAAAGCCGAGCGCGGTACCCGCATCGTGTTGCACCTGAAATCCGGTGAAAACGAATTCGCCGATGGTTGGCGTCTGCGCAACATCGTCAAGAAGTACTCTGACCACATTGCTTTGCCAATCGAGCTGCCTAAAGAGCAGGCAGCAGCCGAAGGCGAAGAGGCGCCAGCGCTTGAATGGGAAACCGTCAACCGCGCCAGCGCTCTGTGGACTCGCCCTCGCACTGAAGTTGCGGAGGCGGAGTATCAGGAGTTTTATAAGCACGTCGCCCACGATTTCGAGAACCCGCTGAGCTGGAGCCACAACAAGGTCGAAGGCAAGCTGGAATACAGCTCGCTGCTTTACGTACCGGCTCGTGCTCCGTTCGATTTGTACCAGCGTGAAGCGCCGCGTGGCCTTAAGCTGTACGTGCAGCGCGTATTCGTCATGGATCAGGCTGAGTCGTTCCTGCCGCTGTACCTGCGCTTCATCAAAGGCGTGGTCGACTCCAACGACCTGTCGCTAAACGTGTCGCGGGAAATCCTGCAGAAAGACCCGATCATCGACTCCATGAAGTCGGCGCTGACCAAGCGCGTTCTCGACATGCTGGAAAAACTGGCGAAGAACGAACCTGAGCAATACAAAGGCTTCTGGAAAAACTTCGGTCAGGTCATGAAAGAAGGCCCGGCTGAAGACTTCGCCAACAAAGAGAAAATCGCTGGCCTGTTGCGTTTTGCTTCGACTCACGAAGAAGGCGGCGAGCAAGTGGTTGCCCTGGCCGAATACCTGGCTCGCGCCAAGGAAGGTCAGGACAAGATTTACTACCTGACGGGTGAGAAGTACGAAGCCGTCAAGAACAGCCCGCACCTGGAAGTCTTCCGCAAGAAAGGCATCGAAGTGCTGCTGCTGACCGACCGTATCGACGAGTGGCTGATGAGCTACCTCAGCGACTTCGACGGCAAGAGCTTTGTCGACGTGGCGCGCGGTGACCTGGACTTGGGCAACCTGGATTCGGAAGAGGACAAGAAGGCTGCCGAAGAAGTCGCCAAGACCAAAGAAGGTTTGGTCGAGCGCATCAAAACCGCGTTGGGCGAGGCTGTCAGCGAAGTACGGGTTTCCCACCGTCTGACCGATTCCCCGGCGATCCTGGCTATCGGTGAGCAGGACCTGGGCATGCAGATGCGTCAGATCCTCGAAGCCAGCGGCCAGAAAGTCCCGGACTCCAAGCCAATCTTCGAATTCAACCCGGCTCACCCGTTGATCGGGAAGCTCGACAACGAGCAGAGCGAAGAGCGTTTCGGCGACCTGTCGCACATCCTCTTTGATCAGGCTGCCCTGGCAGCCGGTGACAGCTTGAAAGACCCGGCCGCCTATGTGCGCCGGTTAAACAAGCTGCTGGTTGAGCTGTCGGTTTAACAAGGTTGTAAAAAAACCCGCTTCGGCGGGTTTTTTCATTCTGGGGTGTTCCTACTGGGAGTCTGAAATGAGCCGAGTCACTGTTCGTTCCGTGGTCTATCAGGTCGATGGACAAACCTATGAAAGCCGTCTGGCGTTCGATGCCAGCCATAAGGGGGCACGCCCGGGCCTGTTGATGGCGCCGAACTGGATGGGCGTCGGCGCGGGTGCCGAGAAGATTGCCGAGTCCGTGGCCGCCAAAGGCTATGTGGTGCTGATTGCTGACCTCTATGGTCAATCAGTTCGTCCAAAAAATGGCGACGAGGCGGGTGCGGCGATGATGCCGTTGAAAAATGACCGGGCCCTGCTGCGCAAGCGTATGCAGGCGGCGTTCGAGGCGCTGCAAAGCCAAGGCGAAGCAGCAGTTGATACCTCGAAACTGGCGACCTTCGGTTTCTGCTTCGGTGGTTGCTGCTCGCTGGAACTGGCCCGTACTGGTGCACCGTTGAAAGCTGCCGTGTCGTTCCACGGTACGCTGGATACGCCGAATCCGGCAGATGCCATGAACATCAAAGGTTCGGTGCTGGTGCTGCACGGCGCCTCTGACCCATTGGTTGCCAAAGAGCAACTGCCTGCTTTCGAAGATGAGATGAATGCGGTCGGTGTCGACTGGCAACTGCTTAGCTACGGCGGCGCAGTGCATTCCTTCACCGATCCACAGGCCAATGTGCCGGGCAAGATGATGTACGACGCCAAGACCGCGAGCCGGGCTTTCATGTCGATGCACAATTTGTTGGATGAAGTGTTCAAGGACTGAGTGAGCATCTGTTTCTAGCCCTGATTGGGTTGGTGTCTGTATGGGCCTTATCGCGATGTAGATGACACCAGGGAATAAGAGATCGGATCGATCTTCAACTCTAGAGCAGGGTCGGTTCGCTTCGCTTCATGGGCAACTCAATCCGCTCACTCTCACCCGGCACCGTCGGCCAATCCCCGGCCGCCCAGCGTGTGCGGGCCTGGTCGATCAGGATTGGGTCACTGGCAACGAAGTTCCAGTTGATCCGGCGAGGCCCGTCCATTGGGGCGCCGCCAAATAGCACCGCATGACAATCGCTTTCAGCGAACAGGGTCATGGTTTCCCCAACAGGCAAAACCACCAGCGAGCGTACTTCAACGGGCTCGCCGTCCAATTGCGCGTCACCGTCGAGCACATACAGCGCGCGCTCTTCATGTTCGTCGGGAATCAACAAGGTTGTTGCCGTTTGCAGATGCAGTTCGGCGTACAGCGTAGGGGAGAGCACCGGCACCGGTGACTCCAGGCAAAAGCCTGAACCGGCAATCATCCGGATCTGCACCCCGAGGTTATCGCTGATCGGTAGGCTTTCGGCCGGGTAGTGGCTGTAATGGCTTGGACCTTGTTCGTGTTCTTTCGGCGAGGCCAGCCATATTTGCAAGCCGTGCATGCTGAAGCCGCTGGCCTTGAGTGATTCAGGGGTACGTTCGACATGAGCGATAGCGCTGCCCGCAGTCATCCAGCTGACGTCTCCTTGCTTCACCAACTGATCCGAGCCAAGGCTGTCCTTATGCTGGATTTCCCCTTTGAACAGATAGGTCAGAGTAGACAGACCAATATGCGGATGCTGGCGGATGTTCATGCCTTTGCCTGCCGGATAGCGGGTTTCGAGCATGTGGTCGAAAAACACGAAAGGCCCAACGCTGCGGCACTTGGCCGACGGTAGCGGGCGAAGGATCGGTTGTCCTTCAACATCCTCGAGGCGCGGACGGATCACGGTCAGTGTATTCATGGTGCATTCCAGGCTCAGCGGGTTATACGACAGAGCATAACCCGCTGAGGCGACACCTGCCGAAACTGGCTGAAGGCGCCTTCAGGTGAGCCGCCGCTAGGTCTGGCGATAGGGCGCGGGTCCCGGTTGAGGCAACCGGGGTGAGAGCAGCAAAAGATCGATTTCCTCTGCGCTGACGGCTTCGCTGAAAAGGTAGCCTTGCATTTCATCACAGCCATTTTCACGCAGGAAGGTTTGCTGCTGTTCGGTTTCGACACCTTCGGCAATGACTTTGAGGTTCAGTTTGTGCCCCAATGAAATCACCGCGGTGGCGATGGCCCTGTCATTCTCGTTATCGGGGAGGTCGCGCACGAAAGACTGATCGATCTTCAGTCGAGCGATCGGGAAAGTTTTCAACGCGGCGAGGCTGGAATAGCCGGTGCCGAAGTCGTCGATCGAGAGCTGGATCCCCATCGATTGCAGCTCCTTCATCTTGATAATGGCTTGCTGAAGGTCTTGCATGATCAGGCTTTCGGTCAGCTCCAACTCAAGGTACCTCGGGTCCAGTCCGGTTTCCTGCAAGGCATGCCTCACCCGGCTGATCAGGTCCCTTTCAATGAATTGGCGTGCTGAAATATTCACCGACATGGTGATCGGCGGCTTGCCCGCGTCCTGCCAGGCCTTGTTTTGCCGGCATGCGGTGTGAATCACCCAGTCACCGATGGGAACGATCAAACCGGTTTCTTCGGCCTGCGGAATGAATTTGCTCGGAGACACAATGCCGAGCGTGGGGTGCTGCCAGCGGATCAGCGCTTCCACACCGATAATCTGACCCGACTGTAGATCCACCTGTGGCTGGTACAGCAGCAGGAATTCATTATGGTTGATTGCATTTCGAAGGCCGCTTTGCATGGCGAGTTTGCCCTGAACTTTGCTATTCATCTCACGGGTATAGAACTGGTAACTGTTACGACCCAGTTCCTTGGCTCGGTACATGGCCGCGTCAGCATTGCTCAGTAAGGTGTCGGTATCGCAGCCGTCGGCAGGGTAGGTGGCCAAGCCTATGCTGCAGGTGATGTGGAGTGTATGCCCGCTGAGCTGAATCGGCTCCAGGATGGCTTCCTGAATCTTGCGCAGGGCCGGAGTAATGTCGTCGAGGTTGGAAGGCTGGTCGAACAGGATGATCACAAACTCGTCGCCACCCAGCCGCACCACGGTGTCGGTGCGGCGTACGCACTCCAACATGCGCCGGGCGACGGTTTTCAGCAGTTCGTCTCCGGCGCTGTGCCCCAGGCTGTCGTTCACCAGCTTGAATTTATCCAGGTCGAGGAACACAACCGTCACCAGGCGGCTGTAGCGCTGAGCGTAAAGTATCGCCTGTTTGAGACGGTCTTCGAGAAGAGTGCGATTTGGCAGACCGGTCAGCGCATCATGGTCGCCCATGTAGCGGATGCGTTTTTCGGTGTGTTGGCGTTCTATGGCGATGCCGGCAAGGTGCGTCGCCATGTCAATCAATTGCGTTTCGGTCGAACTCGGGCTGCGCACGGTGCTGGAATACAAGGCTAATGTGCCCAATACTTTTTGCTCATGGGACAGAATCGGCGTCGACCAGCAGGCGCGAAATCCATAGGGCGCAGCGACAGAGCGGTACTCCTCCCACAGCGGGTCTTGCTCGATATCCGTGACGATGACCGGTTCTCGTCGATAGACAGCGGTGCCGCATGAGCCGACTTTCGGACCGATCGCAATCCCGTCAATGAGCTGGGTATAGGCCTTCGGCAGGCTGGGGGCTGCCCCATGCAGCAGGTGCTTGCCATCTTCGTCCAACAGCAGGACGGAGACCATCATCCCTTCCAGTTGTGACTCAACCAGGTGAGCGAGGCTGTCGAGGACTTCTTCGAGCTCGGTACTCCTCGCAATCAGTTCGAGGACATGACCTTGTCCAGCTCGGATGATGGCTTCTTGTTGTAATTGGGTGTTTTGTACCGCGAGTCGATCTGTGGCAGTACTCAATTGGGTCGTTTTTATTTCCAGCTGATGACGATTTTTGAGGAACTGATTCACCGCGCGGGCCATGTTGCCAATCTCGTCCTTCCCTTGTTCCACCATCATTAATTGCCTGTCGTCGACGTGCTCCTGGCGTAGTTGCCGGCTTATTTCATTCAGGCGCGCGAGTACATGGCGGCCCATGAACACGCGGCTTACAAACCAGGCGAGGACCAGACTGGCGCCCAACATGATCAGCACCCATTGCTGGCTGCGATTGGAGGCCTCGACCAGATGCTGCACGGCTTCGCGATAGTCTTCTGTGTAAGCGGTGGATTGCGCGCGAGCCGCCGCGACCAGGATGCTGGCCTGATTTCTCAGTTCCTCAAGAAAGCGCTGCATGACATTGTTCTGATTGATCAGCTTCAGGCGCAGGGAGAACAGATCGGGAATATCGAGGTGCGGGTCGGGAAACTTGTCTGCGGTACGTGATATGTGTTCATACCGGGTGCGCAGCTTTTTCACGGCATTACTGTCATTGGCTTGCGGCAGATCGTAGAGTAAAACCGCCAGTTCCAGGCTGGCCCGGGTCTGGGCTGCGGTTAACCGGGCGGTGCAATCCACCAGGTTTTGTTCGAAGGTGACTTCGGTTTGCAGCATGCTTTCGCGCAGTTGCGCCACGATGTTGGCGGTATTGCGGAACAGCTGACTCGACTGATGCAAATCGAGTATGGCCACACCGCTGTTCGCGGCTGCCAGCAGCAGCACCAGCTGATCAAGCGCTTCAAGCTGTTCGACTGTCGCCGCATAGCTTGAGCGCAGGGTGTCGGAAGAGCGAGCTGTCAGTAGCTGATCGGTCTGGCGTTCGATCAACAACGTATTCTGCAACATGTCCTGTCCATATTGCATACGGATCAGTCGTTCATCCGTCAGCTGGCGAGTGGCGCTGTTTGAGGTTCGCAAGGCGTAGACCGCAGTCGCGCCACCCGCCAGGATCAGCAGCGCCAGCGCCAGAAAAGCCAATGTGAACTGTGCGCGCAGCGATTGCGGTAATAGCTGGCGATACAGACTTGCGAGCCGGGTAGTAACGTCCAATGTCAGGGATTCCATAGGTGGCGATAGATGTCTCGGTAGCCATTGTCAGGGTCGTACTGAAATTTTTTCCCGCCGTCGAAGGCAATATTGTCGGCATTGACCAGGTGAATCGGTGCCACGAAGCCGCTCACAGGCTGTCCGGCAAACAGCCGGTTCAATTCATCCACCACTTGCCAGCCATGCAGGTTGAGCGGCTCGGCGACCGTAACGGTCTGGTAGGTTTTTGCCTGTATACGTAAAAAAGCCGACGCGCTGCCATCACCGGCAGACAACAGACTGATTCCGTCACTGGGTATCACGGCGTTGGTCAGTGTGGCAATCGAGTAGTCAAAATAGATATCGTTGATGGCCAGCGTATGGGTCCAGCGCTTGCCGTAGCGCTGAAGCAACTCCTTGGTGATCGCAGGCATCTTTTCGCCACTTTCCGAGATCGCAACATCGCGCACTTCCAGCAATGTGCATTCCCGACAGGCCCGGATGACGTTTTCCATGGCCTTGGCCTTCGCCATAGCGATGCTGTATTTGGAGTCGGTCAGAATGACAACGCCGGCGTGTCCGTTTGACTGTGCCACTGCCGCCATGGCCGTGAGGCGAGCCACCTCCAGCGGATCCGTCGTGACGTTCATAGCCACCGGGGTACCACGAATGGGGCCGGGCTGTGCCCCGACGTGCCAGCCAACCACCGGCACCCCCTGGCGGGCGAAGGGGGTCAGCGCCGCATTGTTCTCAAGCGCATCGGAGCCGCACAGAATGAGGCCATCGGGTTTTGCTGCCAAGGCATCGGCAAAGGCTTTTGCGCGTCCCGCGGATGATCCACCACCGTCGAATACCTTCAGCGTCCAGCCCATCGCCGCAGCCGCCTCGCGGGTACCCTGTGCGACACCGAGAATCCCCCCGTTACGTAAATCTTCTGCGACAAAGGCAATGCTCTTGCCCCGCTGAGCAGATGGGCCGGAAGCTGGGCCGCTCCACCGAACGGCTTCAAGGGTGGCCTTGGAGACGATCTGCTGTGCCTGAATCACCGTAACGTTTTCGACGTCCGCTGCGGTTGGCATATTCGGTAAATTCTGGCCGTATCCGGGAGTTGCCGTGAAAAGACAGAAGGCCGTAATCGAAGAGATCCTGAGTGTCCAGGAGTTGCGCAAACGCTTGGGACTATCACTGAATGTAATACCGGGCCCGGAGCCGACGGCGCTTTCATATTCTGGCATGGCGTCCCTTTTCGCTGAGAATGCAGCAACGTTGACTGTCCGCGAGGACCGTCGAGTCTGCTGTCTTCAGGTCTTGTATGGGTAAAGTGCGCAAACTTTAGTCCTGAACATTCAGGAAAAGGGACAGGGTCCGTGGCACAAGACAAAGGACGAAGGCCAAATAACATCGTTGACTACATCAGGCGTTTTTACAAGGTTTCAAACCAATGGACGTGAAAGGGATGTTTGTCTCAGCGGGTTATATGGCAGGGCATAACCCGCTGAGACTGCACCTGCCGCTACTGGCTGAAAGCGCCTTCAGACAGAAGGGTTTCGATGGTGACTTCAGTGGTAGTCATCAGCTTGTGTACCGGGCAGCGATCAGCCACGCGATGCAGTTCTTCACGCTGGGCGTCGGTGAGCACACCCTTCAGGGTGAGCTTGACCTGCAGGGCGTATTTGCCTTTCTGCTCCTGGCTGTTGTCGTGTTTGACTTCGACGGTGACGCCAGTCAGCGGGATGTCTTTCTTTTGCGCATAGAGCTTGAGGGTCAGGGCTTTGCAGGCACCCAGCGCGGCGTCGAAGTAATCGTGGGGCTCTGGTGCAGAACCCTCACCGCCTTGGGCTTTGGGCAGGTCGGTGAAGAGTTCATGGTCATCGATCTGGATACTGTGACGAAAGACTTCGCTGGATTCGGTATTGACGGTAACGGTCATGGGAAACCTCATAGGCAGTGAGAAAGGTCGCGCACCACGAGCGGATCGCGCGGCAGGAAACTGCATTCAGTTATAGAACATCTGCTCCTTGAGGCGTTCCACTTTTTTGCGCTGACCTCGTCCATTCCTATGGAGAGTCTGCCATGCTCTATAAAAAACCATTTTGAAACAAAGTAGTTATCTTGCACAAAGATGCTTTGTCAAAACGTGCCATTGATACCGTGGTTGGCTACATAACTGTGTTCAAGTTATTTCAGTATGACGACTTTGAAATATTGATGAGGTGGGAGTGTGAAGAAATAGTTTGAAAATAGTCTAATGCTCTATGTTATGCATAAAGGCAAAATTGGTTGCGCGCGAAAAGTGATGAAATAATAAATAGCTTGATGCGGGATATGGATGATTAGCCTAGGGCGGAAATCCTACAGCTGACAAGGAACTAATGGCGTCACTATTGGGTGGTGGCAATATGGCTGGAAATATTTAGAAGGACAGTACAGGGCTCGGTGAACTTTACACCGAGGTATTGGATTATTAGGATTCAAGGGGTAGGCATAATTTGGTTGTGTAGGAGTTACATGATGAGTAGTTCATACGGGTGTTGGCAATTTAGTGCGTGGTCTCGTATCGATGAATAACGGTGACTTTGGAAAAGCACTTTTGAGTAAGTACAAGGACGTCAGTATTCTATTTCCTGGCGACTGTGCCTATGAAGAGGCGAGGCAGGTCTATAACCGAATGCACGACCTCTATCCATTGATGATCGTTCGTACCATGAACCGTTCGGCATTGAGAGAGCTCATTGGTTTTATAGAAGTCAATGATATAGAACTCGCGATAAGGGGCGGCGGACATCATATTGCAGGGTTTGGTACTACACAAGGAGGAATACTCCTTGATTTTTCACCCTACAGAGGTGTCGTGGTTGATGAGGCAAAGGGTATTGCGAGTGTTTTTCCAGGTGCTCGTTTAAGTGATGTGGATCATGCACTTTGCAATAGAGGGTTTGTAATACCTACCGGCACGGTGAGTGATACAGGCATTGCTGGATTGACCTTGGGGGGAGGGATTGGATGGCTTTTGGGCACGTTCGGGTTTACGTGTGAAAACTTAGTGGGTGCGGATGTACTACTGGCTACGGGGGATATCGTCAAAGCTGAAGATCCGGGCCATGAAGATCTATTGTGGGCGCTCCGGGGTGGGGGAGGGAATTTTGGTGTAGTGCTTGAATTCAGATACACTTTATCGAAAATGCCCACTGTCTATTGCGGATCAATAGAGGTGTTCGACAGCGATATCAAAGATGTTTTCAATAACCTGATTGTTTATCTAGATAAGCATTGTCCGTCGAATCTGGTTGTTGCTCCTGTGCTTCAACAGTCTGGAGTCGAGGGAGGATGTAGACTTTCTATTGATTTTTGCCTATGTGATTCAACCGATCTTTTGGAAATAAAGACGTTTGAGGAGTATTTGGGGCCGACTATAAGGCATGCGTTTATAACGGATGATTATGTATTATGGCAATCGTGGTCTGACGAACGCTTTTCATTACCAATGAGAGGGTACTGGAAGTCAGTCTGTCCTGACGTTATGGGGGCAGATATCTCTCGCTTACTATTAGAGTGTGGGGCGAAAATGCCCGGTTCAAGTTGCAGTATAACTGTCGAGCATCTTAACGCGTCTCGAAGACAACAACGGCCCGTAGAATCAGCATTTCCATTACTGAATAAAGAGTATGGTATTTTGTTTTGTGCTCGCTGGATATCTTTAAGTGATGACTCAGTGTACATCGGCTGGGTTAAAGATGCGGCGGAGTCTATAGCGTATGGTCGGGAGTTTTCTTCATACTCCAACTATACATCTGGTGAGGAAAAAAATAATGAACTGGTTTTTGTAAGGGATGAAGATCGGCTGTTCAAAGCAAAGAAAAAATATGATCCGGCTAATATGTTTAGACGTAATCATAATGTTGTAAGGCAGAAGGATGTCTCATGAATTTTGGATACTCTCCAAATGTTTTTCGCACACGCTCAAAGAAAAGGTCGTATGCGTAATCTCGACCAGCACTCTATTTTTATCTGTCTGATTCAAGCTGATAATAGTTGAAAATAATTTTCCCAATTATTTGTTTTTATAAACTTTTGGTTTCTGTGTGTTTGTGTCCAATTCGGCGAGTCACGATGTGAGGGCAGAAACAATGCAGTGCTAAGGAGACGCTGCAAAAATAGCCAACCGTCCCCACCCTTGGCACACTGAGTACCTTCAACCAACCACCCTCTCCGTGAGCGTTACGCGCGTGCAGAAGACCTTCTCCGAACTCGAATACACCGGC
>NZ_JBVASJ010000019.1:0-102800 GCF_057813935.1 Pseudomonas sp. F220
GCTGGGGCTGGTCTCAATACTGGATACGATAAACCGGCTTAGCCGCATAGCTTGAACCGCCGTATACGGAACCGTACGTACGGTGGTGTGAGAGGACGGCGGGGGTGACCCCGCCTCCTACTCGATTTCAACTAACCCTTAATGGGCAAACAACGAATTACCCTTTTGCCCGGCCAGTTTCTCCGGTTTGATCAGGAACCGCGCCAACGCGGGCAACAGCCACAACGCGCCGAACATGTTCCACAACAGCATGAAGGTCAGCATCAGGCCCATATCGGCCTGGAACTTGATTGCCGAGAAGATCCAGGTGCAGACACCGATGGCCAGGCACAGACCAGTGAACAGCACCGCTTTACCGGTGGATTTCAGTGTCTGGTAATAGGCCTCTTGCAGTGGCAGACCGGCACGCAGGAAGCTTTCGAGGCGGCTGTAAATATAGATGCCGTAATCGACACCGATCCCCACGCCCAGCGCCACCACCGGCAAGGTCGCGACTTTCACGCCGATGCCCATGAAGGCCATCAGGGCGTTGCCGAGCACCGAGGTCAGCACCAGCGGCAGCACAATGCACAAGGTCGCCGCCCATGAACGGAAGGTGATCATGCACATGGTCGCCACACAGATGTACACCAGGACCAGGATGGTCAGCTCCGACTCCTTGATCACTTCGTTGGTGGCCGCTTCGATCCCGGCGTTACCGGCCGCGAGGATGAATTCCAGGCCGTCCTTGTTGTTCTCCTTGGCGAACTCCTGCACCGCATGCACCGCGCGATCAAGGGTTGCGGCCTTGTGGTCGTTGAGGAACACCAATACCGGCGCCAGCGAGCAACTGTTGTTGTACAGACCATCAGCACGAGCGATGGAGTTGTTCAACACGTCCGGATTGCGCGACAGGGTTTCCCATTTCAGGTTGCCCTCGTTCATGCCCTTGATCATCTGCTTGGAGACCGTCACCAGGGAAATCGCCGACTGCACGCCCTCGGTATTCTGCATCTTCCACATCAACTCATCGATCGGCGCCATTGCGGCGTAACGCGAGCAGCCTTCCGGGGCGGTCTTGACCATCACCACCAGTACATCGGAACTGGTGGAGTAGTTGCTGATGATGAAGTTGTTGTCCTTGTTGTAGCGCGAATCAGGACGCAGCTCCGGCGCACCTTGATCGAGGTCGCCGATCTTCAGGTTCTGGCTGTACCAGAGGCCACCGCCGAAGGCCAACAGGGCCAGGGCAATCGACACCGGTGCGACTTTCGGGCTGGCAAAGTTCGACAGCAAGCGCCAAAACGGATGTTCGCGCACCGCGTCTTTCTTACTGCGGTCGACGGCGCGCTTGCTGATGCCGACGTAGGAAATCGCTACTGGCAACAGGATCAGGTTGGTGAACACAATCACCGCCACGCCGATGGACGCGCCGATGGCCAGTTCGCGAATCACGCCGATATCAATGATCAGCAAAGTGATGAAGCCCACCGCATCGGCCAGAATCGCGATCATCCCCGGCAAGAACAACTGCCGGAACGTCCGCCGCGCGGCAGTCAGGGCGTTGTCGGCCCCGCTGGACTGCAAGGCGATACCGTTGATCTTCTGTACGCCATGGGAAATACCGATGGCGAAAATAAGAAACGGCACCAGCATCGAATACGGGTCCAGCCCGAAACCGAAAGCGTGCATCAGCCCGAGTTGCCAGACCACCGCCACCAGCGTGGTACTCAACACCGCGACGGTACTGCGCAGGCAGTTGGTGAACCAGTACAGCAACACCAGGGTGATGATGAAAGCGATGCCGAAGAACATCACCACCATGATCAGGCCATCAATCAGGTCGCCGACTTTCTTGGCGAATCCGACGATGTGGATCTTCACGTTGGGGTTTTGCGCTTCGAACTTGTTACGGATTTTCTCTTCAAGCTCATGGGAGAATTTCTGGTAATCCAGTGCAAGCAACTTGCCCTGGTCTTCCGGGTCCGGATAGGACTCCAGCAACGGGATATCGACAATGCTCGATTTGAAATCGTTGGATACCAGGCGACCGACCTGGCCGGACTTGAGGACGTTATTGCGCAACAGCTCCAGGCTGTCGGCCGAGCCGTTGTAGCTCTGCGGAATCACCTCACCACCGGCGAAACCTTCCTCGGTTACTTCAGTCCAGCGAACGCTGGGGCTCCACAGGGATTTGAGGCCGGAACGGTCAACACCGGAGATGTAGAACACCTCGTCGTTGATCTGCCGCAGAGTCTCCATGTACTCCGTGGAGAAAATGTCGCCATCGGTGGCTTCCACCGAGATCCGCACAGTGTTGCCCAGGTTGGCCAAATCGTTGCGGTGCTCAAGCATCTTCTCGATGAAGGGGTGTTTGAGCGGAATCATTTTTTCGAAGCTTGTGGACGGCCGGATCAGCGTTGCTTGCCAGAACAGGAAAACGCTGACCAGCAGACAGATGACGATCACTGCCGGGCGGTTGTTGAAAATCAGGCGTTCGAGATACGTTGCCTTGTCTTGGTGATGACTGCTTATGGAAATCTGTTCTTCGTGCTGACTGCTCATGAAAATCCCCGCCTTCTTATTATTTGCCCAGCTCAGCGCCGGTTGGCGTGGTAGCGCGAACGCCGCCCTGTCCCACCAGAATCAAGTTGCCATTACCCGCCGCCGTGACCGCCGACAAGGAAATGCGGTCAGGTCGATTGAATACGCTGAAGGTCAAGCCATCGTCGCTACTGCGCACCACGCTACCGCCGTTGCCGACGATGACCAGCGAACCGTCGTCGAGCAATGCTGCGCCGGACAGACCGAATTCGAGTGCACCGCGGGCGGCTTTCAGCTCAACCGGCGCCCAGGTGCTGCCGAAATCAGTGGAACGAAACAGATTGCCGCGCAGACCGTAGGCCAGCAGTGTGCCGGGCTGGCGGGTCCCAATCACGCCAAATAACGAACCATGATACGGGCCCTCGAGGCGCTCCCAGGTTTGTCCCCAATCGGCGGAGCGGAACATGCTGCCCTGCTCGCCGACGATAAACAGACCGCAATTCTTGACCGCCGCAATGCCATTGAGATGGTATTGGTCTTGGTTGTCCAGGCGATCGCTGGCGTCTTCCCAGTTCTTGCCGCCGTCGGTGGTTTCCAGCAGCGCGCCATAAGCGCCCACGGCAAAGCCGTTGCTGGCGTCCTTGAACCAGACGTCAAGCAGCGGCGCTTCACGCTTCAAGTCTTCGAATTGCTTGGTCCAGGTTGCGCCGCCGTCTTCACTGGCGAGAATCTGCGCGTCATGCCCGACCGCCCAACCGTGTTTGTCGTCGACAAAGAACACCGCCGTCAGCAGCTGTCGGCTCGGGACTTTGGCCTGGGTCCAGGTTTTGCCCTGGTCATCGGAATAGAGAATATGACCGCGATCACCCACGGCTACCAGACGCGCGCCGGCATGCACGACGCCAAGCATCAGGCCTTTGGCAGACTTTGCGGATTCAATCGAATAGACAGTGTCGACCGCCGCCGTGGCAGCGGCCTGGACGGGTGTCGACAGAGCAGCAACACCCAACAGCGAGAGCGCTGTAGCCAGCAACGCGAATCTGCGTAACGCCGGCGGGCGGCAAAAAACCACACCCATGACAGGCTCACTCATAGACCTTTCCCCCATTATTATTGTTAGGTCATTCAACCTTTCAGGGCACCGTACAGGGCGTTTTTTCCGATTTGCCGTTTCGGATCGTTGTCCTGAAACCAGCAATCTAGAGCCCCTTCTGAAGCTGACCTATCCTATCCAGCTTTGGAAAGGTCTGACAATCGACGTCACGTTATCTTTTGTTAACCCGGCGCTTTGGTGTAGAGCCTGAATGGCGAGACATTCGCTGGCATGATGAATAAAGGCCGTTAGATGGCCTTTATCAAGGAGATGGGGGGGCGTAGCCTTAAGACTTCTTTGTCAGAGTACATATCCGTTTTTGCGGTAACGGCAGCTGACGGTTTCTCCATTACGGCGATTTGACCGGGTACATATCCGTTACTGCGGTAACGACGTCTTACTGGTTTCGCCCTTACGGCGACTCACTTTTTTCAAACGCCAAAAAAGTAAGCAAAAACGCTTGCCCCCCCATCCGGTCCCTCGCCCAGGCTCGCCATACCCTCGCTCCGGTGCCATCCAGGGGGCGCCGCATTGCGGCGGAACTCGGCTTCGCCGAGGGGCGCTTCGCGCCATCCCCCTGGATGACACCTCCGCTCGGCTCTACTGGAAAAGGGGCCGGGTCCTAGCCTGTAACAGCAACGCTCATCAGAGGCATTGAAGAACTGTTACGAACACTTTTGGCTTCGCTTGCTCGCTTGTTCGCTTGTTCGCTTGTTCGCTTTGGCTTTGGCTTTGGCTTTTGATCTTGATCTACCCGCCCCTTCGGCAGGCCGAGTGGTGGGGTTCATCAGGGGATTGCGCGTAGCGCCCTCGGCGCAGCCGAGGACATCGCATGGAGGTCGTAGCGAAGCAGACCGGAGGGCGATGCCCCCTGATGGACACCACAGCGAGGGAACGCGGAGCCTTGGCGACGTGCCGAACGCTTGGGGCAAAGCGTTTTTGGTTCCTTTTTCGGCGCTTGTAAAAAGGGACTCGCTGTAAGAGCGAAACCGCCAGCCGCCGTTACCGCAGGAATGGATATTCACACCGACCAAAAGCCAAGATCAAAAGATCGCAGCCTCCGGCAGCTCCTACAGTGAGATTAGGTACACCCGCAAAGCGATAGTTCGGCTGTCAGGCCGCCTTCGCGGGCAAGCCCGCTCCCACAGGGTTCAGCTGAACACCTGGGGAACGGTGACCCACTCAGGCCAGGCTTTTGCTGACGACTTCGAAAACGTCACTGGAAAGCTCGCCCGACGCACGAATCCGCTCCAGCGCCCCCTTCATCAACGCCTGACGAGCACCGTCGTACTTGCGCCAGCGAGTCAACGGCGCCAACTGCCGCGAAGCAATCTGCGGATTGAACGCATTCAGCTGAATCACCAGATCCGCCAGGAAGCGATAACCAGAACCATCCGCCGCATGGAAGTTGATCAGGTTCTGCCCGGCAAACGCACCGACCAGCGCACGAACCTTGTTCGGGTTCTTCAGGTTGAACGCCGGGTGCTCCATCAACGCCTTGACCCGCTGCAAACCGCCCGGCAAACCGCTACCGGCCTGGACACTGAACCACTGATCCATGACCAACGGGTTGTCTTTGAAGTTTTCAGCAAAGGTCGCCAGGGCCTTGGCCTTCTCTTCAACGAATGGCGAGTTGACCAATACCGCCAGTGCGGTCAGGCGCTCGGTCATGTTGTCGCAAGCGTCAAACTGCTCAAGGGTCGCAGCCAGAACTTCCGGCTTGCCGCTAAGCATCAGGTAGGACAGCACGATGTTTTGCAGGCCACGACGGGCAAAGTGTTCGGCCTCGGCGATGTAAGCGGTCTTTTTCGACAGCTCGCGGTTAGCCTGATAACGCTGCCACAAACCCTCGAACAGACTGTCCGCCAATTGCTTGCGAGCGAACTCGCGAGCGGCATGGATCGCGTCCACGTCAGCCACTTCGCTGATTTCAGTGAGGTAGGCTTCGCTCGGCAACGAAAGCATTTCCGCGACCATTGCCTGATCCAGCGCCTCGTCCGCCAGCACTGTGCGCAACGCCGCAACCAGGCGTTGATCCAGCACCAACGCAGTGCCCTGCTGATGCTGAGCGATCAATTCCTGCAGCACCTGCACCGACAATTGCTGGCCAGCTTCCCAACGATTGAAGCCGTCGCTGTCGTGTTGCATCAGGAACATCAGCTGGTCGCGATCGTACGGGAAGCTCAGCTTCACCGGTGCCGAGAAGCCACGCAGCAAGGACGGCAACGGCTTTTCAGCGATGTCGACGAAGGTAAAGGTCTGCTCGGCTTCGGTCACCGACAGCACACGGGAGGTACCGACAGCGGCGGCTTCACCGGCCAGACGCAGTGCAATGGCGCCACCTTTGGCGTCCAGCAGGCCGAGTTCGATCGGGATCACAAATGGCAGTTTTTCAACTTTGTCAGGGGTCGCCGGGTAGCTCTGGAGGAAGGTCAGGCTGTAGGTTTTCGCTGTGCTGTCATAAGCCTCGCTGACGGCCAGACGCGGCGTACCCGCTTGGCTGTACCAGCGCTTGAACTGGGTCAGGTTGACGCCGTTGGCATCCTCCATGGCCTTGATGAAGTCGTCACAGGTTACAGCCTGGCCGTCATGGCGCTCGAAATACAGGTCGCTGCCTTTGCGGAAACCTGCTTCACCTAGCAAGGTGCGAATCATCCGCACCACTTCCGAGCCTTTCTCGTAGACCGTCAGGGTGTAGAAGTTGGAGATTTCGATAAAGCTTTCCGGGCGCACGGCGTGAGCCATGGGGCCTGCGTCTTCGGCGAATTGGTGAGTGCGCAGGTAGGCCACGTCCTCGATGCGCTTAACGGTGCGCGAGTTCATGTCGGCAGAGAATTCGGCATCGCGGAACACCGTGAAGCCTTCCTTGAGCGACAGCTGGAACCAGTCGCGGCAGGTCACGCGGTTGCCCGACCAGTTGTGGAAGTATTCGTGGGCGACCACTGCTTCGACCCGCTGGTGCGCAGCGTCGGTGGCAGTTTCGGCACGGGCCAGCACGCAGCTGGAGTTGAAGATGTTGAGGCCCTTGTTCTCCATGGCACCCATGTTGAAGTCGTTAACCGCAACGATAATGAAGATATCCAGGTCGTACTCGCGGCCATAGACCTCTTCGTCCCAGCGCATGGATTTCTTCAGGCTGTTCATGGCGTGCTGGCACTTGTCGATGTTTTCCGGCTCGACGTAAATGCGCAGCGCCACCGAGCGCTCGGTCATGGTGGTGAAGGTGTCTTCGACGCACCACAGGTCACCGGCCACCAGCGCGAACAGATAAGCCGGTTTCATGAACGGGTCTTCCCAGGTCGCCCAGTGCCGACCATCCTCTTCCGGGCCGCTGGCAATCGGGTTGCCGTTGGACAACAGTACCGGATAGCGGTGCTGCTCGGCGCGGACCGTGGTGGTGAACTTGCTCATCACGTCCGGGCGATCGAGGTAGTAAGTGATCTTGCGGAAACCTTCAGCCTCGCACTGGGTGCAGAACATGCCGCTGGATTTGTACAGGCCCTCCAGAGCGGTGTTGGTTTCCGGGTGGATCTTGACGCTGGTGTCGACGGTGAACGAAGTGCTCGTTGGATGCAGGGTCAGGTGATGCTCTGTCAACTGATAACCGGTCAGCTGGCCATCGGAGGCGGTCAGATCACGGTCAGCCAGTTTCACCGACAGCAATTCCAGCTGCTGGCCATCCAGCACCAGCGGTGGCAAACCCGCGCCGCGGGCCGGGTTGCGGCGCATCACCAGTTGCGCATGGACCAGGCTGTGGTCCTCGAACAACTCGAAGGTCAGGTGCGTCTCGTCGATCAGGTACTCGGGCGCCTGATAGTCCTTCAGGTAGATCATCTTCGGTTGTTCGGTGCGCATGCTGGAGTCCTTCTACTGATGCACGGCGAGCTGATAGGCCGTGTATTTACGAATATTGATAACGCCGGTATCAAAGATCAGGTACTGGCCCTTGATCCCCATCAGCGTGCCTTCGACAATCGGGTTCTTGTCCAGGTTGAAGCTGACGATCTTGGCCGGGTACTGCTCGACCGGATAGCGGATGTCGATCGGCTCAACATCATTGACCACCTGGATGGCCTGCAGGCCAAAGCGTTCCTGCAACCCCAGCAGACCTTCGGCACAGCTGTCGAAAAGCTGATCGCGCACCTGCTTGAGATCCACCGCTTCAGCGTCGCCCTTGAGCAATGCACGCCAGTTGGTTTTGTCTGCCACCTGACTGCGAAACAGGTCTTCAACGAACCCGGATTGCTGGCGAGTCGAGACACGCATGATCGGCAATGCCTGACTCGCGCCCTGATCAAGCCAACGAGTCGGCAGCTGTGTCGCGCGGGTAATCCCGACTTTGACCCCTGACGAATTGGCCAGATAGACCACGTGATCGGTCATGCAAAATTGCTCGCCCCAGGCCGGATCGCGACAGGTGCCCGCGGCATAGTGGCAGCGCTCCGGGCTCATGATGCAGATATCGCACTGGGCCAGTTTGGTCATGCACGGGTAGCAGTAACCCTGGCTGAAGCTGGTTTTGGTCTTGCGCCCGCAATGGGTGCAGTGGATCGCCCCCAGGTACTCGAGGCGCACTGTGGTACCGATCATTGGGTTGACCGGCACCTCGGTATCGCCCAGACGAAAAGCGTATTGAACGGCCGACGCTTCGAGTCGCGCCGACATCTTGCTGATTGCACCGCGGCCAATCTCGATCAATGGATGGCTTCCGATTTGAACAGGATGTTCGGTACTGGCGCCGACTTGGAGCTGCACTCCTGCGGGCCCATGTAACCGGTTCGCTCGTCCTCGGGCAGATTCTGGATTTCCCAGGCGATCATGGCTTGCAGCGACAGCTCGCGTTGCTCAGCGGTCAGCTTGCCTCCGTCGGACCATTTGCCGATCTCTACCGCCAGTTTCAGGTTCTGGTAGATATCCGGGGTGATGTTTTTGATCATGTCGTTAAAAGAGGACATCAGGTTCTCCGCGCTCTTTATTCATATAACAATTTTTTAGACGGCCAGTTTACGGCGGCTGAACAAACCACCCAACAAACCAGTGAAGCATCCGACGATCAACCCGCCGACATGCGCCGCATTAGCAATTTCACCAAAGCCGATCATCGAGATCAGCCCGGACATACACAGCAGCAGCCACACCAGCATCATCACCAGCACCCCACGGGGCAGGCGATAAGCCGGGTTCGGCGACAGCATCTGATAGATCCAGCAATGCCCTAGCAGGCCATAAAGTACGCCGGACAAACCGCCAAACAAGGTCGGACCGCTGAAATAATACTGGGCGTAATTGGACGCCAGGCTGAACAGCAGCGTCAGGCCCAACAGATTGATACTGCCCTGACGTATCTCGATGCGACGACCCAGTTCCCAGTACCACATGCCGTTCATGGCCAGGTGAAGAATGCCGAAGTGGATCAGCATCGGTGTCACCAACCGCCACCACTGCCCTGCTGCGAGGCTGTCAGCCAGCGGCGTGAACTGGATGTACTCGCCCACCACGCGAAACTCGAGAAAGGTCAGCCAGCGCACGGTGTCGAGGTTGTCGCCGAGCATCGTCACACCACCTACGATCAGACACAGCAGCAAGATCAGCGCAGTCACCGGGCTGTGGCGCAACTGCTCGACAAAGCCCGGACGATGCATCGCGGCCTGGGTTACCGGGATGTCCAGCCGCTGCTCGGGATCACCGGCAGGGAAACGTTCGTACAGTGAACGCACGTCCTCACTGATGCTGGCGGGCACCCACAGCACCTGCTCGCCGGCCTCTTCGCTGACCCGATGCGGCACTTGCATGCGTTGCAGCAGTTTAACGAAACCACTCAGGTCGACCGCCAGCGGCAGCCGCAACACGGCGACGGCGCTCATTGCAGCACCTCCGGGCGTTCGACATCGACCCACACGAACTTGTGCGGATCGAGGCGGGTTTCCTGGTCCAGTCGGTAGGCGACCAGTTTGCCGTAGAGCACCGCGCTGTAATCCAGGCAAGCCAGGTTCGGCCGGATCGGCGCCGGTTTGCCACTGCGCCAATAGTGACCGACGAACAACAGCGGCTCGTCGCTGCCATAGCGCAGCAAGGTGTTTTTCTCGATAGAAGACAGCGGCGTCTGGGCGATCGGCTCGGGTAACGCATCGGGTTGGAACACAATGTCTCCGTAGGTTTGCGGGTCGTCTTCCCAGAACTTGGTGCGGAAGAACGCCCGGGTCAGGCCGTCGCCACTGGTCATGGTCAAACCGTGGGGCAGACGCATGTCAGTGCCACGCAACAGGCGATCGAACACCGTGCAGGCAAAACTGCCGGGCACGGCGGCGGCCTGGAGAAAGTGTTCGTCAATACAGCCATTGTGATGCAGCGCCTGCAACGGCTCGATCAGCCCGGCATCCCAGCAGGCATGCACCACGCGGAAGCGCCCGGCGTCGATGAACAGCGGCATCTCGTAGAACCACTGAAGGAAGTCGTGCCAGTCCGCCGGATGCTGAGCAAATTGGGTCAGGGTTTCGTCGATCAATCGTGCATGGCGTGGCGTATGTTCGCGCACGTACTGCTTGCCGCTGCCTGGCGGAGCCGGCGTGCTCCAGCCGAGTGCGTTGAATTCATGGTTGCCCATGATGCACAGCGCCTGACCGGCTTCGACCATGTCATGAACGATATGCAGCGCTTCGCGAATCCGCGGGCCACGGTCGATGATATCGCCGAGGAACACCGCCATCCGCGAGGGATGGCGCCAGACACCGGCCAATTTTTGGTACCCGAGTCGGTCGAGCAAATGCTCAAGGGTATGAGCGCAACCGTGCACGTCACCGATCAGGTCGTAGCTACGCGCGGGATCGAGCATCAGTCGCCTCCACCACCCAATCGACTGCCCCAGCCAAGTTTGGTCCGGCACACTTCGTAATAGTTGTGGTCCAGAGGATGGATCAGGCGCAGTTTTTGCGCCTTCTTGCTGACAGTGATGGTGTCGCCGGGCGCACAGGTGAAGTGATTCTGGCCGTCACAGGAAACCTGCGGGTAAATCTGCATATCCTTGGACACGACGATTTTCAGCTCACTGTTGCCATCGACCACAATCGGCCTTCCAGACAAGGTATGGGGGTACATGGGGACGATAACAATGGCATCGAGTTTCGGATGCATGATCGGCCCGCCTGCCGATAGCGCATAAGCGGTCGAACCGGTTGGCGTCGCGACGATCAGGCCGTCAGCCTTCTGGCTGCAGACGAATTGGCCGTCGATGTACAGCTCGAACTCGATCATCCGCGTCGACTTGCCGGGGTGCAGCACGACGTCGTTCAGCGCATCGCCCTGGCCGATGGCCTCGGCGTGGCGGCGGACTTCGGCTTGCAACAGGAAGCGGTTTTCCACCAGATAGTGGCCGTCGAGCACTTCAGCGACCTTGACTTCCAGCTCGTCGGGGCGGATATCGGTCAGAAAGCCCAGGCTGCCGCGGTTGATCCCCAGCACCGGCACGTTATGCCGCGCCAGCGCCCGGGCGGCGCCCAACAGGCTGCCGTCACCGCCGACGACGATGACCATGTCGCAGACTTCACCGAGCATTTTCCGTGAGGAAGTTTGCAGCCCGTGGCCTGGGAGGACTTCAGCGATGGTGTCTTCGAGGATCACATGCAGGTGCCGCTCGAGCAGAAACCTTTTCAGTCGGCGAACCGTGTCGAGTACCTGGGAACTGCCCAGGCGACCGATGATGCCGATATTACGAAATTGCTCCATGGGGTTCCTGCGAAGTTCTGGGACGGGCGAAAAAGTCGATTATGGGCGAAAGCTGGCCGCAGACAAAATCCTTTCCCCTACATAAACGGCTATGCTCGCAGAATGATACTGTTTCCTGGCTTACTCAACCTACCCCGCCAGTTGCGCCATCCCGAAGTGCGCGACCTGGCATGGGTCATCCTCGCGCCGCCGATGCTCAGTGAAACACCCTGGCCGCAACGCCACCCTCTGGCCGGCAGCGATTGGGTGCAGGCTCCCGAACAACTGGCGCACTGGCTCAAACAGCTGGACCGGAATAGCGCGTCTTTGCAGCACTGGTTGGCTCTGGGCCCGACCCGGCGTCTGGGCCTGTATTACGAACGCCTGTGGCAATTCGCCGTGCAGCACGCTCCCGGTGTCGAATTGATAGCAGCCAATTTGCCGATCCGCCGTGAAGGCCACACCCTCGGCGAGCTGGACATGCTGCTGCGCGATCGCGATGGCGTGCACCATCTGGAACTGGCGATCAAACTCTATCTGGGGCCGCAGCGCGGAGACGGTCATGACACCGCGCAGTGGCTCGGCCCCGGTTGTCATGACCGTCTGGACCGCAAGCTGGCGCACCTCAGCCAGCATCAGTTGCCGATCTCCGCCCGC
Source organism: Pseudomonas sp. F220 (assembly GCF_057813935.1). Classification (NCBI taxonomy): domain Bacteria; kingdom Pseudomonadati; phylum Pseudomonadota; class Gammaproteobacteria; order Pseudomonadales; family Pseudomonadaceae; genus Pseudomonas; species Pseudomonas sp. F220. The sequence goes on from NZ_JBVASJ010000019.1 coordinate 11,975, forward strand.
CCCGAAAGCCGCGAAGCGCTGGCGGCACTGGACATCCAGCACTTCAGCGCGCAGCTGTGGTTGGGGGGCTATCTGCTTTATCCGTGGCCGGGCAAGTCTCAGTCACCGGTTGGCGCCCACCCGCAGCATTTGAACGGCAGCTGGTTGCACCAGCGTGACTGGGCGACATTTATCGTCGAAAGGCCGCCGGGGCGTTGGCAACCCCTGCCCCGTCATGCCTGGCTGGCACCGGCGCATTACCCTGCCGATCAGACGTGGGATACCACTCGTCTGGATGCTTGGCTGGCCGATCTGGATCCCCAGGCGTCCGCCCAGTTGCTGGTGCGCCTGACGGAAAATACCGCAGGCGACTGGGAAGAAGCCGAGCGGCTGTTTCTGGTGGCTGATCTTTGGCCGAATGTGCCGGGTACACCGTAAGGTCTTTAGCGTCTGTACCGATGCCTTCGCGGGCAAGCCTCGCTCCTACGGAGTATGCGCGGTCCTGTAGGAGCGAGGCTTGCCCGCGATGGGAGCGACGCGGTTTAAGGAGTACCCACCGACAACCGCACTGCCAACGCCGCTAATGTCACCAGCAACACCGGCACGGTCAGCACTATCCCGACCTTGAAGTAATACCCCCAGCCAATCTGGATGTTCTTGCGCGCCAGTACGTGCAACCAAAGCAGCGTCGCCAGACTGCCGATTGGGGTGATTTTCGGCCCCAAGTCACTGCCAATGACGTTGGCGTAGATCATCGCCTCTTTTACAACACCCACAGCCTGGCTGGCGTCGATGGACAACGCGCCGATCAACACCGTCGGCAGGTTGTTCATGATTGAGGAGAGCAACGCCGTCAGCAGGCCGGTGCCCATGGCCGCGCCCCAGATGCCATAGCCGGCAAACCAGTCCAGCAACCCCGCCAAATGCCCGGTCAGCCCGGCATTGCGCAGGCCATAGACCACCAGATACATGCCCAGAGAGAAAATCACGATCTGCCACGGTGCCTCTTTCATGACCTTGAGGGTTGAAATTTTGTGACCGTGGGCTGCAATCGCCAGTAGCAGGGCCGCACAAGCCGCCGAAATGGCACTGATGGGAATCCCCAGCGGTTCCAGGGCGAAGCACCCCACCAACAAAATGATCAATACCCACCAACCGGCAATAAAAGTCGCCTTGTCGTGAATCGCATGCTCCGGCTTTTCGAGCTGTTCAGGATCGTAATCACGGGGAATGTCGTGACGGAAAAACCACATCAGCACGCCCAACGTCGCCGCTACGCTGACCAGGTTGACCGGCACCATCACCGCCGCGTACTCGTTGAAACCGATTTTGAAGAAGTCCGCAGAAACGATATTCACCAGGTTTGAGACCACCAACGGCAAGCTCGCGGTATCAGCGATGAATCCCGCGCCCATTACGAACGCCAGGGTCGCCGCCGGAGAAAAACGCAAGGCCAGCAGCATCGAAATCACAATGGGCGTGAGAATCAATGCAGCTCCGTCGTTGGCGAACAACGCCGAAACCAACGCCCCCAGCAACACCATAAAGGCGAACAACTTGCGCCCGCTGCCACGCCCCCAACGGGCGACATGCAAGGCTGCCCAGGCAAAGAACCCGGCCTCATCCAGCAATAGACTGATGATGATCAACGCCACGAACGTTCCGGTGGCATTCCAGATGATCTGCCACACCAGTGGAATATCGCTCAGATGCACCACGCCGCTGAGCAGCGCCAGAACCGCGCCGAATACCGCGCTCCAGCCAACACCAAGGCCTTTGGGCTGCCAAATCACCAAGGTAATAGTCAGCAGAAAAATCAATGAAGCTATCAGCATGCAAAGCAGCCTTGGAAAGGGGTAAAAAAGTTGTCGTTTAAGGGTTCAGCAGCAACGGGCGGGACGGTCATCCATAGCCTGTAGACGCTGAAAATCGGCAGCGAGCCAGGCAGTATTGGCCTCCAGCGCACCGTTCAACAGCGTCATGACCCATCCGGATAATTCCGGGTGCAGGCGATAAAACACCCACTGCCCCTGACGACGGTCAGCCAGCAAGCCGCCGCTGCGCAGTTGCGCCAGATGACGAGAGATTTTTGGCTGACTCAGATTTAGCGCCGCGGTCAGTTCGCACACACACAGTTCGCCCTCTCTGGTGATGAGCAAGGCGATCCGGCTGCGAGTGTCGTCGGCGAGGGATTTGAAGATATCGACGGGACTGGGAGTTTCGGACATGGCAGAGAGCAGGCGTCTGGATATACGGAATGCAGAATATATGGATATTCGTATATTCAGTAAAGCGGAGATTTGGATGAGCCCTGTCCAGAGGAGGACCGCATAATCTGTATCGCCTGTCAGGCCGCCTTCGCGGGCATTCACCTCACATCCCCCAACCTCAGACCTTCTTATGCAGCTCGACCCAATCCCCGTAGGCATTGATAAATTTCTGCAGGAACGGCCGGGTCGCCTCAGAAAGCTTGCCCGCTTCGTCGAATGCAGAGCCTGCGCCGCTCAGATAGGCTTCGGGTTGCTGCATGCACGGTACGTTGAGGAACACCATAGACTGGCGCAAGTGGTGGTTGGCACCAAATCCCCCGACAGCCCCTGGCGAAGCACTGATCACGGCGCCCGGTTTGCCGTTCCAGGCACTTTTGCCATAAGGGCGGGAACCGACGTCAATTGCATTCTTCAAAACACCCGGCACGGAGCGGTTGTATTCGGGGGTGACGAACAACACCGCGTCGGATGAGCTCACCTGTTGTCGGAAAGTGCTGTAGGCTGCCGGCGGTGACGCGTCAATGTCTTCGTTGTAGAGCGGCAGATCACCAATCTCAATGATATTTAGCTTGAGATTGGCGGGTGCCAGGTCTGCCAATGCCAGCGCGACCTTCCGGTTGATCGACTGTTTTCTCAAGCTGCCGACCAGAACTGCAATCGTGTAGACGTTGCTCATTGAGGATTCCCGACTATCTGGCTATAGGAGCCTGTAGTTATAGATGATTCGGACGGCATAACAACCAATCCGCTTCGAGGAATCGGTCCTCACGACTATTTTTTCCACCAGGAAAACTTACCCCGCCCAACTACGGTCTACAGAACCGCAAATTGAGTGATTTTTCTCCAGAGGTTCTAAACAGATGGCAGCAGTACTCGTCGGACAATTCCATGCAAGAGACGCGGAAGGCCGTGTCTATTCAGTGCATGAGTTCCAGGACTCCACCCCTTCGCAAGACGGCCAGGCTGGCTCGGAGCCTGTTACTACCTATCGCCTGGCCATTGGCGATCGGGTCGACAAACTGAATGATAACGAGTTTCAGTTGAAACAATCGGGCGTCACTATCACTCGCGAACCCGAAACATACGTCGCCTCATAACCCCGTGTTATGAGCTGAAGTCATATGCGCGGACTTGGGTTAGGATTCAGTCACTGAATCCCTTACCTGCTGGACATGGACTTCACGCATGCGTTTACGTCATATCGAAGTGATCCAGGCGCTCCTGCAAACCAGTCATCTGGGCACTGCTGCCGAGTTGCTGCAATTGTCGCTGGCCGAGGTTGAAGCGATCCTGCGCGATGCCGAGGGTCAACTCGGCTTCATGCTGTTCGCCAGCGTGCGCGGGCGGCTGCAAGCCACTCGCGAAGCGCGGGAACTGCAAGTCGAAATCGCCCACGTATACGAAGCGTTTGAGCCTGTGCAGCGATTGGCCAGCAGCCTGAAGCAGTATCAGGCGCCCCCTTTACGGATTATCTGCACGCCCCCGCTTGCGCAGCAATTACTGCCACAAAGCATCGCGACCCTGCGCCGACATTTTCCCGACGCGCCCTGCAACCTTTCCAGCCAACCCACCCGCGACATCATCAAAAGCCTGTTGTTACGGGAAAGCGATCTGGGCTTGAGCCTGCACAATCCTGATCATGGCGATATCCACTGCCAAGTGCTGGCTCAGGGCAAACTGCAACTGCTGGCCCCCCATGGCTGGCTGCAACCCAAGCAGAAATATATTTCGTTGCAGGATCTGGCAGGCCAGTCGATGGTCGGCCTGGAAGGTCATGACCCGCTCAGCGTGATGCTCGACAGCAAGCTGCAAGCCTTGCACCCGGCCCCGATGATCCAGATCCGGGTGCAGACCTATCAGATGATGCGCAGCATGGTCGAGGCCGGGGAAGGCCTGGCGATCGTCGACCCCTTTACCGCGCTCGGCGCACGGGCCGGTGGCCTGGACGTGTGCCCCCTGTCACCGCCAGTACCGATCACGCTGTACTCCCTTTCGCTCAAGAGCTGCACACCCTCGCCCGCCTTGCAGGCACTGCTGGAGATTGTCACAGAGAAAGCCGAGGCGATGCTGGCGGGTTGATCGCTGGCTTAATCCAGCGAATGTTCAAACAACCGATACCAGAAAATCGCGACCTCAGACGTTTGCGGATCGATACCGCGATAGCGTAGATGATCAACCCCACCGATCACGTAACCGCAGCGTTCGTACAGCCGACAGGCGCCCAGATTATTGTTTTGGGTTTCCAGCATGATGCCCGGCAATTTCTTCTTGCGACTCCAGAACTGCGCGACATCCAGTAACGCCTTGGCCACCCCGTGCCGGCGCGCCGGTGCATGCACCGCCAGCTCATCGATATGGGCAAAACCGTTCCAGTTGGTACTGACCACCACATGTCCCACTGGCTGATCATCGAGATAGGCCATGAAAATAGCGCTGTCAGCGGCGTCGCGGTAACTGTTGAACTCTTCCGGGTCGATGCCATAACACTTGCGATAAGGCACGATTTTCTCAACCGGCCATTGGTCAACGCTTTGGCCGACTTGCGCCGCCGCGTAGGTACTGACCTCAAAACTGAAATCACTGCCCCAGATGTAGGTGGCAAAACCATCATCGGCAACGCGCACGGACAAGCCTGGGTATTTGGGATTCATGACAGGCTGCATGGCAGGGAACGTCCTCAAACCTTGATGCAATCGACGGTATAGCAACGCCCATTGCCTTCATCTTCGTGCTGCAAACCATGCACGTCCGCGACAAATCCGGGGAAGCTGCTATCGAAAGTTCGGGCGAACGCCAGGTAGTCGATGATCGAGCGGGTCGACTCGGTGAAGCGCTCGCCGGGCATGATCAGTGGAATGCCAGGTGGATACGGCACCAGCATTACCGCGGCGATCCGCCCTTCCAGGGCGTCGATGGAGACGGCTTCAACCTCACCACGTACCAGCTGATCATAGGCGTCTGCAGGCTTCATGGAAATTTCCGGGAGCACGGTATACATGCGTTTGAGGTGCTTGGCGGTGGCATTGCTGCGATAACAGGCGTGCAACTGGTCACACAGATCCCGCAAGCCCATACCCTGATAACGGGCAACGTCCTGTTTCGCTACACACGGCAGGCAGGTCGCGAGGCTGACGTTGGCGTCATAGTTGCGCTTGAACTCCAACAATTCGGTAAGCAGTGTGCTCCACTTGCCTTTGGTGATACCCATGGAGAACAGCACCAAAAATGAGTACAGACCGGTCTTTTCCACCACCAGTCCACGCTCCCAGAGGAACTTGCTGACCACCGCTGCCGGAATACCGCGCTCGCTCAATGCCCCGCCAGCCGTTAGCCCGGGCATGACCAGCGTGACCTTGATCGGATCGAGCAGTACGTAATCTTCAACAATGTCGCCGAAACCGTGCCAGTCAGCCTCGGGCTCAAGCAGCCAGTCAGCGGTGGTGACCCGATCGATACCTTCAACCGACGGCGGCTGCCAGATCGAGAACCACCAGTCATCCGCGGCGATATGCTGACGCAGATTGGCCAGCGCACGGCGAAAACTCAGCGCCTCATCGAACATTTCCTGCAACAGCGAACGGCCTGTCGTGCCTTCCATCATCGCTGAAGCAACATCCAGCGAAGCAATGATGCTGTACTGCGGCGACGTGGAAATATGCATCATGAACGCTTCGTTGAAGCGATCACGGTCCAGTTGCCGCGCACCGCCGTCCTGCACGTGGATCATCGATGCCTGACTGAAAGCCGCCAGCAGTTTGTGCGTGGAATGGGTGGTGAACACCAAGGGACTATCGGCCGTGCGCGAAGTACCCATGCCATAACGCCCGGCAAAGAATTCGTGAAACGCCGCGTAGGCATACCAGGCCTCGTCGAAGTGCAGTACCTCAACGCTGTTACCCAGCGTCTTTTTGATCAACTCGGCGTTGTAGCAGAGACCGTCGTAAGTCGAGTTGGTGACCACCGCCAGCTTGACCTTGGGCGGTCGGCCTTTGGTCAACGGGCTGGCATCAATCTTGGCCTTGATCGACTCAGGGCTGAATTCACTCAGCGGGATAGGCCCGATGATGCCCAGCTCATTGCGCTCCGGGCACAGGTACAGCGGAATGGCGCCGGTCATGATGATCGAGTGCAAAACCGATTTGTGGCAATTGCGGTCCACCAACACCAGATCGTCGCGCCCGACCATGGAGTGCCAGACAATCTTGTTGGCCGTTGAAGTGCCATTGATCACGAAGAAGGTGTGATCGGCGCCAAAATTACGGGCAGCGCGGGCCTCTGCTTCAGCCAACGGGCCGGTGTGATCGAGCAGCGAGCCCAGTTCCGGCACCGAGACCGACAAATCCGAGCGCAGGGTATTTTCCCCGAAAAACTGATGGAACGCCTGCCCCACCGGGCTTTTGTGATAGGCCACGCCGCCGCCGTGACCGGGAGTGTGCCAGGAGTAATTGGAATCTGCGGTGTGTTGCACCAGCGCTTTGAAAAACGGCGGCAACAGACCATCAAGGTAGTTACGAGCTGCCCGCGCCACCTGCCGCGCCAAAAACGGCACGGTGTCTTCGAACAGATAGAGAATGCCGCGCAGCTGATTGAGCTCGCTCATGGCGTCGGCTGGGGCGTTTTCCAGGGTCACCTGCTCACCCAGGGCGAAGATCGGCAGGTTCGGCGCACGGACACGGGCCAAACGGATCAACTCGGCCATGTTCTGTAGCAGATGGGTATTTTCTCGGGTGTCTTCGGCTGCAATCAGCATGCAGGCCAGGCCATGGTGAGTCGAGGCAACCAATCGTCCCTCGGTGTAGTCCACCGCAGAAACAACGCTGAAACCTTCCTGCTCCAGCTCCCGGGCAATTCCGCGGACCCGATCACCGGCAACGGTGTCGGCCTTGATGTCGCGGTGCACGATAAGGACGGGGAATTTCAAGTCTTTGTACATGGGGCTCGGCGTCCTGAGACGGCAGACCGAAGCCTGCCAATGTCCTCAGGGTAGAGGGTTGAGACCTCTGTGGCGAGGGGCATCCTCGTTAGCAGAAGTTAACCCTTGGCCTCAGCCAACTGCACCCAAAGCGCTGGAGCACCGGCGGACTTGGCGATCGCTTCCATCCGCGCCACATGTTCGGCCAGGTCATTTTCACTGGCATGAATGATCCGGGTTGGTTGACGATCGGCAGGCAAGCGACGAATCTCGCTAGGCCGGTTACCCGAACCTTCGCCCGAACCGTTACCGTCTGACGCATTGCCGGCCAGGGACAGGCTGGTCTGGCCACCAGTCATGGTCAGGTAGACGTCGGCAAGGATCTCGGAGTCGAGCAAGGCGCCGTGCAGTTCACGACCGGAGTTATCGACGCCGTAACGTTTGCACAAGGCATCGAGGCTGTTGCGCTGCCCGGGGTGACGCTCACGGGCCATCATCAGGGTGTCGAGGATCGTGCAATGCTGAGTGATATCAGCCCGATCCTTTTGGCCCATCAGGGCGAATTCATTGTTGATGAAGCCGACGTCGAACGCCGCGTTGTGGATGATCAGCTGCGCACCTTTGATGAATTCGAAGAACTCATCAGCCACTTCAGCGAAACGCGGTTTGCCCACCAGGAATTCGTTGGTGATGCCATGGACGCCGATGGCACCCTCATCACTTTCCCGGTCAGGCTGCAGATAAACATGGAAATGCCGACCGGTCAGGCGCCGACCGATCAACTCGACGCAACCGATTTCGACAATCCGGTGGCCGTCGGTCACCGGCATGCCGGTGGTTTCGGTATCGAGTACAACGGATCTGTTGGCCATCAGGGGTCAGCTCTCAACGGTTCATTCGTGCAAAAGCTGCAATGTTAACACGCTCGCTAGTGTCTTTCAGATACACCGCGTTGCGCCCATCGCGAGCAGGCTCGCTCCCACATTGAATTGGGAGTGCACACTGAATTTGTGCTCAACGGAAAGCAAATGTGGGAGCGAGCCTGCTCGCGATTAGCCGCGACACGGTCAAACAGTCATACCGAAATCAGGACTGCTTGTACCCACGCACTTCATCAACGCCACGGTTGGCCAATTGGTCGGCGCGCTCGTTGCCGTGATGACCGATATGCCCGCGAACCCATTTCCAGGTGACGTTATGACGATTGACCTGCTCATCGAGCATCTTCCACAGGTCAGCGTTTTTCACCGGTTCCTTCGCAGCGGTTTTCCAGCCGCGTTTCTTCCAGTTGTCCATCCATTCGTTGATGCCTTTCATCACGTACTGCGAGTCGGTGACCAGCAGCACATCGCAAGAGCGCTTGAGCTCTTCCAGGCCACGAATCGCCCCCATCAGTTCCATACGGTTATTGGTGGTGTTGGCTTCGCCACCCCAGAGTTCTTTTTCAACGCCCTTGCATACTAACAACGCGCCCCAGCCGCCTGGGCCAGGGTTACCCTTGCAGGCGCCGTCGGTGAAGAGTTCTACGCTATCGCTATCGCTCATGCCAACCTATCCAGAAAATGCGTGTGGCTTGCCGATCGTTGACCGACAACGCCCGAGGCCGGGCAAGCCCGGCCGGCCAATATAATATTAAAGAGAAAGAGTGTTTTACGGCTCGATGTGGCGCCGATTAACCTTGGCCATCGGCAACGGAATCAGCTTGCCCATTGGCTCGCGGCGAACCTGACGCACCGGCCTCAAGCCGACCACGATCTTGCGGGCCACTAATAAATAGAAGCCCCCACCGGAAAGCTGCCAATCGCCGGCCTTGCGTTCCCATCCGGCTAGACGGGCCTGCCACGCTGGGGACGCAAGCGGCGGACGATAGCACCCGAAGCGGCGTTTCTCCAGCGCAAAGCCCAGCAGGTTCAGCCAGTCACCCACCCGTGAAGGCGAAATGCAGCGGGCCTTGCGTAGCGCGTCATGGGCGAACACATGGCGTAAGCCCCACGCGCTCCAGGGGTTGATGCCGACAATCAGCAAATGTCCGCCAGGACGCACGCTACTGGCGGCTTCACGGAGCAAACCATGGGGCGACAGGCAAAAGTCCAGGCCATGCTGCAATACCACCACGTCGGCGGCATGCTCACTGAGCGGCCAGGCCTGCTCCTCACAGACGATCTCCACCCCCGGTAGCGGCGCACCGAGCCGGACATTGCGCTGCACCTGCGGCGCCGCTGGCGGCGTCTCAGCCGAAGGGCCGTAATGCACAAGGTAGCCGCCAAAGAACCGCCCCAGCTCGTCTTCGAGCATGCGCCGTTCTTCATCCAGCAAAAATTGCCCGATGGGACCTGCCAGCCACTCACGGGCCGCGCTGATCAATGCCAGCCAGTCAGGATCAGCCTGAGCGAACGCTTTATCGGTCATTGCATTCTCCAACTCGCCAAGAAGTTCTAAGATGCGCCATTGTTTTCCGCTTGGCGAATCCGACGATGATACAGATCAGTGCCCTGCCCGCCTTCACCGACAACTACATCTGGTTGTTACAAGATTACCGCACCCAGCGCTGCGCCGTGGTCGACCCGGGCGATGCCGCACCCGTGCAGGCATGGCTTGAACAACATCCAGAGTGGACACTCAGCGACATTCTGGTCACGCACCATCACCATGATCATGTCGGTGGCGTCGAGCAACTGAAAAAGCTCTCTGGCGCCAAGGTCTACGGTCCGGCGAGCGAAAACATTCCGGCGCGCGATGTGGCCCTGAACGACAACGACCGCATTAGCGTACTCGGCTGGGAATTCGAGGTGCTAGCCGTTCCAGGCCATACCTTGGGGCATATTGCATTTTATCATCACGGGGTGCTGCTCTGTGGTGACACGCTGTTCGCAGCCGGTTGCGGGCGTCTGTTTGAAGGCACACCGGAGCAGATGCACAGCTCATTGACACGTCTGGCGGCGTTGCCTGAAGACACGCAGGTGTACTGCACCCATGAATATACCCTGAGCAATCTGCGCTTTGCCCAAGCGGTCGAACCGACCAACCCGGACATCGCCGAACGTCTGGCGAAAGTCACTCAGCTGCGCGAAGCCGGTCGCATGACGCTACCCTCGAACCTGGCCCTGGAAAAGCTCACTAACCCTTTCCTGCGTACTGGCGAAACATCTGTTAAACAAAAAGCGGACGAACGGAGTGGTCTGGATAACCAGGGTCCGAGTACGGTTTTTGCTGCCTTACGTGCTTGGAAAGATAAGTTCTAAGCCGGGCCACTATTGGCACAAAAATTCTGAATGGTTGACCGCACCCTGTGCGCTTTCTAGAATCGCCCGACATTTTTGCCCGGAACTTACTTCCAGCCAATGTCGTCATCTATTCGTAAAGCCATCAATTCAGACGCATTGACCCGCTTGGCTCAAGCCATCGCGGTGGCTGTGTCCGCCACCCTGGCGGGCTGCCAAAGCACGAGTTATGCCCCGCAAACCGACGCGGCGCACACCCCAAATATTTCTAACCGTATCAAGCAAAAACCCATTTGGCTCAGCGAAAAACCAAGTCCGCTAGCCGCTCAGGATGTCTGGGAGCGCATGCGCCTGGGCTTCCAGTTGCAAGAGGGCCTTGGCGTCAACCCGCGCATCGAGCAACAGCGCCTGTGGTTCGCCAGCAATCCATCGTTTCTGGAAAACGCCGGTGACCGCGGTAGCCTGTATATCCATTACATCGTCGAACGCCTTGAAGAACGCAACATGCCGCTGGAGCTCGCGCTGCTGCCAGTGATTGAAAGTGCCTACAACCCAATGGCCTATTCCCGGTCTGATGCCGTTGGCCTGTGGCAGTTCATCCCGTCCACCGGGCGCTACTACAACCTGCGTCAGACCCGTTTCTACGACGGCCGCCGCGACATCACCGCTTCGACCACCGCGGCACTGGATTACCTGACCCGTTTGCATGACATGTTCAACGGCGACTGGCTGCTGGCCCTCGCGGCCTACAACTCCGGTGAAGGCACTGTCAGCCGAGCCATCGAGCGCAACGAAAAGCTCGGCCTGCCGACCGACTACTGGAACCTGCCGTTGCCTGCGGAAACCCAGGCTTATGTACCTAAATTGCTGGCCTTGTCCCAAGTCGTGCTGGCACCGGAAGCCTATGGCATCAACCTGAGCCCGATTGCCAACGAACCCTATTTCCAGGTTGTCGAAATCAACCAGCGCATGGACTTGTCCCGTGTCGCTGCCGTGGCCAATATCGACGAAGACGAATTGTTCCAGCTCAACCCGGCCTTCAAACAACGCACCACCATCGACGGCCCCCAGCATTTGCTGGTGCCAACGTCCAAGGCACAGTTGCTGACCGCCAGCCTGTCGACCATGAAACCGGAAGAACTGATCAGTCAGCGCCCGCTGAAACCGGTCTTCGACGGCATGGGCAGTCGCGAGTCGGGCAAGTTGAAGCGCAGCTACCGGGTGAAAAACGGCGACAACCTGACGCTGATCGCCAAGGCCAACAAGGTCGACGTCAAGGACCTGCAACACTGGAATAGTCTGACCGGCAAAAACCTGAAAGTCGGCCAGACACTGGTCATGCGGGACACCAGCAAAGGCAAAAGCAACAACGTTGCCAGCAACAAGAAGTCAACCCAGTACAAGGTCAAGCAAGGCGACTCGCTGTATATGGTTGCCAAGCGTTTCAATGTAGAAATGCAGCACCTCAAACGCTGGAATCCGAGCACGGCCCATGCACTGAAGCCAGGACAGATGTTGACGGTTTATTTGTCGCATTGAATTGATGTGAGGCCAAAAAGATCGCAGCCTGCGGCAGCGCCTACAGGGGACTGCGTGCATACCGGAATTACGGCGTGCACACGGACTCTCTCGTAGGAGCTGCCGCCAGGCTGCGATCTTTTTAGGGCGCGCCCAGTGCTTTGGTGCACGACCTTTTTCCTGCCGATACAAGCTGTTACTGTACCGATCACAAAGCCCAAGCCGCCTGGATCGGATCTCTGACTTGATGCGTCCCCTCCTCCTGCTCCTAATCAGTCTGGCCTTGAGCTTTCCCGCAAGCGCAACAATCAGCGAAAGCCACGGTTATGCGCAGTTCGGCACGCTCAAGTACCCGGCCAAATTCACCCATTTCGACTGGGTCAATCCTGCAGCGCCAAAAGGCGGTACCTTGCGGGTCATGGCATTTGGCACTTTCGATACGCTCAACCCCTACACGTTCAAGGGCACTAGCCCGGTTTCGACACCCAACTTCCTGCAATACGGTGTCAACGAGCTGAATGAAACCCTGATGGTCGGCACCGGCCAATACGCCCCCTCGGGCGATGAGCCGACTTCCAGCTATGGGTTGATCGCCCAATCCGTGGAATACAGCGAAGACCGCAGCTGGGTGGTATTTAACCTGCGGCCCGAAGCGCGCTTTCACGATGGCACACCGATCACCGCCTACGACGTGGCGTTTTCCTACCGCTTGCTGCTCAAGGAAGGCCATCCGCAATACCGGACCAACCTTCAGGAAGTGCTGCGGGTCGACGTCCTCAACCCGCAACGCATTCGTTTCGTCTTCAAACGTGCCGGCAATCCGCTGATGATCCTGCGCCTGGGTGAACTTCCAGTGCTGCCGCAGCATTACTGGAAAGGCCGCGACTTCAAGGCCACCACCTTCGAGCCGCCATTGGGCAGTGGTCCCTATCGCATCACTCAGGTGCAACCGGGACGACAACTGGTGTTCGAGCGGGTCAAGGATTATTGGGGCAAGGATTTGCCGGTCAATCGCGGCAAGTACAATTTCGACCGGGTCGAAGTGGAGTTCTACCGCGACAGCGATGTGGCCTTCGAAGCGTTCAAGGCCGGCGAGTTCGATATCTACATCGAACACCAGGCCAAGAACTGGGCCAATGGCTATAGCTTCCCAGCCGTCCGCCGTGGGGATGTGATCAAGACGCAGATCGCCCACCAGATTCCGACCCAGACCCAAGGGCTGTTCATGAACAGCCGTCGTAACACCTTCGCCGACATCAAGGTGCGCGAAGCATTGGGCATGATGTTCGATTTCGAGTGGACCAACCGCACGCTGTTCAGCGGCGCCTATAAACGGGCCATGAGTTACTACCCCAACAGCGAGTTTTCCGCGACCGGCGTCCCGGTCGGCCATGAATGGCTGATGCTCTCGCCGTATCGCAGCCAATTGCCCGCCAACCTGTTTACCCAGCCCTTCAGCCTGTCGCAGACCGACGGCCGCGGCATTCCCAGGGAAACCTTGCGCCGCGCCCTAGGGCTCTTGGCGGAGGCTGGCTGGAAGCCCACTGCTCAACGTCTGCTGAACAGCGCCGGCCAGCCCCTGCGTTTCGAAATACTCCTGGTCAATCCCAACCTGGAGCGGCTTCTGCAACCCTACGCCGAGAGCCTCGCCAGTATCGGCATCGACGCCCGCCTGCGCACGGTGGACCGCGCGCAGTACAAACAGCGCCTCGACCAGTTCGATTTCGACATGATCCTGATGACTCTCGATCAAACCCTCAGCCCGGGTCTGGAACAATGGCAGTACTTCCACTCCAGCCAGGTCGGGATCAAGGGCAGCAAGAACTATGCGGGTGTCGCCAACCCGGCGGTCGATCATCTGCTGGAACAGTTACTCGCAGCCAAGACCCGCGACGAACAACTGGCCGCAGGCAGAGCCCTGGACCGGGTACTGTTATGGCAGCACTACATCATCCCCAACTGGTATCTCAATTATCATCGCCTGGCGTACCGCAACCGGTTCGCCTTCGTCACCACGCCGCCCTACGACCTGGGTCTGAGCGCGTGGTGGCTGAAGCCTTCGGAGAAAGCTCAATGATGCCTTTGCGTGCCCTGCTCCTGCAGGCCTGCGGCCTGTTGTTCACAGGACTTGCGTGCGCTGCCCATGCTGCCCCGCAACATGCCCTGACGCTGTACAACGAACCGCCGAAATACCCGGCCAATTTCAAGTACTTCGATTACGTCAACCCGGATGCGCCCAAGGGCGGCACCTTCCGCCAGGCCGGATTCGGTGGCTTCGACAGCCTCAATCCGTTCATCAGCAAGGGCGTTCCAGCTGACGACATCAACCTGATCTACGACACCTTGGCCAAACAGGGTCTCGACGAGCCGTTCACCGAGTACGGCCTGATCGCCAGCAAAATCGAGAAGGCCCCGGACAACACCTGGGTGCGCTTTTACCTGCGCCCTGAAGCACGATTCCACGATGGCCACCCGGTTCGCGCCGAAGACGTGGTGTTCAGCTTTCAGACCCTGATCAAAAATGGCGCTCCGCTTTACCGCGGTTACTACGCTGACGTCGAAGACGTGGTTGCCGAAGACCCGCTGCGGGTGTTGTTCAAGTTCAAGCACAACAACAATCGCGAATTGCCGCTGATCCTCGGGCAACTGCCGGTATTGCCAAAGCATTGGTGGGAAAGTCGCGACTTCAGTAAGGGCAACCTGGAGATCCCGCTGGGCAGCGGCCCCTACAAAGTCAGCGCGGTGAAGGCCGGGCGCTCGATTCGCTACGAGCGGGTCAAGGACTACTGGGGCAAGGACCTGCCGGTCAACCGTGGTTTCTACAACTTCGACACCATGGCCATCGACTACTACCGCGACAACACCGTCGCGCTGGAAGCCCTCAAGGCCGGTCAGTTCGACTATTGGCTGGAAATGACCGCGAAAAACTGGGCCAACGCCTACAACATCCCGGCGGTTACCGAAGGACGCTTGATCAAAGAGCAGATCCCCAACGGCAATCCCACCGGCATGCAAGGTTTCGTCTTTAATCTGCGCCGCCCGGTGTTCCAGGATGTTCGGGTGCGTCAGGCGCTGAGCCTGTTGCTGGACTTTGAATGGACCAACAAGCAACTGTTCAACGGCGCCTACTCGCGCACCCGCAGCTACTTCGAAAACTCGGAAATGGCCGCCATTGGCCTGCCGGATGCTGATCAACTGGCGATCCTCGATCCGTTCAGAGGCAAAATCCCCGAGCAGGTGTACAGCGAGGCTTTCCAGAACCCACTGACCGATGCCAGCGGCATGATCCGTACTCAGCAACGCAAGGCCTATCAACTGCTGCAAGAGGCCGGCTGGCGTATCGTCGACGACAAGATGGTCGACACTAACGGAAAACCGGTGACGATCGAGTTTTTGCTGGCCCAGACCGAATTCGAGCGAGTGCTACTGCCGTTCAAACGCAACCTGAGTGGCTTGGGGATTGACCTGGTGATCCGCCGTGTCGATGTGTCCCAATACATCAACCGCCTGCGCTCGCGGGATTTCGACATGGTGGTCGGCAGCTTCCCGCAGTCCAGTTCACCGGGCAACGAACAGCGCGAGTTCTGGAAGTCCGAAAGCGCCGACAAACCCGGCAGCCGTAACTACATCGGCTTGAAAGATCCGGTCATCGATCAACTCGTGGAACAGCTGATTAACGCCGATTCGCGTATAAGTCTGGTGGCGCATGCGCGCGCCCTCGACCGGGTATTGCAGTGGGGCTACTACGTGATTCCAAACTGGCACATCAAGACCTGGCGTGTGGCCTACTGGAATCACATCGGTCACCCGAAAGTTTCGCCGACCAACGACGTCGGTATTTCCACTTGGTGGATCAAACCCGACGCCAAACCGGCGATAGAAGTTGAAACCAAGGTACAAGCCGAACCTGCAGGCATGGAGCAATAAGATGCTGGCGTATATTTTTCGGCGACTGTTGCTGATCATCCCGACCCTGTTCGGCATTTTGCTGATCAACTTCTTGATCATCCAGGCCGCCCCTGGTGGCCCGGTGGAACAAATGATCGCCAAGCTCGAGGGCTTCGAAGGCGCCACCAGCCGCATCGCCGGTGGCGGCGCGGAAGTCTCGGTGGCGGGCTCCAGCTACCGTGGTGCCCAAGGCCTGGACCCGTCGCTGGTCAAAGAGATCGAGCACATGTACGGCTTCGACAAGTCGGCGCCGGAACGCTTGTGGATCATGGTCAAGAACTACGCCACCCTGGATTTTGGCGACAGCTTTTTCCGCGACGCCAAGGTCATCGACCTGATCAAGGAAAAGCTGCCGGTGTCCATTTCACTTGGGCTCTGGAGCACGCTAATCATGTACCTGGTGTCGATCCCGCTAGGGATCGCCAAAGCCACGCGGCACGGCAGCCATTTCGACGTCTGGACCAGCTCGGCGATCATCGTCGGTTACGCCATCCCGGCGTTTCTGTTCGCCATTTTGCTGATTGTGGTGTTCGCCGGCGGCAGTTATTTCGACTGGTTCCCGTTACGCGGCCTGACCTCGAACAACTTCGATGAGCTGAGTTGGGGCCACAAAATTCTCGATTACTTCTGGCACCTGGCCCTGCCAGTGACGGCGCTGGTGATCGGCAACTTCGCGACCATGACCTTGCTGACAAAAAACAGCTTCCTCGACGAGATCAACAAGCAGTACGTGGTCACCGCCAAGGCCAAAGGCCTGACCAATCACCGAGTGCTGTACGGCCACGTGTTTCGCAACGCCATGTTGCTGGTCATCGCCGGTTTCCCGTCGGCCTTCATTGGGATCTTCTTTACCGGCTCATTGCTGGTGGAAGTGATTTTCTCCCTCGACGGTATGGGCCTGATGAGTTTCGAAGCGGCGATCAACCGCGACTACCCGGTGGTATTCGGCACGCTGTTTATCTTCACCCTCCTGGGTCTGGTGGTGAAACTGATCGGCGACCTCACCTATACCCTGGTCGATCCGCGCATCGACTTCGAAAGCCGGGAGCATTGAGATGACTCTTTCCCCCCTCAATCGCCGACGTTTCGAACTGTTCAAGGCCAACAAGCGTGGCTGGTGGTCGTTATGGCTGTTTCTGATCCTGTTCGGCCTGAGTCTGGGTGCCGAGCTGATCGCCAACGACAAGCCGCTGGCGGTGCATTACGACGGCGACTGGTATTTCCCGGCGCTCAAGCGTTACCCGGAAACCACCTTCGGCGGCGAATTCCCGCTGGAAGCCAACTACAAAAGCCCCTACATCCGCGAACTGCTGAAGGCCAAGGGCGCCTGGACCCTATGGGCACCGATCCCCTACAGCTACCAGAGCATCAATTACGACCTGAAAGTTCCGGCCCCTGCGCCGCCTTCGACCGACAACTGGCTGGGCACCGACGACCAAGGCCGTGACGTGCTGGCCCGAGTGATCTACGGGTTTCGGGTTTCGGTGCTGTTTGCCCTGACCCTGACCATCCTCAGCTCGATCATCGGCGTGATCGCCGGAGCCTTGCAGGGTTTCTATGGCGGCTGGGTCGATCTGGCCGGGCAGCGCTTTCTTGAGATCTGGTCCGGGCTGCCGGTGTTGTATCTGCTGATCATCCTCGCCAGCTTCGTGCAGCCGAACTTCTGGTGGCTGCTGGGGATCATGCTGCTGTTCTCCTGGATGAGCCTGGTGGACGTGGTGCGCGCGGAGTTTCTGCGTGGACGCAACCTCGAATACGTGCGTGCGGCCCGGGCGCTGGGCATGCAAAACGGGGCAATCATGTTCCGCCACATCCTGCCCAACGCCATGGTGTCGACAATGACCTTCATGCCGTTCATCCTCACCGGCGCCATCGGTACCCTGACCGCGCTGGACTTCCTTGGTTTCGGCCTGCCACCCGGCGCGCCGTCTCTCGGCGAACTGGTGGCCCAGGGTAAATCCAACCTGCAAGCGCCGTGGCTGGGCATGAGTGCCTTTGCCGTGCTGGCGATCATGTTGAGCCTGCTGGTGTTTATCGGCGAGTCCGCTCGCGACGCCTTCGACCCGAGGAAGTGAAATGAATCAGGACAATCTGATCGAAATCCGCGACCTCTCCGTCGAGTTTGTCGTCGGCGAGCAACGCCAGCGTGTGGTCGAAGGCATCAGCTTCAATATCAAGCGCGGTGAGACCCTGGCCCTGGTGGGCGAAAGCGGCTCGGGCAAATCGGTGACTGCGCACTCGATCCTGCGGCTGCTGCCCTATCCCTTGGCACACCATCCGACCGGCGCCATCCTGTATGCCGGACAGGATTTGTTGAGCCTGAGAGAGAAAACCATCCGCCACATCCGCGGCAACCGGATCGCGATGATTTTTCAGGAACCGATGACGTCGCTGAACCCGCTGCATTCGATCGAAAAGCAGATTAACGAAGTGCTCGGCCTGCACAAAGGCCTGACCGGCAAAGTCGCGACCAAACGCACGCTGGAATTGCTTGAGCTGGTGGGCATCCCCGAGCCGCATAAGCGCCTCAAAGCCCTGCCCCACGAATTGTCCGGTGGTCAGCGCCAGCGAGTGATGATCGCCATGGCCCTGGCCAACGAGCCGGAACTGCTGATTGCCGACGAACCGACCACCGCTCTGGACGTGACCGTTCAGCTGAAAATCCTCGAATTGCTCAAGGAATTGCAGGCGCGTCTGGGCATGGCGTTACTGCTGATCAGCCACGATTTGAACCTTGTGCGAAGAATTGCGCATCGCGTATGTGTCATGCAGCGCGGTTGCATCGTCGAACAGGCATCGTGCGAAGAGTTGTTCCGCGCACCGCAGCATCCTTACACTCAGGAACTGCTGGCAGCGGAGCCTCGCGGCAACCCGGCGACCAATGTGGCCGGTGCGCCGTTGCTGGAAGTCGAAGACCTGAAAGTCTGGTTTCCGATCAAGAAAGGCTTTCTGCGCAACACCGTCGATTACGTGAAAGCGGTGGACGGCATCAATTTCAGCCTGCCTCAGGGCCAAACCCTGGGGATTGTGGGTGAAAGTGGTTCCGGAAAGTCCACACTGGGTTTGGCGATCTTGCGGTTGATCGGCAGCAAAGGTGCGATCCGTTTCGAGGGCAAGCAGCTAGACTGCCTGACGCAACAACAGGTTCGACCGCTGCGGCGGGAGATGCAGGTGGTCTTTCAGGACCCCTTCGGCAGCCTGAGCCCACGGATGTGCGTGAGCCAGATTGTCGGCGAAGGCCTGCGGATTCATAAGATGGGCACGCAGGAGGAACAGGAACAAGCGATTATCGCGGCGCTCAAGGAAGTAGATCTGGACCCGGAAACCCGGAACCGCTACCCCCATGAGTTCTCCGGCGGGCAACGGCAAAGAATCGCCATTGCCCGGGCATTAGTGCTAAAACCGGCGTTGATTCTGCTGGACGAGCCCACTTCGGCGCTCGACCGGACAGTCCAGCGCCAAGTAGTGGAGCTGCTGCGTTCACTGCAAACCAAGTACAACCTGACATATTTGTTTATCAGCCATGACCTGGCGGTAGTCAAAGCGCTCAGCCACCAGTTGATGGTGGTCAAGCATGGCCAAGTGGTCGAACAAGGTGACGCGCAAAGCATTTTTGCCGCGCCGCAACATCCCTATACACAGCAGCTGCTGGAGGCCGCTTTTCTGGCCCCAACAGCTGTCGAATAACCTGAAGAGAGGAGCAACACATGGGTTTTCTCGCCGGTAAGCGCGTACTGATCGTCGGTGTCGCCAGCAAGCTGTCCATCGCATCCGGCATCGCTGCCGCCATGCATCGCGAGGGCGCTGAGCTTGCCTTCACTTATCAGAACGACAAACTCAAGGGTCGTGTCGAAGAGTTCGCCGCAGGCTGGGGTTCAGGCCCTGAGCTGTGCTTCCCTTGCGACGTGGCCAGCGATGAAGAAATCGCCAAGGTCTTCGAAGAACTGAGCAAAAAGTGGGATGGCCTGGACGTGATCGTTCACTCCGTCGGCTTCGCACCGGGCGACCAACTGGATGGCGACTTCACCCAAGCCACCACCCGCGAAGGTTTCCGCATCGCTCACGACATCAGCGCCTACAGCTTCGTGGCTTTGGCCAAAGCCGGTCGCGAAATGATGAAAGGCCGCAATGGCAGCCTGCTGACCCTGTCGTACCTGGGTGCCGAGCGCACCATGCCTAACTACAACGTGATGGGCATGGCCAAGGCTTCCCTGGAAGCTGGCGTTCGCTACCTGGCCGGCTCCCTGGGCCCGGAAGGCACCCGCGTAAACGCCGTATCGGCTGGCCCGATCCGCACCCTCGCTGCTTCCGGCATCAAGAACTTCCGTAAAATGCTGGCCGCCAACGAAGCGCAAACTCCGCTGCGTCGTAACGTCACCATCGACGAAGTCGGCAACGCCGGCGCCTTCCTGTGCTCGGACCTGGCGTCCGGCATCAGCGGCGAAATCATGTATGTAGACGGCGGCTTCAACACCACCGCCATGGGCAACCTCGAAGAGTGATCTTCGGTTAGCGCATAAAAAACCCGCCGATATCGGCGGGTTTTTTATGGCCCCCCCTGTAGGAGCGAGCTTGCTCGCGATGGACTCAAGGGCGGCGCGTTTACTCAGAAAACACGTGTTACCGTTAACGTCCATCGCGAGCAAGCTCGCTCCTACAGGGTTAGCTGCGCAAACACCGGGCAAAGAGTTGCTGGATTGGCTGCGTACGCTGGCTGTAGCGCTGCAACAACACGATCTCCCGGTAAAACGTCAGATCGCCCAACGGGATGACTTTGACCTTCGCGCCATACTCCAGCCAGAGACCCGCTCGGGGAATCAGGGAGACGCCCAGACCGCTTTCGACCATTTTCACAATGGCTTCCAGCTCATCCAGCTCAAGTGCGACCCGCACATCAATTTGCTGTTCACGCAGAAAACGCGTCACCAGTCGCCCACCGAATGAGGTTCGGTCGTAGCGCACATGAGGATGCTCCGTGAGCAATTGCAGCGGATCTTCACCCTCAAGATCCGGAGGAACGATCAGCACGAACGGCTCTTGGCGAAGGACTTGGGCAAACAGCTCCTTGGGTAGCTCAAAGGGCGGTTTGATCAGGATCGCCAGATCGACTTCGCCGGTATCGACCTGACTCAACAGGTTGAGTGACACCCCGGGCACCAGTTTGGGCTCGAGCCTCGGCGCCTGCTGACGCAACCGCAGCAACGCCTGAGGTAACAGACCGGTCTGGACCGTTGCCACCGCGCCGATCTTCAACTCGCCGCGAAATTCGCTTACGTCCTCGCTGACCGCCATGCGATTGAAGGTCTCGAGGATTTCCCTGGCCATTGGCAAGGCGCGATGACCTGCCGCATTGAGGATCGCCTGACGACCGGTGCGATCAAACAGGCGAATGCCCAGCGCCTGCTCCAGATTGCGAATCTGCGCGCTGATCGCCGATTGGGTGAGGCCAATGTGCATGCCGGCCGCGGCGAAGGTACCGTAGCGCGTCACGGCAATGAAGGTTTTCAGTTCACGCAGCATTGCCGCCCTCGATTGATCGAAATAATTTGAGCTGGACGCAAAAATTATCGTCTTTTAATCAAAAACCACAAGGCTAGAATCAATCCGACTTCTCTAACGCCGAGGCTTGATCCTGATGCGACTTTCTCCCTTTCACCTGGCTATTCCGGTTTTCGATCTGCCTGCCGCACGTCGTTTCTATGGTCAAGTGTTCGGTCTTACGGAAGGCCGTTCGAGCGATCAGTGGGTCGACTTCAATTTTTTTGGCCACCAACTGGTCATCCATGAGCATGCCAAAACCGCCTCACAGGAATCCGCCCACACCAATGCCGTAGACGGACATGATGTACCCGTCCCGCATTTTGGCGTGGTGTTGGCGATGGATGAGTGGGAAGCCCTGGCCGAACGGCTGAAATCCCTCGACACCCGGTTCGTGATCGAGCCCTGCATCCGTTTCAAGGGCCAGGTGGGCGAACAGGCCACGATGTTTCTCTTTGACCCCTGCGGCAATGCCCTGGAGTTCAAGGCATTCAAGGACATCGACCAGTTGTTTGCCAAGTAAGCCTGAGGATGAAGTATTAACGTTTTCTGAAAGCTTGCTTATGGGCGTGTATCGCCCAGTCGGCATCAGCCAGCAGATCCTCGATCGATTCGTGACGCTGCAGGTCATATTCGATCTGGCCGACGCTGAAGCGGATGGCGTAGCCGCGCTGCAAGGTCGAGTTACGCTCATCCAGAATTTCTTGCAGGCGCGCCATGATTGCCGAAATCTCTACGTGATGGGAGCCTGTCAGCAACGCCACGAATTCATCCCCATCCAGACGGCCGATCACATCACTTTCACGAAACGCAATGCGCAGCACGTCAGCGAAGGTTTTAAGCGCGTTATCACACTCGGCATGGCCGTACCAATTGCTGATCTGTTTGAAGTCGTCGAGATAAAAAAATAGCAGCGTCGCCGGTCTATTCAGCCGTTTACAGGCGCTCAACCCGTGTTGGGCCAAGACCTCGAAACCATGGCGATTAGACAGCAGCGTCAGCTCATCCATGCTCGCCACCTGCACTGCCGCCAGCTCCTGCTCAGCCATGCGCGCAAGCTCACGTAGCAGCTCGCGCTCTTTGTCGTCCAGTTGGCGGGGTTTCGTGTCGATCAGGCACAAGGTGCCGAGTGTGCTGCCATTGGCGGCGGTCAGCGGGTAGCCCGCATAAAAACGAACGCCTGGATCGCCGACGACCAGCGGGTTGTCATGGAAGCGCTCATCGTGCTGCGCATCCGACACCACCAGGATCTGGTCCTCGAGGATCGCATGGCCGCAAAAAGAAATATCACGCTCGGTCTCACTGGCCGCCAGCCCGACACAGGACTTGGACCACTGCCGGTCTGCGTCCACCAGACTGACCAAGGCGATTGGCACATTGAACACGCGCCTGGCCAAACGGGTCAGGCGGTCGAAACGCTCCTCCGGGGAGGTGTCCAGGACATTCAGCGCGCGCAGAGTTTCTACGCGGGCACTCTCATTGACAGGTTTGATTGGGGCCAGCATCACTCACTCCCTTGGCATGTATGTTCCTTTGATCAGTCCACAAGCGGGTTTACTCCACAACACCTCTCAGACTTAGCTGGGTCGTTTCCATGCCGTGTCCCAGCGGGCACGGCCCACCCGCTGCTGCCCACAGTTTGAACTGGGTGACAAAGATGTCATGGGGAACCGGCACCGGCGCCCGCGTACCGCCGGGATTCCAGCCCCACAGCACCAGTTTGTCTTCGCTGACGTGTTTGATCAGCGCGGTAAAGTCACGGTCGCCATTGCTCGATTTGTCTTTGATGAGCTGGCACAGCTTATCGGCCGGTAGACCGATCCAGGCCATTTTGTGCGCAGGCGGCGGCAGGCTCCAGTGCGGCGCGCCCGGTGGTGCGTGAGGTCCGTAACTGGCTGGAGGATTGGTCTCGGCATGGCAGGTTGCGCAAGGCAATCCCGCCGCGCCCTTGCCGTCTTCACCGCGCACCACGTCCATGGCGTGAGGAGTGCCGGCATCGAACTGCAACGGCGAATCGCCGGGAATGTGGCAGTTCTGACAACGAGGGCTCTGGAAGACTTTCTGAACCGTGGCAAAGGCTGCCACCGCTGCTTCATCCCCAGCAAACGAGTCCTGGGTATAGCCGCCAACGCCGATCAATATCAGCGCGCCCAGAAACAGGTGTCTTTTCATCTCACACCCCTGCCAGTTGCAGCGGCAATTCGCGCAAACGTTGACCGGTCAGGGCAAACACCGCGTTGGCCACCGCCGGCGCAGTGGGCGGCACACCGGTTTCACCAATGCCGCCGGGTTTATCGCTGCTGGGCACGATATGCACCTCGACCAGCGGCATCTCGTTCAGGCGCAACACTTGATAGTCGTGGTAGTTGAACTGCACAACGCGTCCCGCCTTGATCGTGAGTTTGCTGTGCAAGGTCGAACTCAGACCGAAGGTGATGCCGGACTCCATTTGCGCGGCAATGCTCGCCGGATTCACCACAATTCCGCAGTCCACGGCGCAGACCACCCGATGCACACGGATCGCCAGGTTGTCCTGCGAAACCTCGGCCACCTGAGCGACGTAACTGCCGAACGACTCATGTACGGCGACGCCCAACGCATGCCCCTCAGGTAGGGGCGAGCCCCATCCCGCCTTCTCCACCGCCAGGTTCAGCACGCCCAAATGTCGCGGATGGTCCTTGAGTAACATTCGTCGGTATTCAACCGGATCCTTATCGACCGCCGTGGCCAGTTCATCGATCAACGACTCCACGACAAACGCGGTATGGCTGTGCCCGACCGAACGCATCCACAGCACCGGAATCCCGGTTTTCGGTGAATGCAGGTCGACTTGATGGTTGGCCAGTCCCTTGACGTAGGGACTGTCGGCCAGCCCTTCGACAGAAGTCCCGTCGATGCCGTTTTTTACATAACCGGCCTCGAACGACGTGCCAGCCATGATCGACTGCCCCACCACCACGTGCTTCCAGGCAATTGGCAGCCCATCGGCGCCGAGACCGATACGCGCCTGATGCAAAAACGCTGAACGGTAGTAACCGCCGCGTACATCATCCTCCCGCGCCCAAACCGTTTTGACCGGTGCCTGGGCGGCTTTGGCCACCTGCACGGCTTCGCTGACAAAGTCCGACGACGGGTTGGCTCGCCGACCAAAGCCACCGCCCAGAAAGGTCGTATGGATGTCGACTTGCTCGGGTTTGAGGCCAGTGATTTTCGCTGCAATTTGCTGATCCATGGTCTGGAATTGAGTACCGGTCCAGATTTCGCATTTGTCCGCAGTGAGCTTGACCGTACAGTTAAGCGGTTCCATCGGCGCGTGGGCCAGGTACGGCACACTGTATTCGGCAATGACGGTTTTCGCGGCCTTGGCCAGTGCGCCGACCGCATCGCCAGCCTGGGTCGCCGACGTGCCTTGGGTGGCGGCCAACTGACGAAATGTTACCAGTAGCGTCTCGCTGTCCAGGTCTGCATGGGGACCCAGGTCCCAGTCGACTTTCAGCGCATCACGGCCCAGCTTCGCCGCCCAGAAGTGCTCGGCAACTACGGCGACACCCGTAGGCACCTGCACCACCTTGCGCACCCCAGGCACGGCCATGGCCGCTGAGTCATCGAAGGATTTGACGGTGCCGCCAAACACCGGCGAGCGGGCAACCATTGCCGTTAGCAGACCGTCGAACTGCACGTCCATACCGAACCGGGCGCGACCCGTGATTTTCTCCGGTGTGTCGAGGCGTTTGGTCGGTTTGCCGATCACCTTCCAGTCTTTCGCCTCCTTGAATTTTATCGATGCGGGATCCGGCAACGGTAGCTGGCCGGCCTCATTGGCCAGCTCGCCATAAGTGGCTCGATGGTCTCCGGCAATTACCTGCCCTTGCTCGGTACGAATCTCGGAGGGTGCGACGTTAAAGCGCTTGGCCGCTGCCTCGATCAACATCATCCGCGCTGTCGCCCCGGCCTGACGGTAGCGGTCGAACTCCATCCAGGTGGACGTCGAACCACCGGTTATCTGCATCCCGCCAAAGGCTGGCAAGCCATAAACCGCCGCTGCCGGAGCATGCTCGACGCGGATCTTCGACCAATCGGCATCCAGCTCCTCAGCGATCAGCATCGACAGCCCGGTCCAGATGCCCTGGCCCATTTCCGAATGCGCCAGCACCACGGTGACGCTGTCGTCACTGGCAATGCGCAGAAAGGCGTTGGGCGCAAAAGGTGTGTCCGCCCCTGACGCTGCCTGAGTGAAACGATTGGCCCCGGGAATGACAAAAGCCACGACCAGACCGCCGCCTATCAGCACCGTGCTTTTGAGAAAGTTACGCCGGGAAATCTCCATCACACTGTTCATCACCGAGCCTCCAGTCCACAGGGTTGTGCCAACGGCGCGCAACGGCTTTTCAGCCGAGCTCGGCCGCGCGCTTCACCGCAGCGCGGATACGTGGATAGGTACCGCAACGACAGATATTCCCCGACAGAGCGTGATCGATATCGCTGTCGGTCGGCGACGGGATTTTCGTCAACAAGGCCGCTGCAGACATGATCTGCCCGGACTGACAATAGCCACACTGCACCACATCGAGTTCGGCCCAGGCCCGTTGCACCGGGTGCGAGCCGTCTGTCGACAAGCCTTCAATGGTGAGAATTTTTTGCCCTTGGGCCACCGCCGCAGCCGGGGTGATGCAAGAGCGCAGCGGTGCGCCGTCGACATGCACGGTGCAGGCTCCGCATTGCGCCATACCGCAGCCAAACTTGGTGCCGGTCAGGTGCGCTACATCGCGCAGCACCCAGAGCAACGGCATGTCATCGGCGACGTCGAATTGCTGCTCTTTGGCGTTGATGTTGAGCGTAAGCATGTTTATCCCTCATGCCGATGGCTGGACTCACGGTGTTCTTTGAGCTGCGCCGTTGTGGCCAACCCCGTCTACGCGCGCATTGGGTTATCCATAAAGCTAAGCGTACTTTGCCGGGCAGTTCATGTTCAGCGACCATCGGTCACGAAAAAGACTCGGCGTCATTTGAACAATTGTCGATCTACGGCACGGCCAGAAGACGGTCGGCGGGCTAAGCTTTTATTCCAGCGTGACCACCCGACAAGGAGAACCGCCATGCAACGCATTCAAAAGATCACTCCCTGCCTGTGGTTCGACTACCAGGCCGAAGCCGCCGCCGAGTTCTATTGCTCAATTTTTGATCACTCGAAAGTCTCCGCCATCACCCACTACGGCAAAGCCGGTTTCGAACTTCACGGCCGGCCCGAAGGGTCGGTGATGACCGTCAGTTTCGAGCTGGACGGTCAGACCTTTACCGGCCTCAACGGCGGTCCGGTGTTCACCTTTAACGAAGCCGTTTCGTTCCAGGTCAATTGCCAGACCCAGGAGGAAGTCGATCACTTCTGGAACTCCCTGTCTGAGGGCGGCGACAAAGCAGCCCAGCAGTGCGGTTGGCTCAAGGATAAATTTGGTGTGTCCTGGCAGATTGTTCCGGTCGCTTTGATGCACATGATGAAAGATCCCGACACGGCAAAATCCCAGCGAGCCATGCAAGCCATGTTGCAGATGAAGAAAATCGACATCGCCACACTCGAACAAGCCTTTGCCGGCCAGAACTAATACACTCCAGAACTGGCCTGCCGATGGATGCCCGACGATGACCCACAACCCTGCGAAAGATGCTGACAAGGCGCCCCGCTTCTGGCGTGACGAAGCCCTGCCCTTCATCGAAGCCCGTTCCATCGCGGACGGCCGCGAGGTCTGCTACGCCCGGCATTCACACGAGCACTTCTCCATCGGTGCGATTACCGCCGGGCAAAGCACCTATATCCATGAGAACAACCATTTTCAGGTCGGCGCCGGCACCGTGGTGCTGATGAATCCTGGCGATGTCCACGCCTGCAATCCGATCGACGATCAGCCCTGGTCGTATCGCATGTTCTATGTCGATACGCCGTGGCTGACCGATCTTCAGCACACGCTGGGGTTCAGTTCGGAGCTGGATTTTCGGGCATTCTCCACCACCCACACCACCGACGCCAGCCTGTATGCAGGGCTGAACCGGCTGTATGAGGTGCTGGTCGACGAACAGGCCGAACCGCTGCAAAAACACAGTAGCGCAGTGGCGTTTTTTTCTGAGTTGCAGCAAAGACTCAACCCCGCCGAACTTCTCGGCCGTGAGGTCAACCTCAAGCTCGACCGGGCGGCGGAGTACATCCGCGACAATTGCACGCTGGCGTTGAAGCTTGACGACATCTGCGACGCAGCGCAGCTCTCGGCCTCCTACCTGATCCGCGCCTTCAAGCAGCACTACGGCATGACCCCTCATGCGTTTCTGGTGAACCGGCGCATCCAGTTCGCCCGGGCGCAACTGCGCAGTGGCAAGTTGATTGCCGATGTTGCGCTGGAAGCAGGGTTTGCCGATCAGGCGCATTTTCAGCGGGCGTTCAAACAACATCTGGCAGCGACGCCGGGGCAGTATCGGGGGTAACCGGCTGCTCCAGGTCTGGCGCGGACCTTGTAGGAGCCGAGCTTGCTCGCGATGCAGGCGGCGCAGTGCATCAGGCCCACCGCGTCATCGTTCATCGCGAGCAAGCTCGGCTCCTACACGTGCCTCTGCGTCTACGGCAACAACAAATAAATCGCACTCGCTGCCAACAGAAACGCCATTAACCGATTGAACAGCCGCATGCCCTTGGGGTTGCTCAAGTAGTGCCGCAGAAAAGTCCCCGCATAAGCCCAGCACCCCACCGATACATAGCAGATAACCAAATACACCGCTGCGAACTTCCAGATCAAAGACGCTTCCCCATTCGCGGCAAACGCTCCCATTCCCGCCACGCAGGCCAGCCAGGCTTTAGGGTTAAGCCATTGCATCACCGCACCGTAGAACATCGACGGCGCCCTGTCGGTTTCTCCGGCGTTCAGCAGACCATCGTCAACGGTCAGTTTGTAGGCCATGAACAACAGAAATGCTACCCCGGCCAACTGCACCACACGAGTCAGGGCCGGCCAAAGCAGCAGCACTTCATGCAGGCCAAGCCCCATCAGCACCAACAGCAAAACGAACCCCAAAGTCGCGCCGGCCACATGCCGCAGGCTGGCGCGAAAACCGAATTGCGCACCCGAACTCAGAGCAACAATGTTGACCGGCCCTGGGGTGATCGACGAAGCCAGCGCAAACGCTGCCATGGAAACAATCAAGCTCATTGCATACCTTCCTCAGATCAGTGGTGATTCCAGCGGTCAAGGTAAAGAACGCTCTGAAGCCTGTATTGAAGAAAACTGCCCCTCGTGCACAGCAAGATTTGCGTTGCAAATGACCCGCATGTCTGGGTACCACGTCAACGAACGTGCTCTGTGTGCAGATGTCTAAAGATTTGATGGGATCGCGACCGATCATTGGCCTCAGGCTTTCTTCAATCAATTAAACAGGCTGCGAATCCTTGCACCGCACTCACTGCGAAGGAGATTCACAGATGGTTATCCACTACAAGACTGCCGGGCATCTGGCCTGCGGCCACCATGGCGACAATCTCACGTCCACCACTGAATTTGCGCGCGTCAAATGTCGTAGTTGTCGCAACACCGACGCCTTCAAAGACGCCAGAAAAGATGCGCGCAACGCCGCACGCCGAGCAGCACGCAAAGCCAAGATTGGTCATGCCGCGGTTGACTGGCGCGTATCCTGGATGAAACGACTCACCGACATGCCCGGCCAGCAACGACTCCCACGGGGATTCAGTGGTCAGCCTTACGTCTAGCAAGTGACTCTTGCCCCAAACACCTTGCTCTCGGTCAGCAACTCACTACGGCTATCGCACCTTTTGCGTTGCCGGGATGTGGTTGGTTGCTGGCCTTCGGCGGGATGAGCGCAATTGTCCCCTCAACACAAAACCCTCCCCTGCTATAACTGATGGTCCCTCGCCGTATAAGCCCTGACTCCAGACAGGCGTCAGGTGATGCTTGGCAAGCAGCCGGCACATACGTATATTCGGATATCCATATGTATTATTTATCCACGTGAATGCTCTTTTCAAGGTTGGCCGTTTCACTACGTTTCCGATCCTGATTATCACGCTGGCCTCGCCGGCGTAGCGTGAGTTTTTAGCCAGGGAGATCCCGATGAAAGTCTTGTTTATGTGTACCGCCAATAGTTGTCGCAGCGTGCTTAGCGAAGCCTTATTCAATCATCTGGCGCCGGCCGGGTATCAGGCGGTAAGTTCAGGGAGCTTCCCAAGCGGGCATCTCAATGCCTGGGCAGTGGCAACGTTGAATCAAGCGGGCGTACCCACGCAGGGTCTCTACAGCAAAGGTTCAGAGGTTTTCGCGGATTCGCCGCCCGATATCGTCATCACGGTGTGTGACAAGGCCAGTGGCGAACCCTGCCCTGTCTACTTCGGTCCAGCCATTAAAAGCCACTGGGGCCTGGCCGACCCTTCAGATGTTCATGGCAGCGAACAGGACATTCAGTCTGCCTTCGACAATACCGTAGAAAAAATCCAACAACGCTTTGTCGCCTTCTTTGCGCTCGACTTCCAGAGACTCCCTGCAGCGGAGCTCAAAGCCGCGCTGGACCGGATTGGAGACCTGTGATGAACGATGAGTTTGCCAACGGCGATGAGCCTATGCCCAGCCTGGATCTGGAATTATTGAATGCACCACAATCGGCGCAATGTGCAGACGGTCTATCTGTCACGCATAAGCCGCGCATATTGCTGCTCTACGGCTCGACACGCGAGCGCTCGTTCAGTCGCCTGCTGACCCAGGAAGCAGCCAGAATCCTTCGCCTGCTGGGCGCAGAAACTGTTATTTTCGATCCGTCAGGGTTGCCCCTTCCCGATGACACTCCGGCTGAGCATCCAAAGGTTCAGGAACTTCGTGATCTGGTCATGTGGTCCGAGGGACAGGTCTGGTGCTCGCCCGAGCGCCATGGCTCGATGTCCGCGGTGTTCAAGTCTCAGATAGACTGGATTCCGCTGGCGCTGGGTGCGGTACGCCCCACGCAAGGCAAGACGCTCGCCGTCATGCAAGTGTGCGGAGGCTCGCAATCATTCAACACGGTCAACCAACTGCGGGTGTTGGGCCGCTGGATGCGGATGCTCACCATCCCCAATCAATCCTCGGTCCCCAAGGCTTTCATGGAGTTCGATGACGAGGGCAGAATGAAACCCTCCTCGTACTATGACCGGCTGGTAGATGTCATGGAGGAGCTGATGAAGTTCACGTTACTGGTTCGTGGACGTGAAGACTTTCTGGTAGACCGTTATTCGGAACGCAAGGAAAGCGCTGAGGAACTCACCCGACGGGTCAATCAACGCTCGATCTGAGCCGCTCTCCCATTCAAATAACTTCACAACGGCGATCGTTGTCGCCTGATAGAACTGCCAATAAAGGGAATTTAAATGACTACCGTTTTGAACCGTCAGAATGACACCGCTCTTGATCTCCAGACCCTGCAAGGATCATGGGAACAGGTCGATCTAGAGGACAGTGGCGTCTCTAATCCACCTGATGAACATGGAGCACCAGGCGCTCTGACCACCATCAATGGCAATCAATTCAGGGTAGTCACTCTCGACGGCACTGTGCTGCTGGCCGGCAGCTTTACACTTGACGCATCCACCACGCCAAAATCAATCACCTGGATCGATTCGATGGGTGCGGACCAAGGAAAACAACTACCCGCGAGTTACAAACTGGAAGGTGATCATTTCGTCTTTATTGCTGGCGACGAAGGTTGCGACAGACCCACAGAGTTTTGGACCAAAAAGGGCGAAACGATGCGCACCTTCATCCGCAAGTGACACGAGGTGGCGGGTAGTCAAAACACGACGCAACACCTACCAATGTCGGGCGAAGACAGGAGCAACCCTGGGGTGATTGTCGATGCGTTCAAGCATCGCGAGAAATTCAGGACGTGCAGTGCGCAGGTGCTCTCGGCTTGCGGACCACTTTGAAACGACTGCGGCAAGAAAATCCAGTCCGCCTGGCGTGGCACCCGCCAAAAAAGGCTGACCTGTGAATTGATCGGCAAACATCTCCCAACTTCGATACAACCGCTCACGCGCACCCGATTCCATGGACGCCTTAGTCGACTCGTCCGCATCGGGAATCCACCGCTCTGGGTAGTCAATGATGCCAATGGCCGAATAACAATTTGCGGCTATGTAGACCAGCCCTCTTATCGACTGCGCCCGCTCCGATGGGCTCGTAGGCAGGATATGTGACGCAGGAAACTCCAGCCCCAGGTGAATGAGGATTGCCGCGCTCTCGGTGAGGATGCGTCCATCTGGCAGCTGGAGTGTCGGTATCTGCTTGAGCGGATTGAGCCTCTCAAGCTCTTCGGCAGTCGGGGTCTGTTCCCACGATGAAGCATTGATTTTGCAAAAAGGTACGCCGCACTGCTCAAGAGCAACCTCGACCGCCGCGGAGCCAGAAGCTTGCATTCCAAAAAGCCGGTACATATGAGCCGCCTCCCACCAATCCTGGCGATGTCGAAAATCAATAATCAATTCAGCATTATTAATGTTTTTTAAAGTGTTAACGGCATCGACCCAAGCTGCCAACTTTGTGCCTGCCATGATTGCGATTGGCTCGTCGTTTTTATCGACGTTACGAGACGGACCATGACCCCAGCCGCGGAAAATTCGAAACCCTTGAACATGAAAAGTCTGTTCGTTTGGAAGAAGACTAACGCCGGTTGGCGCATCATCGCCGACATGTACGCGGTGGGCGTGATACCAGCCAAGTAAGAAGCCGTGCCGCAAGCGCATGTTCAACTGAGGCTGCGCCGCGCTGTTGTCGGGCGCAACCTCGGTATTATTGAGGGCTGATTTTTTTCCTGCGCATCACATACACTCTCTGCATCTGCGGGTGGCACCTGCGTCCAAGGCGCACAGCAACAGGTACCCGAAATAAAAATACCCCATGGAGCACATCATGGACCTCGCGACACTCACCTTGTTTCTCCCCGCCTGTTTTGCCCTGAACATGGCCCCTGGTCCGAACAACCTGCTTTCGGTCAGCAACTCGACCCGCTACGGCTATCGCACCTCCTGCGTCGCCGGGATGGGTCGCCTGCTGGCCTTCGCCGGAATGATTGCCCTCGCCTCGGCCGGTTTGGCGGTGGTGCTACAAACCTCGGAACTGCTGTTCTACGGGATCAAGATTCTGGGCGCGACCTATCTGTTTTACCTGGCCTTTCAGTTGTGGCGTGCCAATACCGCAGCGGAAATCGAAGCAGTGAGCGCACCGGTCGGCGTGCTGGCGCTGGCGCGGCAAGAATTTTTGGTGGCCGCCGGCAATCCAAAGGCGATCCTGATTTTCACAGCCTTCCTGCCGCAGTTCGTCGACTCGACACGAGCGGTCACACCGCAGTTCGCAGTGCTCGGTGCGTTGTTCCTGTGCCTGGAACTGATCGCCATCAGCGCCTACGCCTATATGGGTTTGCACATGCGCCGCTGGTTCGCCGAGCCGAGCGGTAAACGAATTTTCAACCGTTGCTGCGCCGGGCTGTTGTCGGGTGCGGCCTCGATATTGCTGATGGCGCGTCGCGCCTGAAGCGGTTCAACATGAGTTTCGGAGTACCGGGTTAAATGAACGTAAGCGTTTTCTACGCACTGGCCGCAGCCGCACTGTTTGGTGCGAGTACACCACTCGCCAAACTGTTAGGTCTCAATGTCTCCCCGATACTGCTCGCCGGCCTCCTCTACCTGGGTAGCGGCATTGGCCTGACAGTCGTCAGGTTTGTCCGCGACCGCCGTTGGCAAAAAACCGGCCTTACGCCGTCAGAATGGCCATGGCTTATCAGCGCGATCGCTTTTGGTGGTGTTCTTGGCCCAGTCGCACTGATGTTTGGTTTATCCCGAACATCAGCCTCGACTGCGTCACTCATGCTCAATCTGGAAGCGGTATTGACGGCATTACTGGCCTGGATCGTTTTCAAAGAGAATGCTGATCGCCGGATCGTGGCGGGTATGCTCGCAATCGTTGCCGGAGGGCTCATCCTGGCGTGGCCCCAGAGCACAACTCAGGCTTATGAGTGGATTGGCCCACTGGCTGTCGCGTTGGCCTGTGCTTGCTGGGCTATCGATAACAATTTGACGCGCAAGGTTTCAGCCTCGGATGCCCTTTTTATTGCAGGTATCAAAGGCTTGGTGGCCGGTCTGGTGAACTGCTCCCTGGCGCTTTTTCTTGGGGCTCGGATTCCAGATTTTTCCGTACTTGGCCCGACGCTGATCGTTGGCTTTTTGGGTTATGGCATCAGCCTGGTTTTGTTCGTTCTGGCACTTCGCGGGCTCGGCACCGCACGCACCGGCGCCTACTTCTCTACCGCACCGTTTCTGGGTGCAGCCATTTCGATTCTGATGTTGGGCGAACCCGTTTCCCTGAGCTTTTGGGCTGCTGCCCTGTTGATGGGGATTGGTGTCTGGATTCATCTCACCGAAAGCCATGCCCACGCTCATCAGCACGACCCACTCAAGCACGAACACCGTCATGTTCACGACGAGCATCATCAACACGAGCATTCGTTTGAATGGGATGGAACAGAGCCCCACAGCCACCTGCACGATCACGCACCGATCCGGCACAGCCATCCACACTTTCCAGACATTCATCACCGGCATAAACACTGAAGTCAGGCTCACGTCCGTGTACCCGCTGCTTTCGCTTGAGAAAAAGCCAAAATTCTCTGTCGATTCTCCGGTGGAGGCACAGCGCCGGTCGCTCTAGACTCCTGTCCATGAACCTACAAAACGCCCTGCTCCCGCCCCATACCGAGATGGTTCGCGCCATGCTCGAACGAGACACCGCCTATGAGGGGGTGTTCTTTACTGCGGTCAAAACGACGGGCATCTTTTGTCGCCCGACCTGCACGGCGCGTAAACCGAAGCCTGAGAACGTCGAGTTCTTCGCAAAGGTCGACGACGCGCTATCGGCCGGCTATCGACCGTGCCTGCGCTGCAAGCCATTGGACGCTGCAGCCATCGCTCCCGACTGGGTTCAGGTAGTACTCAATTCAGTGGAGGCCAATCCTGATGTGCGCTGGACCGATGCGCAACTGGAGGCCCGAGGGATTGAGCCGCTGAAATTGAGGCGCTGGTTCAAGCAACATTTCAGCATGACATTTCACGCCTACATCCGGGCGCGACGGCTGGGTATGGCGTTGGGCGGCATCAAACAGGGAGAGTCCATCGACAATGTCGCGTTTGACTCGGGGTATGAATCGCTCAGTGGATTCCGCGACGCGTTTCAAAAGTCATTTCACACCACACCGGGACGCACAGAGACCCGCGAACCTTTATTGTTCAGCAGACTGACAACACCTTTAGGGCCGATGATCGCGATGGCGGAAAGTCGTGGCCTGGTGCTGTTGGAGTTTCTGGATCGACCGGCACTGACCAAAGAAATCGAAGCATTGCAGAGCCGCTATGGGTACGCCGTAGCCCCAGGGCATAACCAGCATCTGCGGCAAATCGAAACCGAGCTTGCGCTGTACTTCGAAGGCGAGTTGACTGACTTCAGCGTCCCGCTGCATATGCCAGGCACCCCCTTCGCCGTTCAAGTCTGGGCACAGCTGGCGAATGTTCCCTACGGGCAGACCAGTACTTATGGCGAAATCGCCGCTAAGCTGGGCAAGCCGGGCGCGAGCAGGGCCGTCGGTTTAGCCAACGGTCATAACCGTATCGCGATTGTGGTGCCGTGCCATCGGGTGATTGGCGCGGATGGTTCGTTAACCGGATACGGGGGCGGACAACCGCGTAAAGCGTTTCTGCTCAGGCTGGAGAAAGCCGCCGTGCACCTCTCCCTGCCATTGGAATTTTGACGTTTTTTCTGGGCCGTTGACACGTGACCCACCACTGTCGAGTTTTTTAAAGGATTAATGCTCTATGGACGCTTTCGATACCGTTTTCCACGCACTTCACCACAATGGCTTACTGATACTGGCCAACGTTTCGGATGCAGCCGGCGCACGGTTGGTTGAGCACCTGGGCAGCAAAGCGGTCGCTACCAGCAGCGCAGCAGTAGCCTGGTCCCATGGTTACCAGGACGGCAACCAATTGCCGCTTGCCCTGCTGGCCACGACGGTTCAGTCAATGGTTCGAGTGCTAAGTGTGCCGTTAACCGTGGATATCGAGGCCGGCTATTCCGATGACCTCGGGCAGGTTTCACAGGTAATTGATGCCGTGATCAGCGCAGGGGCCGTCGGGATCAATATTGAAGATGGGTTTTCCTCACCGGACCTGTTGGCCCGCAAGATCGAAGCCGCCAGACACATCGCAAACCAGCGTGATGTGAAACTGTTCATCAACGCGCGCACTGATGTTTACTTGAAAAACCTGGCCCCCGCTGACATGCGTTTGGAAGAGACGCTGAAACGGGCCGCGCTTTACCACGCGGCGGGTGCCGATGGTTTATTTGCGGCAGGTATCACCGATCGGGATGAAATCGCTGCACTGTGTCGTGGCACGACGCTACCGGTGAACGTCCTGGCATGGAATGGTTTGCCGATACACGAAGAGCTGCGAACGCTGGGCGTTAGACGTCTTAGTGCGGGTTCAAGCATTGCCGAGTTCCTGTATGGCGCCATGGGCACGTTAGCCAAAAGCTTTCTGGAAACCGGCCAGCTTGATACCCAGCGCCTGAAAGCATTCAGTTACGGCGAGTTGAACGCGCTGATGGCGCCGTAATGTAGGGGTATGTGTAGATATTCTGCCAGCGCGTCTGAGAAAATTTGAGCGCAAGAGACGGGGTGCGGCACCACAGTCTGAGGATTAGTCTGCACGCAGTGACCGACACCTCGTCTCAGGAATCCCTATGCCCGACATT
Source organism: Pseudomonas sp. F220 (assembly GCF_057813935.1). Lineage (NCBI taxonomy): Bacteria > Pseudomonadati > Pseudomonadota > Gammaproteobacteria > Pseudomonadales > Pseudomonadaceae > Pseudomonas > Pseudomonas sp. F220. The sequence goes on from NZ_JBVASJ010000019.1 coordinate 48,174, forward strand.
TACCGCCATGCCAGCGCATTTCTAGCCTCGATCGACGCGGATTGGGCACGGCATATCGAAGCCATCGGCCCTTGCCTGCACCAACCCAAACCCGCTCGCGATCCCTACGAGGCGCTGGTGCGGGCGATTGCCTATCAACAACTGCATGCGCGCGCTGGCGATGCGATTCTGGGTCGATTGCTGGCGCTTTTTCCTGAACAGGACTTCCCGAGTGCCAAACAGATTCTGGCGACAGACTTCAATGTGTTGCGAGCCTGTGGTTTCTCTGCGAGCAAGATCGCAACGATTCAGGGCATCGCCCAGGCCTCACTGAACGGCGTGGTGCCGGACTATTCGACGGCGTTGGAGATGAGCGACGAAGCCCTGATCACACAGCTGACCAGCCTGCGTGGCGTCGGTCGCTGGACCGTGGAGATGCTGTTGATCTACACCCTGGAACGCGCGGACATTCTGCCCGCCGACGACTTTGGCGTGCGAGACGGTTATCGCCGTTTGAAGGGGCTGGAACAACAACCAACCCGCAAACAAATGATCGACATTGGCCAGTCGTGGAGCCCCTACCGGACCGTGGCGGCCTGGTATTTGTGGCGAGTGCCCAGCCGTTGAGCCAGATCGGGTTGCAGCGTCACTTGGCGGTGTGCGGTGTGCATGGCGCCGCATCCAAGATCAAAAGATCGTCCCAACGCGGCCCGAACCTGGGGCAGCTCCTACACTGTCATGGGAAAACCAATTGGCCTGTTGGAGGTTCCCATGCAGCTAGAAGGTTCCTGTCATTGCGGTGCGGTCACGTTCAGTCTGAGCAGCGCCCATCCCTACCCTTACCAGCGCTGCTACTGCTCGATCTGTCGCAAGACGCAGGGTGGCGGTGGTTACGCGATCAATCTGGGTGGTGACGCAAACAGCCTGAAAGTCCACGGCCGCAAAAACATCGCGATCTATCACGCCCGACTCAAGGATGAAGGCGATCTTCACGCCCACAGCAGCACCGCCGAGCGTCACTTCTGCAAGCTCTGCGGCAGTGCGCTCTGGCTGTTCAGCCCTGAGTGGCCGGAATTGATCCACCCGTTCGCCTCGGCCATCGACACGCCTTTGCCGGTGCCGCCGGAACACACGCACCTGATGCTCGGCTCCAAAGCCGATTGGGTTGAGGTCCAGGCGCTTCCCAACGACCAGCAGTTTGACGTCTACCCCATAGAGTCTATCGCCCAGTGGCATGAACGGCTTGGTTTGAATCGATAAGGCTTTCTGCGCGGGTGAGATCGCCAGGATCGCAGCCTTCGGCAGCTCCCGCCGGACTCCACCGAACAATCTATGGAATCTCAACCTCTAACTCCTCACCAGCGACCGCTCAACCTCACTCCGACGCCTGAAACGATCAAACCAGAGGTAGACCACCGGAGTGGTGTACAGCGTCAGTAGTTGCGACACCGCCAGCCCGCCGACGATGGCAATCCCCAACGGTTGCCGCAATTCGGAGCCGGCACCGTGACCGAAAGCCAGCGGCACCGCTCCCAGCAACGCTGCCAAAGAGGTCATCAGAATCGGACGTAACCGCAACAGACAACCTTCGCGCACGGCGTCGCGGGGTGACATCCCCTGTTTCTCGGCCGCCAGGGTGAAATCGACGATCATGATTGCGTTCTTCTTGACGATCCCGATCAACAAAATGATCCCGATCATGCCCAGGACCGAAAGGTCCTGACCGCAGATGATCAGCGCCAGCAAGGCGCCGAAGCCCGCCGAAGGCAATGTGGAGATGATCGTCAGCGGATGGATGGCGCTTTCGTACAACACACCAAGAACGATGTACACCGTCAGGATCGCGGCCAGTACCAGCCATGGCTGAGACTTGAGGGAGTCCTGGAAGGCCTGGGCAGTCCCCTGAAAACTTCCGGTAACGCTGTCCGGCAGCCCTATTGCCAGGGAGGCCTGGTCAATGGCCGTGACCGCGTTGCTCAGGGCTTGACCCGGCGCCAGGTCGAACGACAACGTGATAGCCGGGAACACCCCCTGATGGTTGATTACGATCGGAGCCAGCTCGTTCTTGACGCTGGCCAGCAGGCTCAATGGCACCATACCGCCAGCCGCTGAACGTACGTACAAATGTGCAAGACTATCGAGCGACAACTGCCAGCGCGGATCGAGTTCGAGAATCACATGATTCTGATCGAGCTGGGTGAACATGGTTGCGATCTGGCGCTGCCCGAACGCATCGTAAAGCACGTCATCGATGGCCTGGACGGTGACACCCAACCGTGCCGCCGTGGGACGGTCGATTACCAGCGTCGCCTGGGGCGCGGCGTGCTGCTGATCGGAGGTGACGTGTTGCAACTGTGGCAGCGTCTTGAGCTTCGCCAACAGGATCGCGCTCCAATGATCCAGCTCAACGCTGTTCGGGTCCTGGAGCGTGTATTGATACTGGGTCTTGCTCGCCCGACCACCGATTTGAATGTCCTGGTTGGCCTGCATGAACAGCTTGATGCCAGGCACCGCATCAAGCTGCGGTTGCAGTCGGGCGATCACTTGCTGGGCGCTGGCGGTGCGCTCACTGAATGGCTTGAGGTTGATCATCACCTTGCCCTGGCTGATCGTCGGGTTAGGCCCGATCCAGAAATAGACCTTGGCCACTGCCGGGTCCTGACCGACGATATCGGCCAGGCGCGCGACGTCCTCGCGCATCGCCTGCGACGAAATATCCGGTGCCGCTTCGGCAACCCCCTGAATCAGCCCGGTGTCCTGCTGCGGGAAAAAACCCTTGGGGATATAGACATACAGCGCAGCCGTCGCCACCAGTGTCGCCAGTGCGACCGCCAAGGTCAGGCGTTGATGTTCCAGTACCCAATCCAGACTGCGTCGGTAACCCTCATGCAAGCGCGTGAACCCCGCTTCACAGGCCTGCGCGAATCGCCCGGGGCGGTCCTCGGTGTGTGGTTTCAAGAGCCACGCACAGAGCATTGGCGTCACCGTTAGCGAAACGATGCAGGACATGACAATCGCCACACTGACCGTGACCGCGAACTCGCGCATCAGGCGTCCGACGATCCCGCCCATCAACAGAATCGGCAGGAATACCGCGATCAGCGAAACCGTCATAGAGACGATGGTGAACCCGACTTCGCGCAAGCCGTCGACAGCCGACTGTAGACGTGACTTGCCCATTTCCAGGTGGCGCACGATGTTTTCCATCACCACGATGGCGTCGTCGACCACGAACCCCACCGCGATCGCCAGTCCCATGATCGACAGGTTATCCAGGCTGTAACCCAGCAAGTACATCACCGCAAAGGTCGCCACCAGTGACAGCGGAATGGTCAGGCTCGGGATCAGGGTCGCGGTGGCTTTGCGCAGGAACACAAAGATCACCACCACGACCAGCGCGATGGACAGCAGCAAGGTGAATTGCACGTCATGCACCGACGCTTCAATCGTCTGCGTGCGGTCGCCCACCACCTGAACCTGAACGTCACGGGGCAACGATGCCGTCAGCGACGGCAGACGCGCCTTGATCGTTGCAATGGTCGCCAGCACGTTGAAACCCGGCTGTTTATGGATGTCGACAACGATGGTCGGCTCCCCGCCAATGGCCGCCGCCTGTTGGGTATCTTCGGCACCGTCGATCACCCGGCCGAGGTCGCCAAGCCTGATCGGCATTCCGCTCTTGTAGGCGATCACCTGGTCGCGATAGCCCTGCGGGTCGAGCAACTGGTCGGTGGTGTTGAGGGTCACGTTACGGCTTGCACCGTCCAGGCTCCCTTTGGGCTGGTCGAGCGTACTCAGGCCGATGACACTGCGCACATCCTCCAGCGTCAAACCGCGAGCTGCCAGGGCATCCGGGTCGATCTGAATGCGCACAGCGGGTTTCTGTTCGCCATGAAAATCCACCAGGCCAACGCCCGGCATCTGTGATAACTGCTGTGCCAGGTAATTGTCGGCATAGCGATCCAGTTCATGCAGCGTGCGAGTCGGTGACGTCAGCGCCAACGAAAGAACGGTGAACTCGGCCGGGTTGACCTTGTTAAAGGTCGGCGCACTGGTCATGCTTTTGGGCAGGCTGGCGCTGGCCGTATTGATCGCCGACTGGACATCCTGAGCGGCGCCGTCGATGTTGCGGGACAAATCGAACTGCAACACGATCTGGGTTTTCCCCGACGCGCTGGACGAGGTCATGGAGGTGACTTGAGGAACTGCCGAAAAGGCGCGCTCCAATGGCGTCGCCACCGAGGTTGCCATGGTCTCGGCACTCGCGCCGGAGAGTTTTGCAGTGACTTGAATCGTTGGAAAATCCACCGTCGGCAGCGGCGCGACGGGTAACTGGAAATACGCGAAGCCTCCCAGCAGCATCACCCCCAACGCCAGCAAGCCCAAGCCGACACGTCGCTGGATCAAACCGGACAAGGCATTCATCGCCGTCCCCCCACGCCGTTGCTGGACGCAATCGATGTGGACGCATCGACTGGCGCAGAATCAGCCTGAACCGCAGAAACCTTGACGCCCGGTGCGATACGCGACTGCCCTTGAACCACCACCGTTTCACCCGGCGCCAGCCCTGTACGAATCCATTGCTGGCCATCAACCACGGCCGCCGCCTGGACTTGTCGCGGCGCTACTCGCTGATCAGCGTTGACCACATAAACATAACTGCCCTTCTGTCCTAACTGAACCGCGTTGGCCGGAACTACCGTTGCCTTGCGCTGGGTATTGAGCAACAGACGGGCGCTGACCAACTGCCCGGGCCAAAGCCTGTTATCGGCATTCTCGAACTGGGCTTTGAGCTGAATCTGGCCGGTGGCGGCAGCGACCTGGCTATCAACGAAGCTCAGGTGTCCGCTGGCAATCTGTTGCCGACCATCACGGCTCATGGCAACCACCTGCAAGGGTTGCCGCGCATTCTCTTCAAGGATTTCAGACAGATCATCCTGAGACACGGCAAAGGCAACAGAGATCGGGTCCATCTGAGTGATGGTCACCAAACCCGTCGCGTCCGTACCATGCACAATCGAGCCGACATCCAGCAAGCGCTGGCCGGTGCGCCCGGTCAGCGGTGCCAGGATCTGGGTGAATCCCAGTTGCAGACGCGCATTCTCCAGCGCCGCCTGATCCGCCTGCACGCTGGCTTGCTGCGCGGCCAGCTGCGCGCGATACGTATCGACATCCTGGGTCGGTCCAGCCTTGGCCGCCGCCAGTTTACTGGCCCGATCCAGACTGACGCGCAGGTTCGCCAGTTGCGCCTGATCTTTGGCTACGACGGCTTGAGCCTGCGCCAACTGAGCGTGATAGACCCGCGGATCGATCTGCGCCAATTGACTGCCCGCCGTCACCATCTGGCCCTCACTGAAAAACACCTTCTGCAACTCCCCATCGGCCCTCACCCGCACATTCACAGAGTTGAGCGGCTGGACGTTACCGATCGCATCCAGCCAGATCGGCAGATCTTGTTGACTGACCTGCTGCATGACCACCGGCACCGCACTGTCCGCCGGTTTGGCGGGCTCAGCGGATGCACGCCATGGGGTGCTGATCACCCACCCCGCGCCCAGCAGGACGATGAGCAGCCCGGCATGGCGCCAGCGGCGAAAAGGAGGCGAAACGAGTGGGACGTTCATGGGCGTGTGGCCTGAAGAGCTGAAGAAGACGGAGTGGGTATCGTGTTGGCCGAGATGGCGGCCGGCGTGAAATCACCGCCCAGCGCGCGAAACAAGCCGACTGCAGCCTGCAAATGTTGCAGGCGCACCTGCAGCAACGTGTCTTCGGCCTGGTACTGGGTGCGCTCGACGACCAACAGCGTTTGGAAGTCGGTCGAGCCGAGACGGTATCGGACCTGCGCCAGCCTCGCGGCCTCACGGGCCGAGGTCACTGCTGCGAGGTTCAGCTCATAGGCTTGATCCAGTTCATGGGCGGCACTCACCTGCGTCTCGACATCCTGCAAGGCTTCGATCACCGACTCCCGATAGCTGGCCGTCAACTCCTGGACATGGGCTTGATCGAAGTGCAATTGGCCATTCAGTTGGCCGCCCATGAACACCGGTTGGGCCAATGTGCCGACCACACTCCAGATCCGCCCCCCAGCCAAGGTGTCGAGGCCGCCCATCAAGTCCAGCGATAGATTGGGCAAAAAGGCTGCCCGCGCCACACCGACATCGAAATTGGCCGATCTGAGGCGTGCCTCAGCCGACTGAATATCCGGCCGCTGACGCAATAGGCCGATCGGCAAGCCAAGCGTAGGCTTTGGCACATCCAACCGGTCCAGGCCGGTCTGAGACAAGGTGAATCCTTGTGGAGGAGCGCCGACCAGTACCGCCAATTGATACAGCGCCTGATCGCGTTGCTGGCGCAGGGCCGGAACCGCTGCCTGGAACGTTTGCCGGGCATTGCGCTGCTGCTCGACCTCAAGGTTGGATACCGCCCCCTGGCTGGCTTGCACCTGAACCAACTCAAGCACTTGTTGCGCGTCGTCGGCGATCGACTGTGCCAGACGCAGCCGGTCTTCAAGCGAGAGCACCTGGAAATAGCTGTCGGCAATCGACGCCCCCAGGGTCATGCGCAAGGTCTGCGCATCGAAAGCGGTCGCCTGCGCCAGCGTTTGGGCCGCGTCAGCCGTTGCCCGATGTTTGCCCCAGAAGTCCACCTCATAAGAAGCCTGAGCAAACACGCTGCGTGTCTGGCTCGTTGAGCTACCGTTCTGCCGCTGATAGTTGCTGCCCAAAGCCAGTGCAGGGTATTGCGCGGCACCGGCCACCTGGGCCGCAGCGCGGGCTTCATCGATTCGGCTGAGAGCCGCTTGCAGGGTGTAGTTGTGATCCAGGCCTCGGGCGATCAGAGCGTCAAGTTCAGGGCTGCGAAACTCCGTCCACCACTGCCCGCCCGCTGCCGCTGCCGGTGCGTTGGACGTCGGGCCGGCCCAGGCTGGCGCGAGTGCCATTGCGGGTTGATGATAGGCCGGCACCAGCGAGCAACCACTCAACAGCAGCAGGCCCAGGAGCGTCAATCGTTGAGACAGTCGAAGCGAGGCTGAGGACGGTCTGAAAGACGAAGGTAACGTAACGACGGGCATCTACTGATCATCTCCGGCAAAGCCTGTGTGGCTTGGCCACCACGAATGGCACGAAGATAACAATGGGCACCTGGCAGAGCGTTCCCCTGAACCTAAACATTAGTTTAGTTAAGCCCTCCGGTGTCTTTGAACCTGTTCCCCCGCCTATGAATTACTTGACAGGTTTGCCCGAAAAATCAGGCCACCGATGAGAGCGCTGGAATCGCGCTGTGAAAGCGGAACTCGGTATCCGGGGACTCGATGAGTTTCTGCTCGGCTGCCCTGACCTTCTCGATCACTTGGGCAATGTCCTTTGCGTCACCGTACTGGTAAGCCAGTTTCAGGTATCCCTGGAAATGCCGGGCCTCGCTTTTCAGCAGACCGAAGTAGAGCTTGCCCAGTTCTTCATCCAGATGCGGCACCAGCGCTTCGAAGCGTTCGCAACTTCGAGCCTCGATAAAGGCACCGACATTTTTGCACCACTTTTGCATTTATGGCGACGTTGGCGAGGTGCGCTATTGCTCCGAGCGCTGCCGGAGCGTGCCATTCACTCCCCCCGCCATCTTCACCGTCTGCGCCGGTTTGATGGCTTCTGTTCCAGGACCGTCTCGGCTCTCCATTGCGCCGCGGCGAGTCTGGAGGTAAAGAACTCTGCCAAGGCGCTAACTTTCGCTGGCCGTGCACGAGCCGTGGGTGTGACGAAATAAAGAGCCCCTTCAGGCAAACGCCAATCGGTCAACAGCGGCTCAAGCTGCTTGTCTCGCAAATACTGCGTCGCGATGAACTCGGGGATCTCGGTGATGGCCTGTCCGGCAAGGACGGTGGGCAACAACGCTTCCACGCTCGTTGCCCGCAACCCGCCGGCGGGCACAACAGTGCATTCCTCAGCGCTCTTTGTGTGCGTAAAGCGCCAGATGTCATGCCTATTTCTGTTGATGTAACTCAGGCACTGGTGAGCACCCAACTCGCTCGGGTGTTGCGGGCGACCGTAGCGGGACAGATAGTCAGGGGACGCCACCACGAACCGGCGCACCGGTGCAATGAGACGGGCGACGAGTGACGAATCCTCCATGACCGCGATGCGCAGGGCGGCGTCAAAGCCCTCGCCAATCAAGTCAGCTTGCGCGTCCGCGGAATGAAGATCGATGGAAATGTCCGGATAGGTCCGAAAGAACTCGGGCAGCAACGGGGCGACCCAGCGCGCCCCAAAGGAAAGCGGTACCGCGAGCTTTACGAGACCACGTGGTCGACTCGATGTCTCACGTGCGAAATCCTCGGCGTCCTCGGCCTGCGCGTAGATCCTTACCGCTCGATCGGCGAGCGAGCGGCCATAGTCCGTGAGCGCAAGTCGTCGGGAGGTGCGGTTGAACAATCGACCTCCCAACCGCTCTTCAAGGCGGGTAACGGCCCGCGAGACCGTCGCGACCGAGACACCCATGGCTGTCGCCGCCGCCGCAAATGAACCTTCTTCGGCGACCTTCCCGAACATCGCGAGTCCTTCGAAATCTGGCAGCTTCGACATGACATTCCTGCAACGATGGTTTTCATTCATTTCTATTTTGAAAAATAGCGCATGGCCATAGATTTGTCTCACCCAACTTCCTCCGACGCAGCTTGCATCGCGGGTACGGATGCTCCTCGTCGATGGAGGGCAGGCCCAAGTCTGACGACTGGCCTGGGCGGCTGGTTCGTCAATTGAATGAAAGAGGATATGACCATGCTTGAAGTGTTTGCCTTTGCCACGCCCAACAGCCTCAAGGTCTCCATCGCGCTGGAAGAGTTGGGGCTGGACTACCGGCTCGTCCCCGTCAATTTGCGTCAGGGGGAACAGAAGAGCGAAGCCTTCCGAGCCTTGAATCCCAACGCCAAAGTGCCCGTGCTTATTGACCGCTCCTCCGAGCCAGGCGTCGACGATGTGGTGCTCGGCGAGTCCGCCGCCATCCTGGTCTACCTCGCAGAGAAAACCGGGCAACTGCTTGCGAATGATGGCATTCATCGCGGCAAGGTATTCGAACAACTCTTCTTCCACGCGTCCGGCCTGAGTCCCGCGTTCCAGCAGGCGTTCCTGGTCAACCTGCAGTCGTCACCGCAAGCTGAGGCCCAAGCGCGTGCTTTATCGGAAGTAGATCGAGTTCTGGGGGTGCTCAACCACAACCTTGAGCAGCGTCCTTATGTGGCTGGTGAGACGTACAGCATTGCGGACATCGCACATTTCGGGTGGGTGTGGCGTCACCAGGCAATCGGCGCATCTCTCGCCCGGTTCCCGTTCGTGACTCGCTGGTACGAAGAAGTCTCGGCGCGGCCCGCAGTCGTTACGGCCATCAAGAAGACCTTGGCGCTTGCTCAATAACGCAACGCCCACTCTCTCAACCTGCTGGGGCAAAGCGGCCACTTGAGGGCGCCGGATGCGAGAGTGATCCACGCCATACGCCCGGAATCGGCTCAACAGTCAATGACTAAGGAAAAGAATCATGAATGCTCACATCAATGAACTGCTTCTTCGCAATCTTCAGGAGGTCTTTGGTGAAGGTGACGCGTCCCGTCGTCGTGAGGCCATCATGGAGCTCTACACAGAGGATTGCATGATCTACGTGCCTCCAGGTGTGTTTGTCGGGCACGACGCGCTGGACAAACTTGCCGGAGATCTTCGCGCGATGCACCCGCACTTCGTGTACACACCACACAGCAAACCGCAGGCGCTCCATAATGCCGGTCGCCTGGCATGGGGCTCCGGTCCGCGCGGCGAGTCACCCGACTACACGGGTTGGGATGTGATCATCGTTCGCGATGGGAAGATAGCGGCGCTCTATGTCTTTCTCGATAGCGATCCCACCTGAAACAACCGAGCGCTCTCGCTTGGCTGCACTGGGTCGGCGAGCGAGAGTACTCCCTCGGGGTGCGTTCAATGCAAAAATTAAAAAGCCCCGCAGACCTTAATCTGCGGGGCTTTTCTATATATGGCGGACAGATCATGATTCAAAACTACGTCACGTCAGCGTCGGGATACCACTATGGAATCTGAATTCGCTATCCGGGCTGTCAATCAAGCCAGCCTCAACCGTCCTAACCTTTTCGATTACACGATCCACGTCAGCGGCATCCCCGTACTGATACGCAAGCTTTAGATAGCCTTGGAAGTGCCGTGCTTCGCTTTTAAGCAAGCCGAAGTAGAATCGCCCCAACTCATCGTCCAAATGCGGCACCAGCGCTTCGAAGCGCTCACAGCTACGGGCCTCGATAATGGCTCCCACCACCAACGTATCAACGAGCTTCACTGGCTCATGGCTTCGTACAACAGCTCTTAGCCCAGAGGCATACCGACTAGCCGACAGCGGGCGCCATTCGATTTTACGCTTTTTCATTAGCCGCAAAACCTGTTCGTGATGCACAAGTTCTTCACGGGCCAGCCGAGACATCATGATCACCAGATCAGAGTAAGCACCGTACTTGGCAATCATGCTCAGAGCAGTGCTAGCGGCCTTGAACTCACAATTCTTGTGGTCGATCAGCAGGGTTTCCTGATCCGCCAGCGCGGCCTGGACCCAACCGTCCGGGGTGCGGCAACCCAAAAACTCGTGAATTTCCGGAAAAATCATAGGGACACTTCCGAACGTTCAGGAGCGTGGCAAGGCAGGATGGCAGCGACTTCAAGGATCAGTAACATGAGGCTCACGAGAGAAAGGTTCACAGCGAAGGGCGCTGATTATACCGGCCGGGCCGCAGACCACCAGCCGGCAGACTTGATGTGCATCAACATCACAGTCAGCGCACAGCAACTATAGTTGTGCAACGCAGCGTCTATCACTCTCTGGAGATCCCGATCATGCAAGCCATTCGCAGCATCCTGGTGGTCATCGAGCCCGAGCACTCGGAAAGCCTCGCACTCAAACGCGCCAAGCTGATCGCCGGGGTGACCCAGGCGCACCTGCATTTGCTGGTGTGCGACAAAAAGCATGATCACTCGGCGCTCCTCAGCGTGCTCAAGAGCAGCCTGCTCGAGGAAGGCTACAGCATCACCACCGAGCAGGCCTGGAATGAAAGCCTGCACGAAACCATCATCGACGTGCAGCAGGCCGAAGGCTGCGGGCTGGTGGTCAAGCAGCATTTCCCTGACAACCCGCTGAAAAAGGCTTTGCTCACACCGGCTGACTGGAAACTGCTGCGCTACTGCCCAACGCCGGTGCTGCTGGTCAAAACGTCCAAGCCCTGGACCGGAGGAGTCATTCTGGCGGCCATTGACGTCGGCAATACCGATGGCGAACACCGCACCCTGCACGCCAGTATTGTCGATCATGGCTTCGACATCGCCAGCCTGGCCAAGGCGCAGCTGCATGTCATCAGCGCCCATCCGTCACCGATGCTGTCGGCGGCCGATCCGGTGTTCCAGCTCAAGGAAACCATCGAAGCCCGCTACCGCGAGCAGTGCAAGGCGTTCCAGGCCGAGTTCGATATTGATGACGCACATTTGCATATCGAAGAAGGCCCGGCAGATGTGTTGATTCCTTATACCGCTCACACATTGCAGGCAGCGGTTACTGTCATCGGTACGGTGGCGCGCACCGGATTGTCAGGTGCATTGATCGGCAATACGGCGGAAGTGGTACTCGACTCGCTGGAAAGCGATGTGCTGGTGCTCAAGCCGGACGGGATCATGGACCATCTGGAAGAGATTGTTACGAAGCATTGAAATCTGCGGTGCCCGGCAAATTGCCATCGCGAGCAGGCTCGCTCCCACATTTGATTGACGTCGTACACAATATTTGTGTCCGCTGAAGATTCAATGTGGGAGCGAGCCTGCTCGCGATAGACCGCGAAGCGGTCTCAAATATCAGGCGCCAAAGGCGTCCTTGAGGAAACCCGGCGCGATATAGCGCTGATAATGGGCTTCAGACAGCAGGAAAAATTCCCGATCAATGGCATCACGCAGCTCTGGCAAGCTCCAGCCGCGAAATTCCGGCAGTAACACCATCCCGTAGGCGTCCAGTTGGCTGATAACCCGCGCGCCACGGGCAATCAACTGGTAAGCCCAGCAATACTCGGACTGATGGGGCACGAAGCGGATTTTTCGCTGCTCCAGCTGCTGACGCAGCCGTTTGGGGTCGAAAATTTCCAGTTTCCCGGCCATCACCTGCACCAAAAGCTGCTCCAGACGCAGCCAGACCGCACGTTTTTCTTCCTCGTTGTAGCCGTTCCAGCGAATCACTTCATGGTGGAAACGCTTGCAGCCACGGCACACCAAATCACCGTAAACAGTGGAGCAGAGGCCGATACAGGGGGTCTTGATAGTCTGATTGGGCATAGTAGGCAGAACGCGGGAAAGCAAAACAGGCCCGCATGTTAGCCCTTTGTCTAACATTCATCACCCCTCAAACTTCAGAGGCTAACTTACCTTTAGAAAATTTTTGCCGTAGAATCAGCCAGCCTTTTAAGGCGCCAATGTCCGTTAGAAGCTGTTTTCAAAGCGTCACGAGCACAGTCGTTCCTTCAGAGCGGTGTTGGCGAGGAGTATTTCCAGCGGGGAAAACTCAGCGCCAACCCTCATCAGCTCCGTTCTGCAGGCGTAAAACTTTGAAAGCAGCTTCTGTGAGGAATTCCAAGTAACTCTGGCTAAGCGGCCCAAAAAGCCCCTCAAGCGCATGAGTCCCTTGAATTTCTGGATGAGCGTCCCGGACACCCATTTGGGACCACTGATGAGGGTAATAACTGTGCTTGAAGCCTACCGCAAACATATCGAAGAGCGTGCAGCCCTGGGTATCGTTCCCCAGCCGCTTAACGCCGAACAAACTGCAGGCCTGGTCGAGCTGCTGAAGAATCCCCCGGCTGGCGAAGAAGCTTTCCTCGTTGACCTGATCACCAATCGCGTGCCGCCTGGCGTTGACGAAGCTGCCTATGTAAAGGCCGGTTTCCTCTCCGCGCTGGCCAAAGGCGAAGCCAAATCCCCTCTGATCGACAAGAAACGCGCTGTTGAACTGCTCGGCACCATGCAGGGCGGCTACAACATCGTGACTCTGGTTGACCTGCTGGACAGCGCCGAGCTGGCACCCGTCGCCGCCAAAGAACTCAAGCACACCCTGCTGATGTTCGACGCCTTCCACGACGTCGCGGAAAAAGCCAAGAACGGCAACGTTCACGCTCAAGGCGTATTGCAATCCTGGGCTGACGGCGAGTGGTTCCAGAAGCGCCCGGTTCTGGCCGACAAAATCAGCCTGCGCGTGTTCAAGGTCACCGGCGAAACCAACACCGACGACCTGTCCCCTGCTCCTGATGCCTGGTCCCGTCCTGACATCCCGCTGCACGCCCTGGCCATGCTGAAAATGGCCCGTGACGGCATCGTTCCGGATGAGCAAGGCGTCACCGGTCCGATGAAGCAAATCGAAACCATGCGCGGCGAAGGCTTCCCGATCGCCTACGTCGGTGACGTGGTCGGTACGGGTTCTTCGCGTAAATCGGCCACCAACTCGGTGCTGTGGTTCTTCGGCGACGACGTTCCTTATGTACCGAACAAGCGTGCCGGTGGTTTCTGCTTCGGCAACAAAATCGCTCCAATCTTCTACAACACCATGGAAGATGCTGGCGCACTGCCAATCGAGTTCGACGTTACCAACATGAACATGGGCGACGTGATCGACCTGTACCCTCATGCTGGCAAAGTCACCAAGCACAACAGCGACGAAGTCCTGACCACCTTCGAAATGAAGACCCCGGTTCTGCTCGACGAAGTCCGTGCTGGCGGCCGTATCCCGCTGATCATCGGCCGTGGCCTGACCGAGAAGGCTCGTACCGAGCTGGGTCTGCCACCTTCGACTCTGTTCAAGCTGCCTGAAGCACCGGCTGAAAGCACCAAGGGTTACACCCTGGCGCAGAAAATGGTCGGCAAGGCGTGCGGCGTAGCTGGCGTTCGCCCAGGTACCTACTGCGAACCGAAAATGACCACCGTCGGCTCTCAGGACACCACCGGTCCTATGACCCGTGACGAACTGAAAGACCTGGCGTGCCTGGGCTTCTCGACCGATCTGGTAATGCAGTCCTTCTGCCACACCGCGGCGTATCCGAAGCCGATCGACGTGACCACCCACCACACCCTGCCTGACTTCATCATGACCCGCGGCGGCGTTTCCCTGCGTCCGGGCGACGGCATCATCCACAGCTGGCTGAACCGTATGCTGCTGCCGGACACCGTCGGTACCGGTGGTGACTCGCACACCCGTTTCCCAATGGGGATCTCCTTCCCGGCCGGTTCCGGTCTGGTCGCTTTCGCCGCAGCCACTGGCGTCATGCCACTGGACATGCCGGAATCGATCCTGGTTCGCTTCAAAGGCAAAATGCAACCGGGCGTCACCCTGCGCGACCTGGTTCACGCCATTCCTTACTACGCGATCCAGGCTGGCCTGTTGACCGTAGAGAAGAAAGGCAAGAAGAACGCTTTCTCCGGTCGCATCCTGGAAATCGAAGGCCTCGATAACCTGAGCATCGAGCAAGCGTTCGAACTGTCCGACGCCTCCGCCGAACGTTCTGCTGCCGGCTGCACCATCAAGCTGTCGAAAGAGTCGATCACCGAGTACCTGAACTCCAACATCACCCTGCTGCGCTGGATGATCGGCGAAGGTTACGGCGATGCACGGACTCTGGAACGCCGCGCACAAGCGATGGAAGCCTGGGTTGCCAACCCTGAGCTGATGGTTGCCGATGCTGACGCCGAATACGCTGAAACCATCGAAATCGATCTGGCCGACATCAAAGAGCCTGTGCTCTGCGCGCCAAACGATCCGGACGACGCCCGTCTGCTCTCCAGCGTTGCTGGCGAGAAGATCGACGAAGTGTTCATCGGTTCGTGCATGACCAACATCGGTCACTTCCGCGCTGCCGGTAAGTTGCTGGAAAAAGTCGAAGGTTCGCTGCCAACTCGTCTGTGGCTGTCGCCGCCGACCAAGATGGACGCTCACCAGTTGACCGAAGAAGGCTACTACGGCATCTACGGCAAGGCTGGCGCGCGCATGGAAATGCCGGGCTGCTCGCTGTGCATGGGTAACCAGGCTCGCGTTGAACCGAACTCCACCGTGGTGTCGACTTCGACCCGTAACTTCCCGAACCGTCTGGGTGACGGCGCGAACGTCTACCTGGCTTCGGCCGAGCTGGCGTCTGTCGCATCCATCCTGGGTCGCCTGCCGACCGTCGAGGAGTACATGGCCTACGCAAAAGAAATCGACACCATGGCCAGCGATGTTTATCGCTACCTGAGTTTCGACCAGATCGCCGAGTTCCGTGAAGCTGCTGCGAATGCCAACATTCCGGTCATTCAAGCCTAACGTTACAACGCCATAGAAAACGCCGCGTATCGTAAGGTGCACGGCGTTTTTTTATGCCGGAAGATTTTGCCCTGAATCATTGAGCGCCAGCTGTACCGCGCCATCCACACTCAAGCCGCAGAGAACAACCTGCGAACGCTCGGCCTCGGGCAACGCCGACAACACCGTTTGAGCCTCGTCCTTGAGCCGTGCCAGCAGCAACCGTTTGCCTTCGATGCGTACTCGCAGAAAGAACTCCTCCAACGCCTCGATACTGGTGCCATCCAGGTCTGGCGACTCTTCCAGGCTGAGAATCACCGTGTGAATCGGCGTTTCAGAGTGTCGGATCAAACGTAATGCGCCACCGAGAATTCGCTCCACGTTAGCAAAAAACAACGCCTCGCTCGGTCGCACAATCAACATCCCCGGCACTGCCTTGGCCAATGGATGACGTTGCACGTCGACAAAGTCATGCCCGGTGCCGATGTGCCCGAGAATCTGGATATCCGCCGCCGACATTTGCTTGAGCATCAGCAGCACACTGATCGCCACCGCCACCAGCAAACCGTCCAGCACCCCCAACACCAACACGGCCGCCACGGCGCAGATCACCAGCAGGCGATCACGTCGCCAGATGAAATAACGTCCCAACGGTTGCAGGCTCAAGCCTCGAGCCAGTGCATGGGTGACGATCGCGGCGAGGATCGGCTCAGGGGTCAAGGCAATATAAGGCAGCACCGTCAGGACGATGATCAGCACCACCAACGCTGCCACGCCACCAGCCAAACGCGAAGTCGCGCCGGCGGTTTCATTCGCGGAAGTCGCGGAATACCCCGCTCCTGCCGGCATCCCATGAAACAATCCGGACAGCAGGTTGGATGCCCCGAGCGCCAGCAGATCCCGGTTCGAGGACACCCGATCACCGTGCTTGAGTGCGAAGGAGCTGATCGAGCCGTAGGACTCTGCATACAGGATCATCACCATGGCAAAGCCCAACTCTCCCAGGCGCAACCAGTCGGCAAAGGGCAGCACCGGCAGCTTCGGAACCTCCAGGCCGAGGTCGATAACCCCGATCAGCCTGACCCCGTAAGCCGGCAGATTCAGCCATTGTCCCGCCGCGATGCCGATCACCACCACCAGCAACCCACCCGGCAAGCGCCGGAACCGCCCAAACAACCACAACAATGCCAACGCCACCGCGGCCACACCGGCGGCGGCCCAGTTCCACTGAGGCAGTTGCTCCAGCAACTGCGGCAAAAAGCGAATCACGTTGCCGTCGCTCAAGTGCACCCCGACCACGCTGGCGAGTTGTTTAAGGATGATGGTCAGCGCCAGGCCAAAGGCAAAGCCGCGCAATACCGGCTTGGCGATAAACGACGTCACGCTGCCGAGCTTGAACAACCCGGCCAGCAAAAAGAACGCGCCGGTGACCAGGACCAGCCCGATGGCCAGGCTCGCGCGCAGTTGCGGATCGCCACTGGCCAGCGTCGCGGTGGCGGCAGCCAGCACGGCGGCTGACGAAGAAGTCGCGGAAACGATGGCAAACCGGCTAGTGCCAAACAGTCCATAGCAGAGCAACCCGGCGAACAGTGCAATAACCCCGGCCTGCGGCGCCAGGGCGGCGATACTCGAATACGCGACAGCCTCGGGCAGCAGCAGACCGGCAATCGACAGGCCAGCCAATGTGTCCTGCCAGCGGCTCGGTTTTTCGCCAGGCGTCTGAACTGACGACTTTGGTGGCTCAGTCAACAATCGGACCTGCCCAACCCGGCAAATACCTAGCCTCCTGACTACGCGCCAGACTCATGGCTTTGGTTTGCAGTTTGCTTCCTTGATCGTTGATCAGATCGCTGGAGATCCGGCTGCGAAAGAAGTCCGCCCAGAGGAATTCACTGTAGGGCGTCGTATCCTTGGAGTACCCACCGCCACGCCGTACTTGCCCCGCCAGGCTGCGATAAGGATCATCCTGCAAATCGACGATACGCCTGGGAATCGCCTCGAATGAGTGCCGTACCCCGCGAGCATCGTAGGGATGCACCCATTGGTTGAAGGTCATGACATTCCAGAACGTCATTGGCTCGACAAAAGATAAATCCTTGAGCACCAGCAGCGGTACCGTCTCGACCTCTTCCTGAAGCAACGCCAGACCGAAATGATGGTGATCAACGATGTAATAGCGCCCTTGCGGGCCAAGGACACAAGGAAACCAGTGGTTGTCCAGAGCAGCGCTACGCTCCTTGCGCTTGAGCTTTTTCCATTGCTGACGCTTGGCGCTCACTTCGGCCAGACCGACAGTGAGCTGCGTCGGGTGCAGTTTTTCCAGCTTGCCAGTGATCAATTGCGGGTGGGCACGGGCCATCGGGCGTCTCCAGACAAGCAGTTGAAATGCCAACGAGGCCGTCGGCGGCGGTACCAGAGCAGACGTTCTATCACGCTGAAATGCAAGCACAAGCGTAGTCCTTTTTCCACCTTCAGCTACCTCGACACTTCAACGTCCGGCTCTGCTGCCCGCTGCGTATCACCCGTCGGCGTTGAGCGAACGGAGATTGCGCACATGGATGGCCCTGAGTTTTCCGGCCGGCAAAAAAAACGGCCGCGCCGCGCATTATGCGCAGTCAGCGGCCGTTGCATCACTGAATCAGGCGTTGCGACGAAGCGGCTCGGCACGGGCTTATCCGGCCGAACCACCACGCATTCAAGCGGTCAGCGAATAGATCAACGCCGAAATCGCCACCAGTCCTACCAATGTCACGAAGACGTTGGAGGCCTGACCGCGATAACGGGCCATGGCAGGAACCTTGCGGATCGCATACATCGGCATCAGGAACAAAATCGCTGCGATGATCGGGCCACCCAGGGTCTCGATCATGCCGAGGATACTTGGGTTGAGCGTCGCGACGATCCAGCACACTACCAGCATGAACGCTGCGGTCATGCGATCCAGAGTCTTCGGCGCCGGGCGACGTCCACTCTTGACGATCAAGCCCTTCAGGCCTTCGCTGGCGCCAATGTAGTGCCCCAGGAACGACTTGGAGATGGCCACAAACGCAATCAGCGGCGCGGCGAAAGCGATCGTCGGGTTACTGAAGTGGTTGGCCAGGTACGACAGAATCGACAGGTTCTGAGCCTTGGCTTCGGCCAGTTGCGCCGGTGACAGGGTCAATACACAGCTGAAGACAAAGAACAGCACCATTACCACCATCAAGGCGTGGGCGCGCGACAGAATCTGCGAGCTACGCTCTTCGGCATGGGCGCCATAACGGCGCTTCTGGTCCACCGCAAAGGACGAGATGATCGGCGAGTGGTTGAACGAGAACACCATCACCGGAATCGCCAGCCACAGGGTGTGCAGCAGGGCCGAGGGCTCAGGCAGCGTGGTCGCGGTGGCGAGAATGCCGCCGTTCCAGTGCGGAACCAGAAACACTGCCAGGAACAACAAAGCAACGATGAACGGATAGACCATCAGACTCATGGCCTTGACGATCGCCTGCTCTCCACAACGCACCACTGCCAACAGTCCAAGAATCAGCACGAACGACAGAACCACCCGCGGTGGCGGCGTAATGTGCAGTTGGTGCTCAAGGAAACTGCCCACGGTGTTGGTCAGAGCTACGCTGTAGATCAGCAGGATCGGGAAGATCGCGAAGAAGTACAGCAAGGTGATCAGTGCGCCGGCCTTGATCCCGAAGTGCTCTTCGACCACTTCGGTGATGTCCGCGCCCGCGCGACCGGAGAGCACAAAGCGGGTCAGGCCGCGGTGCGCATAAAAAGTCATCGGGAACGCCAGCAGCGCCAGAATCAACAACGGCCAAAAGCCGCCGAGGCCAGCGTTGATGGGCAAAAACAGGGTTCCCGCACCGATAGCCGTGCCAAACAGGCCCAGCATCCAGGTGGTGTCATGGCGATTCCAGCTACTGAGGCTCGCTGGTGCCGCCGCTTCATAGCGTTCGTCGACGCTATTGGCTTGATCATTCATCCGGTCGGATCTCCGCATTCCGGTCATTTGCCACACAGTCGGAGCGAGTCAGAAAAGCTGACAGGCAGCGCCCCGGCCGTAACAGGGGCGCGATTGTCCGGGATTAAGTAACAGAAGCAAAGACTTAGCTGAGGAGCGGTAAGGCGGATCAGTTTTGCCGCCCCCTCATAAAATAGATGTCTAATGGAATCTATTTTATAAAGGTTACTAAACATGTATTTTAGATCCACTCGACAGACACCCTCCTCCGGAGTCATTCCATGCCTTTAGTTCGTGTCGACATCAAAAAGCACCAGGACCCCACCTACGTAAAACAGATCGGCAAGTTGATCTACAAGGCCATGCAAGAAACCATCGGCGTCCCCGAGCACGACAACTTCCAGATCCTTGCCGAACACGATGAACAGCACTTCATCTACGACCCGGTCTATCTGGGCATCAACCGCACCGACAACCTGGTAATCATCCAGATCACCCTGAACGAAGGCCGCACCCTTGAGCAGAAGAAACTGCTCTACAAGACCATCGCTGAAAGCCTCAACAGTGAGTTGGCCGTGCGCCTGGAAGATGTGTTCATCAACCTGGTGGAGGTCAAGAAAGAGAATTGGTCGTTCGGCAACGGCGTTGCTCAGTACGCCAGCTGATCCCAGCATGGCGACTTGAACCTGTTTACTACCCTTTTATGTGAGCCGCTGATGCCCCGAGTCTCCCGCAAGCAAGCCGAACTCAACCGCGAGATCATCGCCGAGGCTGCGACGCGCCTGTTTCGCGAGCGTGGTCTGCACGGCATCAGCGTGGCTGAGGTGATGGGTGCGGCCGGGCTGACCCATGGTGGTTTCTACGGTCACTTCGATTCCAAGGAAGCCCTGGCGCAGGAAGCCTGTGGCCGAGCATTCGAGCAATCAGCGCAGCGTTGGCAGGACAAGATCGACGCAAGTGCCGACAAACGTGCTGCGCGCCAGGCCATCGTCGAGCCCTACCTGTCCCCCGCCAATCGCGACAACCCAGGGGAAAGCTGTCCGGTGGCGGCATTCGTCGGGGACATGTGCCACGAAGCTAGCGAAAGCGGATTGCATCAGACCTTTACACAAGGCCTGGAAACACTGCTGCAGACTTTCTCCTCACAGATGGAGTCCGACAATCCCGTGACCAACCGCCAAGCCGCGCTGGTGCAGTACTCGCTGATGGTCGGCGCCCTGACCCTGGCGCGGGCCACTCGCGGCGAGGCGTTGTCCGATGAAATACTCGACGCCGCCCGGGCGTTTCTGACATCGCAGCACTGACACGGCTGACAGTACCGTTGACACGTTCGGGTGGCCAACAGCATGATCGCCCCATGAACATTCTCGCGTTTAATCTCACCCGCACCACCACGACCGCCTCCGGCGGGTCGTGAGGTCGTTACGTGGATTGAACATCGCGCAGTGAACCCAAGGCCCCGCCAGCAATGGACGGGGCCTTTTGTTTCTCCGTTCACCTGGCACGCAAGGAGAAATACCATGCCGTCAATCAATGCCAGGCACCCCGCTCTGTTGATCATCGACATGCAGGTCAGGCTATTCAATGGACCGGAGAAACCCCATGATGGGGAGCGCGTTTTGGCCAACATCAATCAACTGATCGGCAAGGCTCGCCAGAACGGCGCCCCCATTTTTGCGGTGAGGCATACCGGCCCCCAAGGTTCGCCCATCGCCCCCGGGAGCCCGTTGTGGCAACTGCTGCCCGCCCTTGAACTGGACACGAACGTTGACACGCTGTTCGATAAAACCAGGCCCAGCTGCTTTCTCGGTACTCGCCTGACAGAAGAACTCAAGGCAGTCGGGATCAATGAGTTGGTCATCGTCGGCATGAAAACCCAGTACTGCATCGACACTACTTGCCGTGTTGCCGTCGAACTGGGGTTTCAACCCACCCTGGCAGCAGACGCCCATACCTGCATGGACACGCCAACGCTGCCGGCCAAAGCGATCATCGAACACCATAATGCGACGCTTGGCGGGGCTTTTGTGAAGCTGCTGAACACGGCAGATGTTCAATTCTGACGGGCTGAGTGTCAGCCGCTAAAAGATCGCAGCCTGGCGGCAGCTCCTACAGTTGAACACCTATCCCCTGTAGGCGCTGGCGCAGCCTGCGATCTTTTGATCTGGCTCCGGATTTATAAATGCGCCAGGTCCGCAAGAACAACTACTCCGATAAGCTGCGATCTTTGGACCCACGCCGTGCCGCGCCAGCTACCCTTGTCAAACATCTCGCGAGCCAGCAGTCTTGTGTCTTTTTCAGAGATGTCCTAGGGATGGGAAAAACATTAATTCCAACGCCGGCACATCCACCGATTGAACCCCTCAGGAGCGCAGCATGCCCGTCACCGTTCTGGTACTGGTTGAAACCATTAACGATTACCTGCCGATCCTCGAAAACAGCGGTTTTCACCTGATTCTTGCGCCAACCCCCACCGAGCGAGCTCAGGCCATTCAGACCCACGCCGGACAGATCAAAGCGGTGCTGACCCGCGGTCCGCTTGGGTTGTACGCCGAAGAAATCTCTGCTCTGCCGCATCTGGAAATCATCTGTGTGATCGGCGCTGGCTATGAACATGTCGACCTGCAGGCCGCCAGCAACCGGGGTATCCGCGTGACCAACGGTGCCGGGGTGAATGCTTCGTCGGTCGCCGACCATGCCATGGCCTTGCTGCTGTCCCTGGTGCGCGATATCCCACGGGCGGATGCCGCAGTCCGGCGCGGTGAGTGGCCAAAAGTCATGCGCCCCTCACTCGCCGGTAAACGCCTTGGCGTTCTCGGCCTTGGTGCCGTCGGCATGGCCATCGCCAAACGCGCTGTCAACGGCTTCGAAATGACGGTGAGTTACCATAATCGCCAGCTGCGCAGCGACGTGCCTTATAGCTTTTGCTCTACACCCACCGAGCTGGCCCGGGCCTCTGACTTTCTGATCATCGCCACCCCCGGCGGCCTCGGCACGCACCATTTGATCAACAAACAGGTGCTGGAAGCGCTGGGCCCTAACGGCTTTATCGTCAACATCGCCCGGGCCAGCGTCATTGTCACCGCCGATCTGATCACCGCGCTGGAACAACGACGGATCGCCGGTGCCGCACTGGATGTATTCGATGCCGAGCCGCAGGTACCGAACGCGCTCAAGGTGCTGACCAACGTGATCCTCACGCCGCATGTCGCCGGACTCTCTCCAGAAGCGACCCAAGGCACCGTGGAGTTGGTGGGCAAGAACCTGCTGGCCTATTTCTCCGGCCGTCCCCTGCTGACACCCATCGACTTGCCGCCAGCACAATGATCGTAAATGAGCTCACGGGACTTCAAACGTTTGTATCAAAAGCAATGATTGTCCGGCAACACGCTCACCTATAAAGGCTTGCCGTGGTTGTGGGCCCAGGGTGGGCGCATTAGATTAGCCAATGAAGTCTTGCCTCCAAAATAAGCAGAAGGGATAAGCATGGCGCTTACTGACCAGTCCACCCGTATTCGCTCCGGCGAAGAACTCGATGTCAGCCTCATCGATCCGTACCTCAAGGCGCATATTCCCGGCCTGAGCGGGACACCGCACATCAGCCAGTTCCCGGGTGGCGCTTCGAATCTGACTTACCTGCTGGAATACCCCGAGCAGGAGTTCGTCCTGCGCCGACCGCCGTTCGGCCACAAGGCCAAGTCCGCTCACGACATGGGCCGTGAATACCGTATTCTCAATCAGCTCAAAGACGGCTTCCCGTATTGCCCGAAAGCCTACGTGCACTGCACCGACGAGTCGGTGATTGGCGCCGAGTTCTACGTGATGGAGCGGGTCAAGGGCATCATCCTGCGTTCCGACCTGCCGCCGGAACTGGGCCTTGATGCGCAGAAGACCGAAGCGCTGTGCAAGAGCTTCATCGACAAATTCGTCGAACTGCATCGGGTCGACTACAAGGCCTGTGGCCTGGCCGATCTGGGCAAGCCTGAAGGTTACGTCGAACGGCAGATTCGTGGCTGGAGCGATCGCTACGACAAGGCGCTGACCCCCGACGCACCAAGCTGGGAAACGGTCAAAGCCTGGCTCAACGACAAGATGCCCGCCGATCACCCGACCTCGAGCATCGTGCACAACGACTATCGCTTCGACAACGTGATCCTCGACCCAAACAACCCGATGCAGATCATCGGCGTGCTGGACTGGGAACTGACCACTCTCGGCGATCCGCTGATGGACCTGGGCAACACCCTCGCCTACTGGATCGAAGCCGGCGACCCGGCACCGGTGCAACTGATGCGCCGCCAGCCGAGCCATGCGCCCGGCATGTTGACCCGCCGTCAGTTCGTCGATTACTACGCTGAACGCTCCGGCATCCAGATCGACAACTTCGACTTCTACTACACCTACGGGCTGTTCCGCCTGGCCGGTATCGTGCAGCAGATCTACTACCGCTTCTTCCATGGCCAGACCCAGGACAAACGCTTCGCGCAGTTCATTCACATGAACAAACAGCTGGAGCAGATGAGCCTGCAAGTCATCCAGAAATCCAGCCTCTGACTGCGCGCCTGGCGCCCGGCATACAATAAGGAAAAAACCATGTCCAAGACTCAGTTGTTCGACCTCGACGGCAAGATCGCTTTCGTTTCCGGCGCCAGTCGCGGTATCGGTGAGGCGATTGCCAAACTGTTGGCCCAGCAAGGTGCCCATGTGATCGTCTCGAGCCGCAAACTCGACGGTTGCCAGCATGTTGCCGACGCGATCATCGCCGATGGCGGCAAGGCCACAGCCGTCGCCTGTCATATCGGCGAAATGGAACAGATCACCCAGGTCTTCGCCGGGATTCGTGAACAGTTCGGTCGTCTGGATATTTTGGTCAATAACGCGGCGACCAACCCGCAGTTCTGCAACGTGCTGGATACCGACCTGAGCGCGTTCCAGAAAACTGTCGATGTGAACATTCGCGGCTACTTCTTCATGTCGGTCGAAGCCGGCAAGCTGATGCGCGAGAACGGTGGCGGCAGCATCATCAACGTCGCTTCGATCAACGGCATCTCGCCGGGGATCTTCCAGGGCATCTACTCGATGACCAAGGCTGCGGTGATCAACATGACCAAGGTCTTCGCCAAGGAGTGCGCGCAGTTCGGTATTCGCTGCAATGCGTTGCTACCGGGTCTGACCGACACCAAGTTTGCTTCGGCGCTGGTGAAGAATGATGCGATTCTCAATACCGCTTTGCAGCAGATTCCGCTGAAGCGGGTGGCTGCGCCGAGTGAGATGGCGGGTGCGGTGTTGTATTTGGCCAGTGAAGCATCGAGCTATACCACTGGGGTTTCGTTGAATGTGGATGGTGGTTTTTTGTCCTGATTTAGGGTTTGGATGCGTAAGAGGCAGCCTTCGGACTGCCTTTTGTTTTTCCGGCGATTGTGATTCCTGCATGGGCTTCAACGTTACCGCACGCCCCTGTAGGAGCCGAGCTTGCTCGCGATGGCGGCGGCACATTCACTGTTTATTTTGACCGAGCACATATCCGTTACCGTAGGAATGGACATGTACACCGGCCAAAAGCCAAGATCAAAAGATCGCAGCCTGCGGCAGCTCCTACAGTGAGATTGTGTACATTCGCATGAGGCAGGCCGGCTGTCAGGCCGCCTTCACGAATAAGCCAGCCACCACAGTGGGATTGGGTACACCCGAAGAACGATAGGTCCGCTGTAGAGCCGCCTTCACGAGCAAACCTCGCCCCCACAAATAATGAATATTTATTCCACCTATTGAATATTAGGAATATTTATTCCATTAATACGCATCCTGAAAACAAAAACCCAAAAGGACCCCAACGATGCGCGAACTCGGAATCGGTTTGATCGGCACAGGCTTCATGGGCCGCGCCCACGCCCTGGCCTTTCGCAACGTCAGTGCAGTCTTCGAACTCCCCATACACCTGCACCTGGCCGCACTGGCCGACGCCGACACCCAACGCGCCGAACACTGCGCCAAAGCCTGGGGCTTCGAAAAAGCCCATAGCGACTGGCAACAACTGATCGACGATCCCATGGTCAACGTCGTAGCAATCACCACCCCCAACCACCTGCACTACCCCATGGCCATGGCCGCCCTGGCCGCGGGCAAACCCGTGTACTGCGAAAAACCACTGGCCGTCAGCCTCGAACAGGCCGACCAGATGCACCGCGCCGCCAAGGCCGCCGGTGTGGTGACGCGGGTCGGCTACAACTACCAGCACAATCCAATCATCGGCCTGGCCCGTGAATTGATTCAGCGCGGCGAACTCGGCGAGATCATCAGTTTTCAGGGCGAGTTCAGCGAAGACTTCATGGCTGACCCGCAATCACCCTGGTCCTGGCGTTGCGAAGCGCAACATGCCGGTGGCGCTCTGGCGGATCTGGGCAGTCATTTGCTGGCAATGGCCCGGTATCTGGTCGGAGATGTGGAAGCGGTATGTGCCGACACCCAAACCGTGCACCGACAACGTCCTGCCACCACTGGCAGCCATGAACAACGCAGCATCGCCGTGGATGATCAGGCCCATGCCTTGCTGCGCTTTACCAACGGCGCACGCGGCACGTTCAGCAGCAGTTGGCTCAAGCATGGTTACAAGAATCACCTGAGTTTCGAGATCAGCGGCACGCGCGGCACTCTGGCGTTCGATCAGGAGCGTTTGAATGAACTGCGCCTGTGCCGCGCAGGTCAGGACGGCTTTCAGCGTCTATTGGCCGGCCCTTCCCTGCCCGGTTATGACGCCTTCAGTCCGGCGCCGGGCCATCAGTTGGGCTACAACGAGTTGAAGACGCTGGAGGTGCATGGGCTGATCATGGCGCTGGCCGGAGAAGGCTCGGAAGGGACCGACTTTGAAGAAGCCTGGGAAGTGGAACGTCTGGCGACGGCCATTCGGTTGGCCGCGCTGGAGCAGCGCTGGGTCAAGGTGAATGAGGTGTAACTGCGCGCTCTGGCACGGTGGGCTTCGAAGCAAACCACTGCTTCAAATCCCACCCGCCTATCGCTTCAGATCTTGGTAACGACGCCTATAAACCTGCCAGCTTCCCGCTGGCAATCGCTTGCGATGCCGCCAACATCGCCCGCAACAACACCGCACAACCTGCCGCCAGGTCGTCCGGCGAGGCGTTTTCGATTTCGTTGTGGCTGATGCCGCCTTCACACGGCACGAAGATCATCCCCGCCGGGCCCAGTTCAGCGAGGAAGATCGCGTCATGCCCAGCGCCGCTGACGATGTCCATGTGCGACAGGCCCAGCCCCTGAGCGGCACTGCGCACAGCATCGACGCAGCCCTTGTCGAAATACAGCGCAGGGAAATCGGCGGTCGGCGTCAGTTCGAAGCTCAGGCCGTGCTCCTCGCAGGTAGTGTCGATCACGTGTTTGACCTCGGCGATCATCGAGTCCAACCGCGCGGGTTCGAGATGACGGAAATCCAGCGTCATCCGCACTTCGCCGGGAATCACGTTGCGCGAGCCGGGGTAGGCTTGCAGGCAACCGACCGTGCCGCAGGCATGGGGCTGATGACCCAAAGCGACGCGGTTGACGGCAGAGACTATCACCGCCGCGCCGACCAGTGCGTCCTTGCGCAAATGCATCGGGGTCGGACCGGCATGAGCTTCAACGCCCTTGAGTTTGAGATCGAACCACTTTTGCCCCAGCGCGCCCATCACCACGCCAATGGTTTTGCGCTCATCCTCAAGGATCGGCCCTTGCTCGATATGCGCTTCGAAGTAGGCGCCCACTGCATGGCCGCTGACCTTGCGACTACCGGCATAACCGATGGCATTCAGCGCCTGGCCGACGGTCACGCCTCCGGCATCAGTCTTGGCCAGGGTTTCTTCCAGGGTGAATTTCTCGGCAAACACTCCAGAGCCCATCATGCAGGGAGCAAACCGCGAGCCTTCTTCGTTGGTCCAGACCACCACTTCCAGCGGTGCTTCGGTTTCGATGCCCAGATCATTGAGCGTGCGCAGCACTTCCACACCGGCCAACACGCCGAAGCAGCCATCGAATTTGCCACCCGTGGGCTGGGTGTCGATATGGCTGCCGGTCATTACCGGCGGCAGTTGCGGATTGCGCCCGGCACGACGGGCAAAGATATTGCCGACCGCGTCGATGCTCACAGTGCAGCCAGCCTCCTCACACCACCGCACGAAGATGTCACGAGCCTGGCGATCAAGGTCGGTCAGGGCCAGACGACAGACGCCACCTTTGACCGTGGCGCCGAGCTTGGCCAGCTCCATTAACGACTGCCACAGACGGTCGCGATTGATGTGCTGATGGGTGGACTGTAGAACGTCAAGGGCAGCGTTCATGTTGATCTCCTCAGGCAATTTATTGGTTTTCTCGAGCGAATCTGAAATCTCGACTCCTGCTGAAATTTTCGGAGTTTATGAGTCCGTCTTCGCGGACAAGCCCGCTCCCACAGGTATTGCACCAGTCATGTGGAAAGGGCCGGGCGATGTTCGCTTGCCCGCGAAGCTTTTGGCCATCACACCGTCGTTTTGGCCACCGCCGTGTCGCTACGGCCCATCGTGCAAAGCCCGTAATACAACAACCCGCCCAGCGCCGAGCCGGTGAACCAGCCGTAGCTGTAAAACCAGCTGAAGGCATCACTGCCCAACGACATCAAGGTCAGCGCCACCGGGATGCCGAAGGCGATAAAGCCGTTCCAGTTCCACGCCGGGTACACGTCATCGCGGTACAGGCCGGCCAGGTCGAGCTGCTGTTTTTTGATCAGGAAATAGTCCACTACCATGATCCCGGCAATCGGCCCGAGCAGGCTGGAATAACCCAGCAACCAGTTGGAATAGACGGTTTCCAAGCTGATATCTGAAACCAGCAGGCCGAGTTTTTTCAGCAGCTCATGAGCCATCAACGCCAGCCCCACCAACCCGGTCAACATCACCGCTTTGGTCCGGTTGATCAGTTTGGGCGCCAGATTCTGGAAGTCATTGGTCGGCGAAACAATGTTCGCCGCAGTGTTGGTGGACAGGGTCGCGATGATGATCAAGGCCATGGCCAGCGCCACCCAGACGGGACTTTGAATATGACCAATCAGGGTCACCGGATCAGAGACCGTCACCCCTACCAACTTCGCGGAGGCCGCGGTCATCACCACACCCAGCGCGGCGAACAGGAACATGGTCAGCGGTAAACCGAAAATCTGTCCAAGGATCTGGTCTTTCTGGCTTTTCGCATAGCGGCTGAAGTCCGGAATGTTCAGCGACAGTGTCGCCCAGAACCCGACCATGGCGGTCAGCCCGGCGCAGAAGTAGCTGGTCACGCTGGCGCCTTCCGGGCGTTTCGGCGGGATCGCCATCAATTCGGTCAGTGAGACATTCGGCAAGGCCCAGACCAGCAACCCGATGCCCACCAGTACCAGCAGCGGTGCAGACAACGTTTCCAGCCACTTGATCGATTCCGCCCCGCGCAACACCACCCACAGGTTGAGTGCCCAGAACATCATGAAACCGATCACCTCGCCGGTGCCGCCCAGGGACTTCCAGCCCTCGAAAATCGACCCGAGAAACAAGTGAATGGCCAGGCCACCGAACATCGTCTGGATGCCAAACCAGCCGCAGGCCACCAGGGCCCGAATCAAACACGGCACATTGGAGCCAATCACACCGAATGAGGAGCGCAGCAGTACCGGAAACGGGATGCCGTACTTGGTTCCAGCGAAGGCATTAAGGGTCAAGGGGATCAATACGATGAGATTGGCAAACAGAATCGCCAGTAACGCCTCACCGACCGACAGCCCGAAGTATGCGGTCAGCACCCCGCCGAGCGTGTAGGTCGGCACGCAGACCGACATACCGATCCAGAGCGCCGTGATGTGCCATTTGTTCCAGGTGCGTTCATGCACCTTGGTCGGCGCGATGTCATGGTTGTAACGGGGGCTGTCGAGTACGTCTCTGCCGGCTTCGAGCTCGTACAAGCCGTTGCGCTCGGTCACCTGTGATCTGATCTGTTGCATGGCCGCTCCACTGTTCTTTTGATTATTTTTGCTCATCGGGCTGGCTGGCGGATTAAGCCGCGAACCGAAACGATGGCCGGAGTACTTGCACGTCCAACACGACTCATACGGACCGGCCAGCTTGCTAGCGGCGGCACTCAATAAACGTGCCGACTCTGCCGCGTATTCGCCCATCCAATCCGTACGACTCATACAACTAACTGATGTTTATCAGTTTTATTCACAACATTATCGAGCCCTTCGGTATGTGTTCAGACACTCAGGCCGAATGCCAGACAGGTTGTCCATTCAGTCAGGACTCAATCTGGTGCATCACTCTTTTTTTAAAAGATTTCTCCCGCTCATAGGCATAGCTCAAGCAGCTGATTTCACATAAGAAATCTTGACCATATTTGGATCCTGTCAAGTGCGTCAAAATGGTGAGGGGCCTCACCATTTTGGTGATTCGTATAATTAATCGTTAAATTTCAATAAGTTAATTCAGATATAAGCTTATAAAAAATAAATTTGCTCAATCCAATAACACCAGCTAGCGTCTATTCCTGACAGCGCTGACAGGAATACAACTTCCTACAGCTTGCCGCAACTACAACACCAAGAGCTGGCATTAGCCGGTCAAGCCTGTGAGGAACTCGGAATGTCTCTGTTGATCCGTGGTGCCACCGTTGTTACCCATGATGAAAGTTACCGCGCTGACGTGCTTTGCGCTGACGGTTTAATCCAGGCAATCGGCAACAACCTGGATGTTCCAACCGACTGCGAAGTGCTAGATGGCAGCGGTCAGTACCTGATGCCCGGCGGCATCGATCCCCACACCCACATGCAACTCCCCTTCATGGGCACCGTCGCCAGTGAGGACTTCTTCAGCGGCACGGCAGCCGGCCTTGCGGGCGGCACCACCTCGATCATCGACTTCGTGATTCCCAACCCGCAGCAATCATTGCTGGAGGCATTTCATCAGTGGCGCGGTTGGGCTGAGAAGTCCGCCGCAGACTACGGTTTTCATGTCGCCATCACCTGGTGGAGCGAACAGGTTCGCGAGGAAATGGCTGAGCTGGTCAGCCACCATGGGGTAAACAGTTTCAAGCATTTCATGGCTTACAAGAATGCGATCATGGCCGCCGACGATACGCTGGTGGCCAGTTTCGAACGCTGTCTGGAACTGGGCGCCGTACCGACGGTGCACGCGGAGAACGGCGATCTGGTCTATCACCTGCAACGCAAACTGATGGCTCAAGGCATCACCGGCCCCGAAGCCCATCCATTATCGCGGCCCTCCCAGGTTGAAGGCGAAGCCGCCAGCCGTGCTATCCGTATCGCCGAAACCCTCGGTACACCGCTGTATCTGGTCCACGTCTCGACCCGCGAGGCGCTGGATGAAATCACCTATGCGCGCAGCAAAGGCCAGCCGGTCTATGGCGAAGTCCTGGCCGGGCATCTGCTGCTGGACGACAGCGTTTACCAGCACCCGGATTGGCAAACCGCCGCCGGTTATGTGATGAGCCCACCCTTCCGCCCTCGCGGTCACCAGGAAGCGCTTTGGCATGGCCTGCAATCGGGCAACCTGCACACCACCGCCACCGACCATTGCTGTTTCTGCGCCGAGCAGAAAGCCGCCGGCCGTGACGATTTCAGCAAGATCCCCAACGGCACTGCCGGTATCGAAGACCGCATGGCCGTGCTCTGGCATGAAGGCGTGAACACTGGGCGGCTGTCGATGCAGGATTTCGTTGGCCTGACCTCCACCAACACCGCGAAGATTTTCAACCTGTACCCGCGCAAAGGTTCGATTCGCGTCGGTGCCGATGCCGACCTGGTGCTCTGGGACCCGGAAGGCACCCGGACCATTTCTGCCAAGACCCATCACCAGCAGGTTGACTTCAACATCTTCGAAGGCAAAACCGTGCGCGGCGTGCCCAGCCACACCATCAGCCAGGGTCGGCTGGTCTGGGTCGACGGCGATCTGCGGGCCGAACGCGGTGCCGGGCGTTACATCGAGCGCCCGGCCTACCCGGCGGTGTTCGATCTGCTGAGTAAGCGGGCTGAGTTGCACAGGCCGGTTGCCGTGAAGCGATAAGCGGGCCTTCGGCCCGATCGCGAGCAAGCTCGCTCCTACATAAGAGCGGTATTTGTAGGAGCGAGCTTGCTCGCGATAAGGGCGCAACGCGCCCGCTGAAACAACCAATGCCCATCAGAGGCAGCACCTCAAAAACTGTGAGGCCATCACCGTGATCAAGACCCTGAACCACCTCCCGCATCCCCATGAGGACGCAGCCGCTCTCGCCGGTCATTTCACCGATCTGGCGCCGCCGCTCAACGCCCGTCAGGCCACACTTGAAGCTTCGCGCTGCCTGTATTGCTACGACGCACCGTGCGTCAATGCATGCCCCAGCGAGATCGACATCCCCTCGTTCATCCGCAATATCCATCAGGAGAACGTTCAGGGCGCCGCACAGAAGATTCTCTCGGCAAACATCCTCGGCGGCAGTTGCGCACGGGTCTGTCCGACCGAGATCCTGTGTCAGCAAGCCTGCGTGCGCAACAACGCCCAGGAATGCGCGCCGGTGCTGATTGGTTTGTTGCAACGCTACGCCGTAGACAATGCGCAGTTCAGCGAACACCCGTTCAAACGCGCCGCGCCGACCGGTAAACGCATCGCGGTGGTCGGTGCCGGGCCTGCGGGTTTGTCCTGCGCTCACCGCTCGGCCATGCATGGTCATGAGGTGGTGATTTTCGAGGCCCGCGAGAAAGCCGGCGGACTCAACGAATACGGCATTGCCAAGTACAAACTGGTGGACGACTTTGCCCAGCAAGAGCTGGAGTTTCTGCTGGGTATCGGCGGGATCGAGATCCGTCACGGGCACACACTCGGCGATAACCTCAGTCTCACTGAACTGCATCAGCAATTCGATTCGGTGTTCCTCGGCCTTGGCCTGGCCGCCAGCAAGCAACTCGGCCTGGCTCATGAAGATGCTCCCGGTATGCTCGCCGCCACCGACTACATCCGCGAACTGCGTCAGGCCGATGACCTGACTCAATTACCACTGGCTGATCACTGCATCGTCCTCGGTGCCGGCAATACGGCTATCGACATGGCCGTGCAAATGGCCCGCCTTGGTGCTCGCGACGTGAACCTGGTGTATCGCCGTGGCCTGGAGGAAATGGGCGCCACCGAACACGAACAGGACATTGCCAAGGCCAATCAGGTCCGTCTGTTGACCTGGGCCCAGCCCGAAGAAGTGTTGCTCAACAAAAAGGGCCAGGTACGCGGCATGCGCTTTGCCCGCACACGACTGGAGAACGGTCGCCTGCAAAGCACTGGCGAGACGTTCGAGCTGGCCGCCGATGCGATCTTCAAAGCCATCGGCCAGTCCTTCGATGACGCGGCGCTGAACGATCCGCTAGCACGTGAGCTGAAGCGCCAGGGCGAGCGGATTCTAGTGGACGAACAACTGCGGACCAGTATCCCCGGCGTCTACGCGGGCGGCGATTGCACCAGCCTCGGGCAGGACCTCACGGTCCAGGCCGTGCAGCACGGCAAGCTGGCCGCTGAAGCCATCAATACCCAACTCATGCTCAATGTGGAGGCTGCGTAAATGGCCGATCTTTCGATTGTCTTCGCCGGTATCAAAGCCCCCAATCCGTTCTGGCTGGCCTCCGCGCCACCCACCGACAAAGCCTATAACGTGGTCCGCGCCTTCGAGGCCGGTTGGGGTGGCGTGGTCTGGAAAACCCTCGGTGAGGACCCGGCGGCGGTCAACGTATCGTCGCGCTACTCCGCCCACTTCGGCGCCAACCGCGAAGTCATGGGCATCAACAACATCGAGCTGATCACCGACCGCTCACTGGAAATCAACCTGCGGGAAATCACTCAGGTCAAAAAGGATTGGCCGGACCGCGCGCTGATCGTGTCGTTGATGGTGCCCTGCGTCGAAGAGTCGTGGAAAGCCATCCTGCCGTTGGTGGAAGCCACTGGCGCCGACGGTATCGAGCTGAATTTCGGCTGCCCCCACGGTATGCCTGAACGCGGCATGGGCGCAGCGGTCGGCCAGGTTCCGGAATACGTCGAGCAGGTAACCCGCTGGTGCAAGACTTACTGCTCGCTACCGGTGATCGTCAAACTCACGCCGAACATCACCGACATCCGCGTTGCCGCCCGCGCCGCCTACCGTGGCGGTGCCGATGCGGTGTCACTGATCAACACCATCAACTCCATCACCAGCATCGACCTGGACCGCATGGTCGCCCATCCGATGGTCGGCAACCAAAGTACCCACGGCGGTTACTGCGGTTCGGCGGTCAAACCGATTGCGTTGAATATGGTTGCCGAGATCGCCCGTGACCCACAAACCCGTGGCCTGCCGATTTGCGGCATCGGCGGGATTGGCAGTTGGCGTGATGCAGCAGAATTCATCGCCCTGGGCAGCGGCGCGGTGCAGGTGTGTACCGCTGCGATGCTGCATGGTTTTCGCATCGTCGAGGAGATGAAGGACGGCCTGTCGCGCTGGATGGACAGCCAAGGCTACGCCAACCTACAGGAATTCTCGGGACGTGCAGTGGGCAACACCACGGACTGGAAGTACCTGGACATGAACTACCAGGTCATCGCTAAAATTGACCAGGCTGCCTGCATTGGTTGCGGTCGTTGCCACATCGCCTGCGAAGACACCGCGCATCAGGCCATTGCCAGCCTCAAGCAACCTGACGGCACGCATAAATATGAAGTGATCGACGACGAGTGCGTGGGCTGCAACCTGTGCCAGATCACCTGCCCGGTTCAGGACTGCATCGAGATGGTGCCCATGGACACCGGTAAGCCGTTCCTGGACTGGAACCACGATCCGAGGAATCCGTACAGCGTGGTGGTTTGAGCCGAGATAGTTGTTGTCTGTTCCGCCACTATCGCGAGCAGGCTCGCTCCCACAATTGGTCTCTGACGTTCACAAGATTTGTGTATGAAGGAGATCCCTTGTGGGAGCGAGCCTGCTCGCGATGGGGCCCTTGAGAACACCACAACCCTCAAGGCTCCAACCCAATCCCCCGCAAAATCACACTGGTCACGGTCTGCACCGCTCGCTCGAACTGCATGTCCGACAGCGGCTGGTGATCGTTGAGGATCATCACCTGGTGATCGAAGTCGGCGTAATGCTGGGTCGAGGCCCAGATCATGTACAGCAGGGCCGAGGGTTCCACCGCCAGGATGCGTTTGTCTTCCACCCACTGGCGAATTTTCGCTTCCTTCATTTTCGCCCAGTCGTACAGGCTGACATCCAGCGCCTTCCCCAAGGTCGGTGCACCGTGGATGATTTCATTGGCCCAGACTTTCGAGCCGTAAGGCCGACTGCGGGAGTGATTCATCTTGGCGCGGATATAGCTGCTCAGCACCACCCGGGGGTCATCAAACATCTCGAAGCACAACGCGTCCTGCTTCCACACTTCCAGCAGGTCGAACAACACAGCGCTGTACAACTCGCTTTTGGTGCTGAAGTAGTAATGCAGGTTGGAGCGCGGCAGTTGTACTTCTTTGGCAATGTCGGCCATCGCCGTACTGCCATAGCCCTTCTCGGCGAAGATCTTTTCGGCTGCCAGAAGAATTTTCTCGACGTTACTGCGACGAATCTCAATCTTGTGATTGCCCATGAGGGCTCCCTGACGACAGCGTTGGTCAAGACTAGCATCCGCTCTAGCTCGGGGCGACAGCCGAGAGCGAAACTTCGTTTGCCAGACTTCCCCCGCGAAAAATGCGAATGCCATTTCACACCTCCCTTGCTTCATGTTCTATTAACGCCCCCTCGTACTCATTGAAGGTACCCAGCGATGCTGATCAAAAAAGCCCTGACCACCGCCGCCCTCCTGAGCTCGCTACTCGCCGCGTCCTCAGTGTTTGCCCACGCCCACCTGAAAAGTTCAACACCAGCCGCTGACAGCACCGTTGTTGCGCCCAAGGAACTGCGTCTGGTGTTCTCCGAAGGGGTGGAAGCTGCCTTCACCAAAGTCAGCCTCAGCAAGGACGGTACGGCTGTCGTGGTCAAAAGCATTGCCACTGAAGGCGCCGACAAAAAGACCCTGATCGTGACTCCGACAGCTCCGTTGGCAGCGGGCGACTACAAGGTCGAGTGGCACGCGGTATCGGTCGACACCCACAAAAGCGATGGTGCTTACACCTTCAAGGTCGGCCAGTAATTCATGTCGAGCGCGCTGGTGCTGTGCCGTTTCCTGCATTTCGCAATGGTGTTGATGCTGTTTGGCGCCTGTGTCTTCAGGCCACTGCTGTTAGGTCACGAGCCGCTGACTGAAGCGCTCGCCACGCTGGATCGACGTCTGGCTCGCATCACCCGGCTGCTTGCCTCGCTGGCCCTGGCCAGCGGAGTCTGCTGGCTGCTGCTGATCACCGCCAGCATGGCGGGATCGTGGCAGGCGGCGTTCGACTTGCCGACTGTGCAAGTAGTCCTGAGCAATACCTTTTTCGGGCAGGTCTGGAGCTGGCACCTGCTGCTCAATCTATTGTTGGTGGTGTGCCTGATCACGCGGTTAAGCACCTCGTTTGCACTGCGACTGGCCCTGAGCAGTCTGCTGCTGGCAACACTGGCACCGGTCGGCCACGGCGCCATGCTCGACGGCCTCAGCGGCCAACTGTTGATCCTCAATCAGGTCATTCATTTGGCGTGCGTTGGCGCCTGGCTAGGCGGATTGATGCTGCTGATATTGATCCTGCAGCAACCGACAAGCTATCCGCTGGGTTTGATACTGCTGCGTTTCAGTGGCATCGGTTACGGGTTGGTGGCGGGCTTGCTGGTCACTGGATTGATCAACGTCCGCGTCCTCACCGGCGCCTTTTGGCCGACCCCGTTGCTGTCCGGTTTTGCGCTGATCCTGCTGATCAAGGTCGCCCTCGTCAGCGGCATGCTCGCGCTCGCGCTGCTTAATCGATTGAAAGTGAACGACTGTGGGCAGCGCCTGCCGGCGCTGCGCACCAGTGTGATGATCGAGTGGCTGCTCGGCGTTGCCGCCGTGGCGGCGGTTTCGCTGCTGGGAACGATGCCACCGATGGTGGCTGGCGGGTAACCGGTAGAATTATGGGGCGCCCGAAAAGATCGTCCGGACGATCTTTTCGGCGCACCACGACTCCCTGTTATTGCCCATCACTTGTTGCCTGATACTCGCCCTTCCCCGCCGTATCGATACTGACCACCACCGACATCCCCGGCCTTAGCCGTTCGCTTTGTGGCTGACCGGCGTCGACGGTAATCCGCACCGGCACCCGCTGGGCGATTTTGACGAAGTTGCCGGTGGCATTGTCGGCTTGCAGCAGGCTGAACTCGGAACCGGTGGCCGGCGAGATGCGCTGCACCCGGCCATGGAATTTCTGGTGATTGAGGGCGTCGACGGTAAAGGTCGCCGGTTGGCCTAGATGGATACTGTCCATCTGGGTTTCTTTCATATTGGCGATCACCCACAGCTGGTTCGGCACCAGCGCCATCAACTGTGCACCGGAATTGACGTAGGCCCCGAGACGCACGCCGATCTGCCCGAGCTGACCGTCCCGTGGGGCGATGACCCGGGTGTTGGACAGATCAATGCGTGCCAGCTCTACCGCAGCCTCGGCGCTGGCCACTGCGGCTTCCAGCGAGCCGCGATTGACGATCACCGTTTGCAGGTCCTGTCGGGCAATTTCCAGGGAGGCCTGGGCCTGGGCCACGGCGGCGACGGTTTGCGCATTGGCCGCGAGGGTCACGTCCAGTTCGCGCCTGGAAACCGAACCGTCGCTGATCAACTCTTCGTTGCGCCGCAGGTCGGCCGCGCTCTTGCGGACCTGGGCCTGGCTGTCGACCAATGCGGCCTGGCGCAATTTAATGGTCGCTTCGGCGCTGTTGCGTTGTTGCACCACATTGGCCAACCCGGCCTTCTGTACCGCGAGTTGCGCCAGCGACTGATCCAGACGCTGCTTGTAGATGCGATCGTCCAGACGCACCAGCAGATCCCCGGCTTTGACGAACTGGAAATCCTGCACCGGCACTTCGTACACATAGCCGCTGAGCTGCGGACCGATGATCGTTACCTGCCCCCTAACCAACGCGTTTTCCGTGGTCTCGACGGCGCTGCTGAACGGTGGCAATTGCCAGGCATACAGCACGATCAGCACTCCGACGATGGCAATGGCGGCAAAGCCCATGGACGAGATAATCCGCACCCGCAGCGAGCGCGGCTCGGTTGCCGGCATTGACGGCGGCTCGGTGCCCTCGGGGGTTGCGGCAATGGCATTGGTGGTCGTGGTCGTCGGTTCGGTCATGGAGAAGTGGCACCACTGGGTTGAATGGGAGATCGGGCGGCAGCCGCGGGTTCGAGCGCTTTGGTGGTGCTCATCAGCCACAGGCTGCGGACGAAAATCCACAGCATGGTCAGCACGGCGATCACCGCAATCAGCATGAACACATCGTTATAGGCCAGCACGTTGGCTTCACGGGTCGCCGCAGTGGCGAGGCTGCGTATGCCCTGAAGGGTGCGCAAGTCCGGGTCGGCGATAATTGATCCGAAAACAGAACCACCACTCTGCACACGGCTGGCTACCCGTGGGTCAAGCAGGGTCAGCTGCTCGACGATGTTGTTGGAGTGAAACTTCTCGCGCACGATCTGGAACGTTCCCAACAGCGCCGCGCCAATCAGGCCGCCGAGGCTCTGGCAGATCCCGAACAACACCGAGAAACTCACCAGATTTCGCGGATTGGTCAGCACATTGCGGGTGCCCAGTACCATGGTCGGCCCGAGAAAAAACGTCCCGCCAAAGGCCAGCAGAAACTGGCTGAGGTACATGTTGGCCGGGCGGGTCAGGTTGTTCGAGAAACTGTCCATCACCGAGCCCACAGCCATCAACGCCAGGGAGATGATCAAGGGCATGAGCAGGTGTGCAGGGTTGATGGTCAGGGCGCTGGTAGCCAGGCCCGCAATACTGCCCAGGAGCATCACGGCATAGAGGGTACGCATCTGCTGGCTGCTCATGTTTAGCGCCTGCAGAAAGCCCACCGCCCCGGTGGACTGCTCCGAGAGCACCATGCGAATCAGGATCACCGCCAACGCCAGACGAATCATCGCCCCGCTGCCCAGCCATCGGGTCATCAGCATCGGGTTGCTGCGGTTATGCTCGATGGCCAGCCCGGCCATGATCAGCACGATCGAGCCGGCCGAAGCCATGCCGATCCACGGTGCCTCAAGCCACCAGTCGATACGCCCCAACGACAACACCGCACAGAGCAAAGCGACGCCGCTGGCCAGCAGAGTGAACGTCAGGAAGTCGAGTTTCTCAAAGGTTTTGAAGCGGTCGCCAGGCGGCAGCTTGAGCAAAAACACGCAACCCAGCGAGGTCAGCGCCATCCCCAGTTCGAACAGATACAGCCCACGCCACTCAGCGATCTGCAACAGGTCTTCTGAAAACAACCGGGCCAAGGGCAACGCCAATTGTGAAGCACCCAACCCCAGCACCAGTGCCTTCATCCGCCACTTCGCCGGGAAGGCCTGGATCATGTAATACAACCCCAGCGAACTCAGTGCCGCACCGACCATGCCGTGGGCTGCCCGCACCGCAATCGCCGAGCTCAGGTCATTGACGAACAAATGGCCGAAGGTCACCAGCGCATACAGCACCAGGAACACCTCAGTAAACGCCCGCAGACCGAACTGCTGACGAAACTTCACCAGCAGCAGGTTCATCGATACGTTGGTCATGACGTAGGCCGCCGGCAGCCAGGCCATCTCCGCCGTGGTCGCCCCCAGCGCACCTTGCAAGTAAGGCAGATTGGCGATCACCAGCGAGTTACCCAGGCCGCCGGTCAACGCCACCAGCAGCCCGACCAGCGCATAGGCCAGGCGCTTGCGGTTGGAGTGCAGCGGGGTCGACGGCGAACCCGGCAAGCTGGGCCGCTCATGGGGTTGCCAGGCACGTGGGGCGTAGTGGTCCATTCAAAAACCTTGATGTCTGTGCTCGCACGTTGTGACCACGGCTACGCACAGTAATGCCATTGCAGAGCTGTTAGTAAACCTGAGCAGAGTGCATCTTGCCAGTTGCACCGTTTACACCGGTGCATCCGACATTATGTGCCTTTAGGAACTTCTATCAGCAAGGCCCTGCGCCTACTTCAAAGAGGCTTTCCCCCGTCACGCCTTGAATAGCATGTAGCCCGCCACAACGATGCAAATGCTGGCAAATCCCACCTGCAATCCTCTGGCCGAAACGTAGGATGTCAGCCGTCGGCCAAACAGCATCCCGACAATGCTCGCAATAATGAACACCCATCCAGTGGCATCAATGGACACCCCGGCCTGGAACGCACCGACGACACCTATCGCCGAGATCAGACTGATCACCATCAACGAGGTGGCGACGATCCCGCGCATCTGCACATCGGTCAGTTGCTTGAAGGCCGGCACGATCAGAAAACCGCCGCCGACACCCAGCAGCCCGGAAACAACACCCGTGACAGCGCCCAAGGCGGCCAGGGTCGCCGTGCATTTCGCGGTCCAGGAGAAGCGCCCGGTCTGTTGATCAAGCATGCAGTTTTTCTGCCCCCAGGAAGCACTGCCATGATCACTCGGCCCGGGATCTCGCGACTCGCGCCGGAGCATTCGCCACGCCACAACCATCATCAGCAGGCTGAACAGAATCATCAGAGCCTTTTCTGGCAGACGATGGGCGAAGTAGATGCCAATCGGCGAGAACAGAGCCCCCAGTAACGCGATCAACAACGCCGCGCGGTAACGCACAAGGCCGTGTCGCAGGCCATCGATTGCGCCGACCGCGGCGGCACTGCCCACCGCGAACAACGCCACTGGCGCTGCCTGGGTCATGCTCCACCCCAACCCCAGCACCAGGGCTGGCACCGCGAGAATGCCGCCACCGGCCCCCGTCAAGCCGAGGACCAATCCCATGACCACACCAAAGAATGTTGCAAGCAGCATAAAACGCTCTGATCAACTTTAAAGACAACCGGAAGTAACCCGGCACTGGAATGGCGCCCACGATACAGCCCACAAGGGCGTCCATCATTTAAATCACATTAAGACTAGTCAGTGTGCGGATAAAGTACCTAACCTTTGGGGACATCCCGAAAGGATCCGCCCTCATGCCTGCCCTGATTCAAGCCTTCCTGGACGAAGCGTCGTCGACCTACACCTACGTAATCTTTGAGCACGATGGCGGACACTGCGCGATCGTCGACTCGGTGCTCGATTACCATCCCGCCTCAGGACGGACTGCGACCACCCAGGCTGATCGAGTGATCGCCTTCGTCCACGAACACCGCTTGCAGGTGCAGTGGTTGCTGGAAACCCACTCCCACGCCGATCATCTGTCCGCGGCGGCCTATTTACGTCAGGAACTGGGTGGCAAAATCGCCATCGGTCAGTCCATCAGCAAGGTTCAGGAGGTGTTCAAGCGCCTGTTCAACCTTGAGCCGGAGTTTCCCGTCGACGGTTCGCAGTTCGACCATCTGTTTGCGCCAGACGAGACGTTCGCCATCGGCAACCTCAAGGCCAAGGCGTTGCACGTCCCGGGCCACACCCCGGCGGACATGGCGTACCTGATCGAGGATGAGCTGATTCTCGTGGGCGACACGCTGTTCATGCCCGACGTGGGCACTGCACGTTGCGACTTTCCCGGCGGCAATGCGAACCAGATGTACGCCTCAATCCGCAATTTGCTGGCCTTTCCCCCCGACACCCGCCTATACGTCTGCCACGACTACCCATGCGCCGGCCGCGCCGCGCAGTGCCAGACCACGGTCGGCGAACAACGCCAAAGCAATGTTCATATACATGACGGTATCGACGAAGCCGCGTTCGTCGCCATGCGCACTCAACGCGACGCCGGGTTGTGTATGCCGACGCTGTTGCTGCCGGCCATCCAGGTCAACGTGCGCGCAGGGAATCTGCCACCCGCGGAAGACAATGGAGTTGTTTATCTGAAGATTCCGATCAATCGGTTATAAGGCGTTACCGGGTCATTGCAGACCTCCGGTTTGCTGATTGGAAGCTGTCGGGGCAGCACACATGCGTAATTCAGGATCACCTATGATCTGGAATTCCAGGGCCATATCGGCATAGCCCGAGCCTTTGCCATAGGTATCGATGGTTTTCTGCAAGGCCTGATTGAAGATATCGATGACACGGGCAGACGCACCGCTTGCCCGCAGCTGCTGAGCCACCGCAACGAAACTGACCGACAGCCGCGTGCCGAAATCGCTGTCCACCGCGAAAGGTGACGCCACCACGGCGCCCACGCCTCGACGCACCAGCCTGTTGGCGAACGTCTGGCTGGCCGCCGAGACACCCAGGGTGGAACACGCCGCCAGGACTGCCACGCTACCCGGTGCGAAATGCCTTCTCATGTCCGAGTCCAGCACCCTCCCGGGAAGCCCTGACGCAGAAAACGTCACATCGCCCTTGCCATGATGGGCCAGCAGGACCAAGGCACTGCTGACCGCAGAAGGCGGGTCAGCCTGGGTCATGAATTTGAGCAAGTCGGTGTTGTCCTGGTACCAGTTGACGTCACGCCCTTGCATCCGCCAGTCATCCTGCATCAACAACTCTGCGGACTCGGCATTCACACCGTCCAACGCCCGGGGAATGGCAAAGTCCCAACCGCTGAAACAGGCACCGGGCTGGAGCACCTGAACGTCCTGTAACGGCTGGACAACGGTAATACGACGGGAGAACAGTTGGTCAGGCGCATCGGCTCCCAACAAGGCCAGCGGCAGGTTCTGCATGTCTCCAAAGGGATCGAAATAACGCACCAACACCACCGGAGCTTCGACCCGCTGGGTCAGGCGCCGCATCGCCGCCCTTGCGCCATCGGCATTGCGCTGATCTGCCGGGGTACGGCCGTTGAACAGCATATTGTTCATCTGCCTGACGACCTCGGTATAAGGCTGGGGGGTCTTCAAGTGTTGGCGGGTGCTGGCAATGGACGCCGGCAACATCGAGTCCTGCCCCAGAAAATGCGGCAGATTGCCGGCAAGCTCCCACGCATAGACGGGCGGTGTCTTGCCCTGACGCTTTGCAGCGTCAAACTCCGAGCGATCGACGAACACCGCCACCGTCGTTGCGTCCCCCTCGCCCTTCGGGATCGAGTCAAAGAGATGCAAAGCCGCGTCTGTGGGCGACGTTTGCCGCGCAGTTTTCCCCACTTCCAGCAGCCTCTCCAACCCGGACACCCGTTCGCCGCCTCTGAGGCTGGTGTCGCACGCCTGCGGATTCTGCTGACCGACTTCGCTCACCGGAACGCTGACCACGATGTAGTCCAGCGGGCGCAGCCCTGCAGCGTCCCAAATCGAGAGGACTACCTGCGCACAACCCGCCCGACGGGCGATAAGCGGCCACACCATGGGCGCATCGACACTCAACTCTTTGGCCAGATCGCTCAAGCTGATGAGGTGATTGCGCGCTTTATCCCGCACAGACTTGTCATTGATCCTGGCCGCCAGGCGATCCCGGTGGACATCGAATCTGCGCGCCCGAAAATCCGACTCAGGTGCTGGCTCAAGTATTGCGCCCATCAGCACTGGCCGAACCAGCAAGTGGATCTCGTCGCTGTCCGGGTCCGCCGCAACTTCTTCCTGCAGCAGGCCACTGATCCCGCTGCTCAATGCCCCGGGATAGATCCCCCGGCCAAGATCCAGCACAAAATCATAGGGTTTGCCTGCGACCAACACATTCTTGAGCTGCCTGGGCGAGGATTGAAACCAGGCATTCCAGTTGATGGAAAAGGTAGGACTCGCCTTGCTCAAATTCATTGTGTAGCTCGGAGTGCTTCTCGCCTCACTCACCAGCGATGGACCAATCTTCTCGATAGCCGATGCCTGACGACTGGCCAATGCCACCTGCCATTGAGTACGCACACCCTCATCAATGCCCATCCAGGTGATGGTCGGGGACGACTGCACCGCATCGATCGCCTCACGCTCCCGAGCGACAACATTCGAGGTGACATATTCCTCGGCGTCATTCATCACCTGAGTGATGCGCTCACGCGCTGGATCAGGCAATGCTGAAAAATGCGAAACCTTGTAGATGGCAATCAACCCGCTGAATCGGTGATCGCTTTGCGTCACGAATGCGGCATTGATTTTCGTCACACGATCCCAGGGGACTTCTGCCGCATCAACCGCCCCGGTGGCCAATGCCGACGCCATGTCCGTATCCGCCATCTTGATAGACGTGGCGCCGACGCCTGAAAAATCCATCAACTGCCCATCATCGGTGGCAACCGCGAGTTTGGTGTCCTTGAAGTCCTGCGGTGAACGGCGGGGAAGCTGGCTGGCGATAACCCGTGCCCCCCCGTACCAGACGCCTCCTAATGCCTGTAATCCTTGTTGTTTAAGTTGATCCGCCAAATGCGGCTGCAACTGTGACCTTGTGAAAAATGCAAAGGGTTTGTTCTCTGAGAACGTGAATGGCAGGCCGTAGATTCCGAACGCAGGAACAAATTCGCTCAGGGCAGAAACGGGGACAATGGCTAAATCCGTCTCCCCTTGCATGACACTTTTGATCACGCTATCGGCAGACGCTACATCGAGGTTTCTAACGGTTGCGACGCCTTCCAGGTCCGTCTGGATAGCGCCCGCGGCCTGGTCAAATGTCGGGTTATGGGGAATCGCGATGTCGATCAGCACGGGCCGATCTTGAGCAGGTACAACCTGCGAGGCAACGCACAACAGCAGCGCCGGGAGCAACCTGTGCCAACCCGACCAGGAAGCTGCGCCCTTACACTCGCAAACCTCCCTTTTGCCCATCTCATCACCTCAGACTCGGCAACG
The DNA here is from genome assembly GCF_057813935.1 of Pseudomonas sp. F220. NCBI lineage: Bacteria > Pseudomonadati > Pseudomonadota > Gammaproteobacteria > Pseudomonadales > Pseudomonadaceae > Pseudomonas > Pseudomonas sp. F220. The sequence continues at coordinate 92,236 of NZ_JBVASJ010000019.1, forward strand.
CCTTTCAGCTTGCGCAGATGAGGACGACTGGCTCTCTTATGCACCTTTATGAATAAAGCACCGCGCAAGCGTTATGGCAAAGTCCCATGATGGACGCAATGCTGTTCACTTAAGGAAATGAGGTCTCTTTTGTAGGAGCAGCCGGTCGACGCTCGATTGCTCGCGATGGACTCAAGGGCGGCGCGTTTATTCAGAAAACGCGCGTTATCGTTAACATCCATCGCGAGCAAGCTCGCTCCTACAGGGTCGCAGCGTTCGCTTAACTGAACAGCATTGCCATGAGGGACGGGGCTATCCCAAATGAAGCTACCCTAATTGGAGCTACCCCTAATGGAGCTACCCCGCCAGCGTCAAACCATTGGCCGGCAACGGCAACGCGGTCTTGTACCTGACCTGTTTGAGCGCAAAGCTCGAGCGGATATTCGCCACGCCCGGAACCTTGGTCAGGAAGTCCATCATGAAACGCTCTAGCGACTGGATGGTCGGCACCAGGACGCGGATCAGGTAATCCGGGTCGCCGGCCATCAGGTAGCACTCCATCACTTCCGGCCGGTTGGCAATCGCCGCCTCGAATTGCGCCAGCGCCTCCTCTACCTGCTTCTCAAGGCTGACGTGGATGAACACGTTGACGTGCAGCCCCAGCAGCTCGGCGTCGAGCAGCGTGACTTGCTCGCGAATCAGCCCCAACTCTTCCATCGCCTTGACCCGGTTAAAGCAAGGCGTCGGTGACAAGTTGACCGAACGTGCGAGGTCGGCGTTGGTGATGCGGGCGTTCTCCTGAAGGCTGTTGAGAATCCCTATATCGGTACGATCCAGCTTGCGCATGAGACAAAACCACCTGTTTTTTGTGTTTATGCAGATTTTTTATCCTCAAACAGCTTAAAGCGCAACGAAACAGAGAGAAATATTCTTCTTGGCGAGGCCTATGATTGTTGTAGGACAAGATTTCTTTTACCCGAAGAATGACTGTCAGCTAAGCGCGCCCACTACAAGAAATTCACAAGATCGAGCGTAGAAGCCATGAACCAACCGTACGAACCGTTGCACCTGCACGTTCCTGAACCCTCCGGTCGTCCAGGCTGTAAAACCGACTTCACCTACCTGCGTCTGACCGATGCCGGCCTGGTGCGCAAACCCCCTATCGACGTAGAACCTGCCGACACCGCCGACCTGGCCAAAGGCCTGATTCGCGTGCTCGACGATCAGGGCAATGCCCTTGGCCCGTGGGCCGAAGGCGTGCCGGTAGAGATCCTGCGTAAAGGCATGCGCGCCATGCTCAAGACGCGGATTTTCGATAACCGCATGGTGGTCGCCCAGCGTCAGAAAAAAATGTCGTTCTACATGCAAAGCCTTGGCGAAGAAGCCATCGGCAGCGCCCAGGCCCTGGCCCTGAACATCGACGACATGTGCTTCCCCACCTACCGCCAGCAAAGCATCCTGATGGCCCGCGAAGTGCCGCTGGTCGACCTGATCTGCCAGCTGCTGTCCAACGAGCGCGATCCGCTCAAAGGTCGCCAGCTGCCGATCATGTACTCGGTGCGCGACTACGGCTTCTTCACCATTTCCGGCAACCTCGCCACGCAGTTCGTACAAGGCGTGGGCTGGGGCATGGCTTCGGCGATCAAGGGCGACACCAAAATCGCCTCGGCCTGGATCGGCGACGGTGCTACGGCCGAATCGGACTTCCACACGGCCCTCACCTTCGCCCACGTTTACCGCGCGCCGGTGATCCTCAACGTGGTCAACAACCAGTGGGCGATCTCGACCTTTCAGGCGATTGCCGGTGGTGAAGCCACTACCTTCGCCGGTCGTGGCGTCGGTTGCGGGATTGCTTCCCTGCGGGTCGATGGCAACGATTTCGTCGCCGTCTACGCCGCCTCTGCCTGGGCCGCCGAACGCGCTCGCCGCAACCTCGGCCCGACCATGATCGAATGGGTCACCTACCGCGCCGGCCCGCACTCGACTTCCGATGATCCGTCCAAATACCGCCCGGCCGATGACTGGAGCCACTTCCCCCTCGGCGATCCGATCGTGCGCCTCAAGCAGCACCTGATCCGCATCGGCCATTGGTCCGAAGAGGAACACACCGCCGTCAGCGCCGAACTGGAAGCCGAAGTGATTGCTGCGCAGAAAGAAGCCGAACAGTACGGCACCCTCGCCGGTGGCCAGACGCCAAGCGCCGCGACGATGTTCGAAGACGTCTACAAAGAGATGCCGGAGCACTTGAAGCGCCAGCGTCAGGAGTTGGGGATCTGACATGAACGATCACAACAACACTATTCAGCTGGACACGGAAACCGCCATGACCACAACCACCATGACCATGATCCAGGCCCTGCGCTCGGCCATGGACGTGATGCTTGAGCGCGACAACAACGTCGTGGTCTTCGGCCAGGACGTGGGTTACTTCGGCGGCGTATTCCGCTGCACCGAAGGCTTGCAGAGCAAGTACGGCACCTCCCGGGTGTTCGACGCGCCGATCTCCGAAAGCGGGATCGTCGGTGTGGCCGTGGGCATGGGCGCCTACGGTCTGCGGCCGGTGGCAGAGATCCAGTTCGCCGATTACGTCTATCCAGCGTCGGACCAGATCATTTCCGAAGCGGCGCGTCTGCGCTATCGCTCGGCCGGCGAGTTCACCGCGCCGATGACCCTGCGCATGCCGTGCGGCGGCGGCATCTACGGCGGCCAGACCCACAGCCAGAGCATTGAGGCGATGTTCACCCAGGTCTGCGGCCTGCGCACCGTCATGCCGTCCAACCCGTACGACGCCAAAGGCCTATTGATCGCCTCCATCGAAAACGATGACCCGGTGATCTTCCTCGAGCCAAAACGCCTGTACAACGGCCCGTTCGACGGCCATCACGACCGCCCGGTAACCCCGTGGTCGAAACATCCGGCCGCTCAAGTGCCGGACGGTTACTACACCGTGCCACTGGACGTCGCTGCCATCACTCGTCCGGGTAAGGATGTGACCATCCTGACCTACGGCACCACGGTTTATGTGTCGCAAGTCGCCGCCGAAGAAACCGGTGTCGACGCTGAAGTGATCGACCTGCGCAGCCTGTGGCCACTGGACCTGGAAACCATCGTCAATTCGGTGAAGAAAACCCGTCGTTGCGTGATTGTTCACGAAGCGACCCGCACCTGCGGTTTCGGCGCCGAACTGGTCGCCCTGGTGCAAGAACATTGCTTCCACTACCTGGAAGCGCCTATCGAGCGCGTCACCGGTTGGGACACTCCCTACCCGCACGCACAAGAGTGGGCGTATTTCCCTGGTCCGTCCCGTGTGGGCGCGGCTTTGCATCGGGTTATGGAGGTCTGAATGGGCACGCACGTTATTAAAATGCCGGACATTGGTGAAGGCATTGCAGAAGTTGAATTGTCGGTATGGCACGTCAAGGTCGGCGACATGGTCGTCGAAGATCAGGTGCTGGCCGATGTCATGACCGACAAGGCGATGGTCGACATCCCTTCGCCGGTTCACGGCAAGGTCATTGCCCTTGGCGGTGTGCCTGGCGAAGTCATGGCAGTGGGCAGCATCCTGATCAGCATTGAAGTTGAAGGCGCGGGCAACCTGAAAGAGTCGGCTCAGCCTGCAGCGGTTAAAGAAGCACCTGCACCGGTTGCAGCGCCCAAGGTTGAAGCGGCTGTTCAGAGCAAACCCGTCGCCGCCCCTCGCCCGGCCGTGTGCCAGGGCCCGATGGTCGCTCGCGATGCCGATGAGCGTCCGCTGGCCTCCCCGGCCGTGCGCAAACACGCGCTGGATCTCGGCATCCAGTTGCGTCTGGTGCGCGGCACCGGCCCTGCCGGTCGTGTGCTGCATGAAGACCTGGATGCCTATCTGGCTCAGGGTCAATCGAATGCATCGACTTCGGTGGCCGCTTACGCCGAACGTAACGACGAAGAACAGATCCCGGTCATCGGCATGCGCCGCAAGATTGCCCAGCGCATGCAGGAATCCACTCAACGCGCCGCCCACTTCAGTTACGTCGAAGAAATCGACGTCACCGCTGTGGAAGAACTGCGCGCGCACTTGAATGAAAAGCACGGTGCGACGCGCGGCAAGCTGACTTTGCTGCCGTTCCTGGTGCGCGCCATGGTTGTGGCCCTGCGAGATTTTCCGCAGATCAACGCCCGTTACGACGACGAAGCCCAAGTCATCACCCGCCTCGGCGCGGTGCATGTGGGCGTCGCCACCCAAAGCGCCATCGGCTTGATGGTGCCGGTTGTGCGTCACGCCGAAGCCCGCAGTTTGTGGGACAGCGCCGCGGAAATCTCCCGCCTGGCGACTGCCGCGCGCAACGGCAAGGCCAGCCGCGATGAGCTGTCCGGCTCGACCATCACCCTGACCAGCCTCGGTGCCCTTGGTGGCATCGTCAGCACCCCAGTGCTGAACCTGCCGGAAGTGGCGATCGTCGGCGTCAACAAAATCGTCGAACGGCCAATGGTGATCAAAGGCCAGATCGTGATCCGCAAGATGATGAACCTCTCCAGTTCCTTCGACCATCGCGTGGTCGATGGCATGGACGCGGCGCAATTCATCCAGGCCATTCGCGGCCTGATCGAACAACCTGCCACGCTGTTTGTGGAATAAGCATTTGTGGAGCAAGGCATGCAACAGACTCTGAACACCACGCTGCTGATCATCGGCGGCGGCCCTGGCGGCTATGTGGCGGCGATTCGTGCCGGGCAACTGGGCATTCCGACCATTCTGGTGGAAGGCCAATCGCTGGGCGGCACCTGCCTGAACATCGGCTGCATTCCGTCGAAAGCGCTGATCCACGTCGCAGAACAGTTCCATCAAACCCAACACCACAGCCAAAACTCGGCGCTGGGGATCAAAGTTTCAGCACCCACCCTGGACATCGGCAAAAGCGTCGAGTGGAAGGACGGCATCGTCGATCGCCTGACCACCGGCGTCGCTGCGTTGCTGAAAAAGCACAAGGTCCAGGTCATTCAAGGCTGGGCGAAAGTGATCGACGGCAAAACCGTTGAGGTCGAAGGCGCCGACACCCGCATCCAGTGCGAACACCTGCTGCTGGCCACCGGTTCGAAAAGCGTCAACCTGCCGATGCTGCCGATTGGCGGGCCAATCATTTCGTCCACCGAAGCGCTCGCCCCAACCTCAGTCCCGAAACGGCTGATCGTGGTCGGTGGCGGCTATATCGGGCTGGAACTGGGGATCGCCTATCGCAAGCTCGGCGCTGAAGTCAGCGTGGTCGAGGCTCAAGATCGCATTCTGCCGGCCTATGATCAGGAATTGACCCAACCGGTCGCTGAAGCGCTGAAACAGCTGGGCGTGAAGCTGCACCTGAAGCACAGCGTTGAAGGCTTCGATGCGCAGACCCATACCCTGCAAGTGCGCGATCCAAACGGCGAAATCCTTAATCTGGAAACCGATCAGGTGCTGGTAGCCGTCGGTCGCAAGCCCAACACCCAAGGCTGGAACCTCGAAGCCCTGAACCTGGACATGAACGGTTCGGCGATCAAGATCGACAACCGTTGCCAGACCAGCATGCGTAACGTCTGGGCCATCGGCGACCTGAGTGGCGAACCGATGCTCGCCCACCGCGCCATGGCCCAAGGGGAAATGGTTGCGGAACTGATCTCGGGCAAACACCGCGAATTCAACCCCACCGCCATTGCCGCCGTGTGCTTTACCGACCCGGAACTGGTGGTCGTCGGCAAGACCCCGGATGAAGCCAAAGCAGCAGGTTGGGAGTGTATTACCGCCAACTTCCCGTTTGCCGCCAATGGCCGGGCGATGACCCTGGAGTCGAAAAGCGGCTTCGTACGGGTTGTGGCACGCCGCGACAATCATCTGATTGTCGGCTGGCAGGCAGTCGGGGTCGGTGTTTCGGAGTTGTCCACGGCGTTCGGCCAATCCCTGGAAATGGGCGCACGGCTGGAAGACATCGCCGGCACCATCCACGCCCACCCGACACTGGGTGAAGCGGTCCAGGAAGCGGCACTGCGGGCGCTGGGGCATGCGTTGCACCTGTAACCGCCCCTGTAGGAGCAGCCGGTCGACGCTCGATTGCTCGCGATGAATGCACCACCGTATGTCTGATACACCGCATCATCGTTCATCGCGAGCAAGCTCGGCTCCTACAAGGAACGCGTTTTCGGGCTGCGAAATAGCCCAAGAATGAAGTATTGTTGTCCCCATCCAAAAAAACGTCAGAAGCCTTGAACCGTTCCGACGGTTGTTAAGTGATAGAGGGTGTCATGGGTAACGAAAGCATTAATTGGGACAAGCTGGGTTTTGACTACATCAAGACAGACAAGCGTTTTCTGTCGTACTGGCGCGACGGTGCCTGGCAGAAAGGCACCCTGACTGAAGACAACGTGCTGCACATCAGCGAAGGCTCCACTGCCCTTCACTATGGCCAGCAATGTTTCGAAGGTCTGAAGGCCTATCGCTGCAAGGACGGTTCGATCAACCTGTTCCGCCCTGACCAGAACGCCAAGCGCATGCAGCGCAGCTGCAACCGTTTGCTGATGCCGCACGTGCCAACCGAAGACTTCATCGAAGCCTGTAAGGAAGTCGTGCGCGCCAACGAGCGCTTCATCCCGCCTTACGGCACCGGCGGCGCGCTGTATCTGCGTCCGTTCGTCATCGGCGTGGGCGACAACATCGGCGTGCGCACCGCACCCGAGTTCATCTTCTCGATCTTCTGCATTCCGGTTGGCGCCTACTTCAAGGGTGGCCTGACCCCGCACAATTTCCTGGTCTCCAGCTACGACCGTGCCGCGCCTAACGGCACCGGCGCCGCCAAGGTCGGTGGCAACTATGCCGCCAGCCTGATGCCGGGCTCCGAGGCCAAGAAGAAGCACTTCGCCGACTGCATCTACCTGGACCCGCAAACCCACACCAAGATCGAAGAAGTCGGCTCGGCCAACTTCTTCGCCATCACCCACGACAATGTGTTCGTCACACCGAAGTCACCTTCGGTGCTGCCAGGTATCACCCGCCTGTCGCTGATCGAACTGGCACAAACCCGTCTGGGCCTGACAGTCACCGAAGGCGACGTCTTCATCGACCGCCTCAGCGACTTCAAGGAAGCTGGCGCCTGCGGTACTGCCGCCGTGATCACGCCGATCGGTGGCATCGAGTACAACGACAACCTGCACGTGTTCTACAGCAAGACAGACGTCGGCCCGATCACCCAAAAGCTCTACAACGAGCTGACTGGCGTGCAATCAGGCGATGTCGAACCGCCAGAGGGCTGGATCGTCAAGGTCTGATTTAGCGGTACCTGGCCCCAAGCAACACTCAGCCCATCCATCGCTTCGGCGGTGGATGGGCTTTTTTATTCCGAAGGAAATGCCGTCGATGCTGGGCGCTTATCTAAAACATTAAATGCCAATATGCTCGATGATCGCGTTCACCGCCTCCTCTGGCGATAGAACAGCGGTATCCAGCCTCAACGGTCCGGAACCCCATGCTTCATATTCATGATTGAGCACCGATTGCCAGGTCGCAGGGATCAGACCAGGAACATCTAGCTCGCGGGTTTCGACCCTTCGTCGGTGCTCGGCGATGTCAGAGCAGACAACCTCGATATCAATCAATGACGAACCGTTTTGCTCGGCGATTTTTTGCCAGGCTTGACGACTTTCTGCGACCGGATTGACGCAATCAGCGACCACCGTATTGCCGAGGGAAAGATTGGCGTGAGCAAGCGCATTCGCCACTCTATAACCCGCCGTGTCTACGTCACCGACCAGAATGCCCGCATCACGTATTGCCTGCTCGATGGTATCGATCCTCAAATAAATCGCAGCTGATTGGCTCGCAAGCGCACGGGCAATGGTTGTTTTTCCTGTGCCGGGTAATCCGCTGAAGACGATGAGCATTGGATGTCCTGGGTTAGTTCAATTAGCGGGAAACATCATGCCCCAATTGCGTTCAGATCTGTCTGAGGGTGTACCCGATTTTGTGTAAACGGGACTTCTGTTAAAAACAGCCGATCTTCGAACTGGATACTGAAGCGATTCAAGGCCGCTTTCCAGTCCCCGATCGGCATCGTCCACTTCTTCCTGGCGGTGTTTACGCAGTTCATCAAACCTTCCGGGAATTATTACAGGCAGTTCTTCGCACTGGTCTGTTCCTACAGTTTGCTGGCTGGCAGGAAAGCTATCAGGCATGACCTTCTTTTGTTTTGGGGTTTTCATGGCCTCGGCCACTCAATAGGAAAAACCGACTGACGCCACAACAGCTGATGACGGAAGGAGCCATGCCCCTTCCGCCCGCGATCAGCTAATCAGTTTGTGCCGATGAAGGGGTCCCACTGAATGAATCGCACCGATGGCCGCAGCCCACCAGAGGTCACCTTGACCTGAATCTGGTAGGTCGTCTGGGACGACGCATTACGCGCCAGACCGACCCAGTAGCTACCATCGTCCGATTTCTGCATCGGATAGCCATCACTGCCGAACACGCTGCCCTGTGAGACCTGGAAGCCGGTTATGGCGACCGAGTCTCCGGTGTTCGGGTTGATAGGCACAACCTCGAAGCCTATGTAATCCCCTTGATTACAGTGGGTGTACAGCTCAAGTGAACCTTCACCTCTGCTGTCATTGGTCAGACGGTTATCGAACATGTACACGCCGTTCGAAATGTTACCGCCGCCGGTCCCGAGAACATACGAGGTATCAATGGCAATAGTGATAGAGGTCTGTGGATTGGGGGCGCCGCCCACCAGGCCTGGATAAACGGACCAGACAGTGGCGGTTTTCTTTTGGACAGTCATTGTCGTTCTCCTTCCTTATGCTGCAACGGAAACACTGGGGTTCAGCTTCACGGTCACACCGGACCCGCCCTGAACCTGCACGTTGATGGACACCGGGTAGGACGCCGAAACGGCGTTCTCCAGCGTGCCGGTAAACGCGCTCGGATCATCCGGGGCTGTTTGTGGCTGACCGCTGAACCCCCAGGCGGCCGAGTTGCCAATGGCGGCAATGGACACTGAGGAGGTGGACTTCGGATTGATCAGGTACACCTGCCAGCAAACATTGCTGCCCTTCGTTGCAACAGTGTTGAGGTTTACCGTGCCCTCGTTGGAGGTGCCGCTTGCAACCCGATTGTCGACCAGATAAACGCCTGCGGTACTGCCACTGGTGACTGCGTTGTCATCGACCCAGATTTGAATCTGGACGTCGCAGTTTTTTGTCGGAATAGCCATGTAAAAAACTCCTTGTAAGGTTTCGACGCAATGCGTCGGGGTGCCACATGTCAGCGCCACACATGCCTGCATGTGTGACGTACTGATCAACCCAGATCCCGCCGGTCTCGACCACCGTCATGGCGCATCTCGGTCTGGCGAATAAGACGATAGCTGACCTGCCATAACGCAAAAGGCTATTGCGCTATAGGTCGTAGAGCCTTTTGAAATAGGGCCTGAGCGGCTATGGCGTTCGAAGGTCACTTGAGTGTTTTTGCGTTCTGGTTGAACTCAAATGAACCTTCTCACTCGACGGGTCTGGAACCTCAATCGCAAACCGCGCAGCAATCTCTTTACGCCCCACCGTCGTCAACGCCAGCGCGCGACTGTCCAGATCTTGCGTCACCCACTTGCGTTTGATGGCGGTTTGCAACAGCGCCGAGCCCAAGGCCCCGCCCAGATGCGGACGGCGCATGCTCCATCCAGGCAAGGGCAAGCAAAACGTCGCCGCAGCGCACTCAGCGCTTTGACCTTGATGCCCAGCCCGGAAAAGAACTGCTCACCGGTTTCGCTCAACTGATATTCCTGGCCATCCTCCGGCGGCTCCGCAAGCCAACCGCTTTCGAGCACGCGGTCATGCAGCAGCACGGCCGTAACCGTCCGGTAGACACGTTTTTTGATTCACTCTTTGGTCGCTGGTCTTGCGAAGTCAAATCAACTCGGAATTGCAGCAGTTACCACTGCGAGCAAGTGCTCAACCGGCATCTCTCCGCTTACCCTAAGGGAGCGTAGCGTCAGCTGCTTGAGCCACTGCTCATGCCGTGGCCGACTGCGACCAGCTTGAGCGCCGGTTTCATAACTTTCGGCCCATGCGAGGAACGCTTGATGGTTCGCATGCATGTCCCCACCCGGCAGGACACGCTCACCATAACGCTGTGATTCGCGCGATTTCAGACGCTCCATTCGAAGCAGTGTCGGCGTATCAATGAAAACAACCAGATCAGCGCACTGAATCACTTCGTCTCCCCAGCCATCTAATGAGCCGGAAAGCACCCATTGGTCATCAGCCAGGCTCCGGTTGAGTAGGTTGACTCTTTCTGCGGGAGGTCGTGATTGCTCGAATGGTGGTTCTGTGGGGTGCCAATAGTAATCATCGACATCAAAGTGAGGTACTTGAAGCTTTACTGCCAATGCCGCTCCCAGCGTACTCACTCCGGCTCCAGATGCTCCGCTTATGTAAATTCGCTTGTTCACTTCATAGGGTTCCTGTCTAGGGAAGGTCTGAAGTACCCGCCGATTTTTCATGCCCTCGCTACTTGAGGTTCAAAAAATCATGCGTCGGTCGAAAAACAGACCTTTCCTGCCCTTAATTCATGGTTCTTTCCTTTAATCGCGCTG
>NZ_JBVASJ010000020.1:0-97424 GCF_057813935.1 Pseudomonas sp. F220
TCGGTTGAAGACAGGGACTGTTTAACCGTCGTATTCTTTTTCATGGATTCGCCCTCGCTGTCGGTGGCTTCTTAGACTGCCCCCGTGGCGCATTGACGCCTCGGCGCGGGCGAGTCCATCCAATTACGGCAGGTCACTTTGGCAAACGCCCCAAAGTAACCAAAGGTCTTCGCCCCGAGCGTACGGCACGTCGCTAAGGCTCCGTGTTCCCTCGCGTTGGAGTCCATCAGGGGGCATCGCCCTCCGGTCTGCTTCGCTACGACCTCCATGCGATGTCCTCGGCTGCGCCGAGGGCGCTACGCGCAATCCCCTGATGAACGCCACCACTCGGCCTGCCGAAGGGGCGGGTAGATCAAAATCAAAATCAAAAGCCAAAGCCTGAGAAATGCACAGTACCTCGACGTAAATCAGAGACTTTCGGCACGTGCCAGATGGTCAAAATCGCAGCCTGCGGCAGCTCCTGCCCCGACTCCATACCCCCGTAAACTATCAGGTGTCCGCAAAATCTGTAGGAGCTGCCGCAGGTTCGGGCCGCGTTCGGACGATCTTTTGATCTTGGCTTTTGGTCGGTGTACACATCCGTTTCTGCGGTAATGGATATGTACTCCGACAAAGAAGCCAGTCGCCGCCATCCAGCATTCCAAAAACCCATAAAAAAACCCGGCAATGCCGGGTTTTTTGTACTGCAAACGGACTTAAGCGACGAATTTCTTGCCTTCGAATTGCTCAGCCACGAATTTCCAGTTGACCAGGTTCCAGAACGCTTCGACATACTTCGGACGAAGGTTGCGGTAGTCGATGTAGTAAGCGTGTTCCCAGACATCGCAGGTCAGCAGCGGGAGATCGCCGCTGGTCAGCGGGTTGCCGGCGCCGATGGTGCTGGCCAGACCCAGGGAACCGTCAGCCTTTTTCACCAGCCAGCCCCAGCCGGAACCGAAGGTGCCGATAGAGGTTTTGCTGAATTCTTCTTTGAACTTGTCGAACGAACCGAAAGCCGCGTTGATGGCTTCAGCCAGTGCGCCGGTTGGTTGACCGCCGGCGTTTGGCGCCAGGCAGTTCCAGTAGAACGTGTGGTTCCAGACCTGAGCGGCGTTGTTGAAGATACCGCCCGAGGAAGTCTTGACGATTTCTTCCAGGGTCTTGCCTTCGAACTCGGTGCCTGGCACCAGGTTGTTCAGGTTCACGACATAGGTGTTGTGGTGCTTGTCGTGGTGGTATTCCAGCGTTTCCTTGGAAATGTGCGGCTGCAGGGCATCGTGTGCGTAAGGCAGCGGCGGCAATTCGAAAGCCATGATGATTCTCCTAATCAGGTCAGTTGCGGTGAGCGCAAGGCCGATCACGGGCGGCCAGACAAGCGCCGGGGAGTTTGTACTCTTTGCGGCGCAGGTGTCGGATCATAGCACCGGGGGTGCGGCATAACCACGCAACAACTGTGTGGAATAGAGGTTTGAAGGGGGGAGCCCTCACTAAATGACGGATTGTCATTTAGTGAGGGCTCCCCCATAAGCCTTTTGGAAAAATCAGGCCGCCATGATTAATTGAATGGCAACAGTGAACATCATTATGGCCACCAGCAGGTCGAGGATTCGCCAGGTGCTGGGGCGTGCCAGCCACGGTGCGAGCCATGCGGCGCCCAGGGCCAGAGTGAAGAACCACAGCAATGAGGCACTGGCCGCGCCGACCACGTAGGCGCCGGGTACGGTCTGTTGAGCCCCGAGTGAGCCGATCAGCAGCACGGTGTCCAGATACACATGGGGGTTGAGCAGGGTCACTGCCAGCGCGCTGAGCATCACCGCCCGGAGTGAGCGCACGGTCTGGTTTTCGGCCTGCTGCAGACTTTGCCGGGAACACGCCCGGCGCAACGCCAGGCTGCCGTACCACAGCAGGAAGGCCGCGCCGCCCCAACGGGCGATCGCCAGCAGCAACGGATTCTGCGCCAGAAGGGTCGCCAGCCCGAAGACTCCGGCGGCGACCAACAAGGCATCGCAGGTCACGCACAATGCGGCCACTGGCAGGTGATGCTCGCGTCGCAGGCTTTGCGCCAGCACGAAAGCGTTTTGCGTGCCGATCGCCATGATCAGTCCCGCGGCGACCAACAGGCCGTTCACATAGCTTTGCCACATAGGGTTTACTCCGCGCCCGCCGCCAATTGCCGCAGCACCGTCATGGCGCGTTCGGCATCGGCCTGGCCGACAAACAAATGATCGTGGTAGTAACCGGCAATCACGTTGCAGCTGATCCCGGCCTGGCCCAAGGCGCTGGCGAACGCAGCGGTGAGGCCGACGGCTTCCAGTGCCGAGTGCACGTTCAAGGTGATCCAGGCCGCCACATAATCGAAACTGAAACCGGCCGTTTCGGCTTGCCCGCGCTCAAGAATGACCGTCAAACCTTCCTGCTCGCGGAAGCTGCCGATGACCTCACAGTCCTTGGGCAGATGGCCGTCGCGGAGTGTGCAGAACACGTACTCGCCGTCATTCAGTTGCGGGCTCATGCTGCGCAGCAGGGTTGCCAGAGTGGTTTCACCAGCCATGAAAAATGTCCTTGATCGAAGAAGCGTGCTGTTCATTCTCCAGTCAGAAGCTGTATAAGAAAAACCAATATTGCTGATCGCCCATTAGGAAAACTGATGTTCGACTATAAATTGCTGTCAGCGCTCGCCGCGGTGGTTGAGCAGGCCGGCTTCGAACGTGCCGCTCAGGTACTGGGCTTATCGCAATCGGCCATCTCACAGCGGATCAAACTGCTGGAGGCGCGGGTCGGCCAACCGGTGCTGGTGCGGGTCACGCCGCCTGCGCCAACTGAGATTGGCCGGCGTCTGCTTAACCATGTGCAACAAGTGCGTTTGCTTGAGCGTGATCTGCAAACGCTGGTGCCAGCGCTGGATGAAGAAGGCTTGCCGGAACGTCTGCGTATTGCCCTTAACGCCGACAGCCTGGCGACCTGGTGGGCAGAGGCGGTGGGTGACTTTTGCGCCGAACAGCATCTATTGCTCGACCTGGTGGTGGAAGACCAGACCGTCGGCCTCAAACGCATGCGCGCGGGTGAAGTGGCGGCTTGCGTGTGTGCCAGTGAGCGGCCGGTGGCCGGGGCGCGGAGCCTGTTGCTGGGCGCCATGCGTTATCGGGCCTTGGCCAGCCCGGCTTTCATCGCCCGACATTTTCCTCAGGGTGTACGGGCTGAACAGTTGGCGCGCACACCGGCTCTGGTATTCGGCCCGGATGACTTTCTCCAGCATCGCTACCTGGCTTCATTGGGCGTTGACGGCGGTTTTGAGCATCATTTGTGTCCGTCATCCGAAGGTTTTATTCGACTGACCGAGGCGGGACTCGGCTGGGGGTTGGTGCCCGAATTGCAGGTCCGCGAGCAGTTGGCACGCGGAATATTGGTGGAGCTTTTGCCAGATAAGCCGATCGATGTGCCGCTGTACTGGCATCATTGGCGCAACGGCGGGCAACTACTCGGGCAGTTGACCGAGCATCTGGCACGATCTTCAAAGCAATGGCTGGTGCCGTTGGAGTAATGGAAAGCGTCAGGGATTCAGGTAATACGCAGTGCGATACGCATGAAGAACGAAAGAAATCGGAGCAAGTCATGAAAATTCTGGTCACCGGCGCAAGCGGCTTCATTGGCGGGCGTTTTTCGCGTTTCGCCCTGGAGCAGGGCCTGGACGTGCGGGTCAACGGGCGTCGGGCCGAGGGTGTCGAGCATTTGGTGCGTCGTGGTGCCGAATTTGTTCAGGGTGACTTGAGTGATCCGGAGCTGGTTCGCGGCTTGTGCCGTGATGTCGACGCAGTGGTGCACTGCGCTGGCGCGGTGGGGCTGTGGGGGCGTTATCAGGATTTCCATCAGGGCAATGTGCTGGTCACCGAGAATGTGGTCGAAGCCTGCCTGAAACAGAACGTCAGGCGGCTGGTGCACCTGTCGTCACCGTCGATCTATTTCGATGGTCGTGATCATCTCGGGCTGACGGAAGAACAGGTCCCCAAGCGCTTCAAACATCCCTACGCAGCCACCAAATACCTGGCCGAGCAAAAAGTCTTCGGCGCCCAGGAGTTCGGCCTCGAAGTGTTGGCCCTGCGACCGCGGTTCGTCACCGGTGCCGGTGACATGAGTATCTTCCCGCGGCTGCTGAACATGCAGCGCAAAGGCCGCTTGGCCATTGTGGGTAACGGCCTGAACAAGGTCGACTTCACCAGCGTGCAGAACCTCAACGAAGCCTTGCTCAGCAGTTTACTGGCCACCGGCTCGGCGCTGGGCAAGGCCTACAACATCAGTAACGGTACGCCGGTGCCGTTGTGGGATGTGGTGAACTACGTGATGCGCCAGATGGAAGTCCCGCAAGTGACTCGTTACCGTTCCTACGGCTTGGCCTACAGCATCGCGGCGCTGAACGAAGGTTTCTGCAACCTCTGGCCGGGACGTCCAGAGCCGACGTTGTCGCGCCTGGGCATGCAGGTGATGAGCAAAAATTTCACCCTGGACATCACTCGCGCCCGCCATTATCTGGACTATGAGCCGAAGGTCAGCTTGTGGACGGCCCTCGATGAATTCTGTGGTTGGTGGAAGGCCCAGGACATCCGCTGAAAATAAACACTGAACCGAGTTTGGGGTTCGGGGTCGATCAATGCTGCGCGTAGCGGTTTATACTCGCGGCGTTAAGCCACCACTGCGGTTCAGAAAGGTTGACTCATGTCCATGCGTAATGATGCTAATGACGACTTCGATGATGTTCCAAGCCTGCGAGCCAACGCCGGGGACGATGATGACTTCCCGACCACCGCCGCTGCTCGTGAGCGCACCAGCGTACATTCGCGGCCCGCACCCGTGGTTAAGGTCAAAGGCCCGAGCACCGGTCCGTTGTGGGCATTGGTCGGGGCGTTGCTTTTTGCGTTCGCGGGTCTTGCCTGGTGGAGCTTCCAGCAGATCTCGTTGATGGAACAGCAACTGGTCGCGACCCAGGAAAGTTTCGCGCGTATCAGCGAGGAAGCAGCGGGGCGCTTGCAGGCTATTTCCGGCAAGGTGGTCGCCAGCGAGTCCAGCGTCAACAACGGCAGTGAAGCGCTGAAGTTGCAGATCAAGCAGCTTGAAAACAAATTGGTTGAGCAGAACAAGCAACAGCAAGGCGTCGCAGGCCAGGCCACTGACCTGGACAAGCGCCTGGCGCAAATGACTGCGCAGACCACCGAACAACAATCCGCCAATGCCCAGTTGCAAGCCCAGGTGAAATCCCTGAGCAGCGAACTGGCCGCCCTGAAAAGCGCACCGGCCGACACCAGTAAAGTCGAGGCGGAACTCAAAGGTCTCAGCGCTGACATCGCAGCGTTGAAAAGACAAGGCAACCCGAGTGTCGCCATCGAGCGCCTGGAGCAGGACATGATCGTCCTCAAAAGCCAACAGGACAACCGCCCTGCGGCACCTCAGGGAGGTAGCAGCACCGCCGAGTTCGACGCTTTCCGTGGCCAGGTCACGCGTAACATCAATACTCTGCAAAGCCAGATCCAGAATTTGCAGCAGCAAATCAACAGCCGTCCTTGAGGTGATTCGCTGAATATCTTGTGGGTGGGGGTATTACGGCTCTTGATCCAGCAGTGATTGACCGATTGCTATCGCGAGCAAGCCCGCTCCCACACCAGATCTGCTTTGGGCACAAATTGTGTGCACACCGAAGAATTAATGTGGGAGCGGGCTTGCTCGCGATGCAGGCGATGCGGTCTCTCTATCTGACCTTATCCTCCCGCCCCCGCAACACCCTATTCGGCATGGCGATCGCCGCAGCCAGCCCAAGCAGCGATACCGCCGCGCTGACCATCAGCAAATGCCGGAAGGTCAGCAGCAACTCCCCACGCAACGCATCCTGAGCCGGACCTGACGCAGCGTTCAAACCGTCAAGCAGGACATTTCCCGAGCTGCCCTCGGCAATCAGCGTCGAGCCGCTCAGGTGGGCGAAGCTTGCGTCTTGCAGCAAGGCCAGCAGCAACGCTGACATCAATGCCACACCCATTGCACCACCCAGAGAGCGAAACAGGTTGGTGGTGCTGGTCGCCACGCCGATGTCCCGTTGTTCCACCGAATTTTGCGTGCCCACCAGTGAGGTCGGGAACTGCATACCGCAGGCGATACCGCTCAGCAGCATAAACAGACTGCTGAGGATCAGCGCTTGCGGCGGGCTGAACGCCATGCCGAGAATCGCGATAGGGGTCAGCAGCGCACCGGTGAGAATCATCGGCTTGTAGCGACCGGTCACTGAGGTCCGGCGCCCGGCGAAATAGGCGCCGATCGGCAACCCGATAGCCAGAGGCAACAGGTGCAGCGCGGCACTGTCGGCACCCGCGCCGGTGACACTCTGAAAGCGCAACGGCATCAGTACTATCAGCGAGATGGCCTGGAAGCTGGTGAAGAAAATCGTGCACCAACAGAGGACTGCGTTGTGGTTGGCGAACAGGTGCATTGGCAATAAGGGTTCGCGCGTCCGCAGTTCATGCCAGACAAACAATGTCAGCGCCACTACCGCACCGGCTAGCAAACCAAGTACGTCGCTGTCGAGCCAATGATGGCCCTGACCAATTTCGGTGATGCCCAGCAGCAGCGAGGTCAGGCCGATGATCATCAGGATCGTGCCGAGGTAATCGATGACCGGTTTGCGCTGCGGCACCGGCAAACCGACCAACGTGCGATTGGCCACCAGCCAGGCGCCGAGGCCCAGTGGCAGGTTGATCAGAAACACCCAGCGCCAGGACAGGTACTCGGTCATGTAACCGCCGAGCACGGGCCCGGCGACACTGGCCACCGCATACATGCTGCTGAAATAACCTTGATAGCGTCCACGCTCGCGGGGCGGAACGATGTCGCCAATGATCGCCTGACTCACCGAAATCATCCCGCCGGCACCGATGCCCTGGAGGATCCGCGCCAGCACCAACTGCTCCATGCTCTGGGCCATGCCGCACAACCCCGATGCCAGGGTGAACAAGCCCATGCCGAACAGCATCAGCCGACGACGGCCATAAAGGTCGCCGAGCTTGCCGTAAATCGGCACCGCAACGGTCATCGCCACCATATAGCCGGAGATGACCCAGGCCAGCAGGCTGACATCCTTGAACTGCGCCGAAATGGCCGGCATCGACACGGCGACGATGGTTTGGTCCAGCGCACCGAGGAAGATCGCCAGCATCAGGGCGATCAGCACGCTGCGAATGGCCAGTTTGGGGGGCTGATTGAGATTGGTCACGGTGAAACCTGCGGGCAGTGGTTGACCCGCAAGTAATGGGCAAGCGGGAATGTCCGCTAGTGTACTTGATAGGTTCCTACTCGATAGCCTCGTAAGGAAGCCCGACGTAATTTTCTGCAATGGTTTTTCGACCCGCCTCGGAGCCGACGAAATACTCCAGCTCGGTCTGCGCAATGCGTTGGCTGAAGGCATCAGAATCAGGAAAGTTGTGCAGGATCGAGGTCATCCACCAGGAGAAACGCTCGGCTTTCCAGACCCGTCGCAGACAGATCTCGGAGTACTTCTCCAGCAAGTCGACGCGGTCTTCGCGGTAAACCTTGAGGAAAATGTTGAACAAAGTGCTGACATCGCTGGCGGCCAGGTTTAACCCCTTGGCGCCGGTGGGCGGGACAATATGTGCCGCGTCTCCGAGCAGAAACATCCGCCCGTATTGCATGGGTTCGACCACGAAACTGCGCAGCGGCGCGATGCTTTTCTCGATGGATGGACCGGTCACCAGATCGTTGGCCAAGGCCTCCGGCAGGCGGGATTTCAACTCATCCCAGAAGCGTTGATCGGACCAATCCTCGACCTTCTCGTCGGCCGGTACTTGCAGGTAATAGCGGGTGCGGGTCGACGAACGCATGCTGCACAAGGCAAAACCGCGTTCGTGCCTGGCGTACACCAGTTCATCGTGGACCGGCGGCGTGTCGGCGAGGATGCCCAGCCAGCCGAAAGGGTAGACCCGCTCGAAAATCTTCAGCGACTCACTGGGGATCGACTGCCGTGCGATGCCATGAAAACCGTCGCAACCGGCGATGTAATCGCAGTCCAGGTGCCAGGTTTCTCCGTCCTTTTCAAACGTCAGGTAAGGCCGATCGGTTTTCATGTCATGGGGCTGAACGTTGCTCGTCTCATACAGTGTCATTGCCCCCGCGGCTTGCCGTGCGGCCATCAGGTCGCGGGTGACCTCGGTCTGGCCGTAGATCATGACGGTCTTGCCACCGGTAAGTGCTTGCAGATCGATGTGCACCTGGCGCCCGTCGAAGGCCAGTTCGAAACCGCCATGGACCAGACCTTCTGCGTCCATCCGCTGGCCGACCCCGGCCTGGCGCAGCAGATCGACCATGCCTTGTTCCAGGACCCCGGCGCGGATCCGGTTCAATACATAGTCCGGGCATTGGCGTTCGAGAATGACGGTGTCGATACCGGCGTTATGCAGCAATTGGCCGAGCAACAAGCCGGACGGACCGGCACCGATAATGGCAACTTGGGTCTTCAGCATTTTCATTGTTTTTATGGCTCGCAAGCTTCACACGAACAAATCGGTGAATGGGTTCTGAGTACTTGCATTGTTCGCTTGAGAACCCGTCAAATGAAGGTGAAAACTGAGCCGATAGCTGTACATTTCGCCAATCGGTGCGATTATCGCCCAACTCTCCGAGGCCTGGATTGCAGTTATGAACAAGCCTGCCCTTCCTTCTATTCCGGTGTTCAAGCTCTATGGCGAAAGCCTGGACTGGCCGACGCCGGATTTACTGCACTGTGAAACCATCTCCAAACGCAGCCGTGAGCACCAATGGGAAATCAAACCGCACCGGCATGCCGATCTGTGTCAGTTGCTGTTTGTCCACAAGGGCCACGCGGAACTTGAGATAGAGGGCAAGCGCACTCGGCTCGACGAGTCGGCGATCCAGATTCTTCCGCCATTGTCAGTGCATGGTTTTCGTTTTTCGGAAGACATCGAGGGCTATGTCGTCACCCTGGCCGCGCCGCTGGTGGCCCACCTTCAGGTGCAGCTTGGAAACTCGGTGAATGCCCTGGCGGTGGCCGAAAGCTATCCAGCAGGTGACGATAGCCACTACCTGAACAGTTTGTTTTGCGCATTGCAAAGCGAGTACGTGGGCCACCAACCCGCGCGGGAAATGCTCATGCACTCGCTGGTCAGCGTGATCATGGTGTGGGTCAGCCGGCAGGTGATCCAGCGCCGTACCGCGAGCCTGCGACCACAACGTGCGCGGGAATACCTCAATGGGTTTATCCAGTTGGTCGAAGAACATTATCGCGAGCATGTGAAGGTCGAGGACCTGGCGCACAAGCTGGGGATTTCCGTCTCGCATCTCAACGGCACCTGCCGTGAGCTGGCCGGCCAGCCGGCCTTGCAGATCATGCATGAGCGTCAGTTGCTGGAGGCCAAGCGACTGCTGACCTACACCAGCATGACTATCTACGAGATGTCCGACGTCTTGGGGTTCTCCGATCCGACCAACTTCACACGCTTGTTTCGGCGGCGAGTCGGGATATCTCCCAAAGCGTTTCGGGACAGGTTGAAGGCCGATCAGGATAGCGAAGCGTAAAGCTCTGGTTATTTGAGCGCGTTCAGGGTCGCGTTGTGCGGTATGCAGCGCTCGAAGTTGCAGCTTGCCGATGCGGCCTGTGGCTGCTGACGGGCCTGTTCGACACGGTAGGCAGCGGTTCCGTACAGCACGAGCGAGGCGGCGCAGGTGATGAAGATCGCGAGGTATCTTCGGGTTTTGATGTTCATGGCGTTGACCTCTGAACGAGTACCCCTTGGTTAGAGGGTACTACTATCAGCATAGGTCAGAGAGGTGCAGCTGCAAGCTCCAATCTTCAAGCAGGGCGCTTTGAGCTTGCGGCTTATAGCTTGCCGCTGCTTCAAAGCCCCACATCCCACTCCGGTTCCTGCGGAAACCTCAGCACCAGAAAATCCAGCATGCTGCGCAACGCCGCCGGCATGTGTTTGCGTGAGGCGTAAACGGCGTACATGTTCATTTGCCGTGGCTCGGCACCGGGCAGCAGGCGCACCAACTCACCGCTGTGGATATGCACACCCGCCTGATAGCTCGGTAGCATCGAAATTCCGGCGCCGGCCATGGTCGCGCGCAGCAGGGTGCTGGCCTCGTTGGCGCTGATGTTGCCTTGCACCGGTACCGAAACCTGTTCCCCATCCTGCTCGAAATGCCAAAGGCTTTTGCCGAAATAGGAGTGGGTCAGGCAATTGTGCTGGCTAAGCTCTTCCACCCGCTGCGGCGTCGGGTGCTGACGCAGGTACTCGGGGGAGGCGCAGATTACCGAGCGGCATACGGTTAGCTTGCGGGCAATCAGGTTCGGGTCCAGGTCGTTGCTGGTGCGAATCGCCAGGTCGATGCGCTCATCCACCAGGTTCACCGTGCGGTCGAGCATCTGCAGGTCGATGCTGACACCGGGGTAGCGTTTGACGTACTCGGCCACGGCGTCGGCCAGTTGTGCCTGACCGAATGACGTGCTGACGCTGATCCGCAGCAAGCCTCGCGGCGCGTCGTCCGGCTCGCTCACAGCAGCCTGCATATCGTTCGACAAATCGAGCATCTGCCGACAGCGCGGCAGGGTTTCGCTACCGGCGGCGGTCAGGCTCAGTTTGCGGGTGGTGCGGTGCATCAGTCGCGCACCGACCCAATCTTCCAGTTCCGCCAGATACCGCGAAACAACCGGCCGCGAGAGGTCCAGATGATCGGCGGCTGCCGACTGACTGCCGAGGTCGACTACGGTGACGAAGACCCGCATTGCTTGAAGACGATCCATGATTTGCCCGCTTTCAGAAACAAACTATGTTCAAGCATCGCATTTTTTGTAGCGAGTGAGGCAACTAAGCTCTGTCCATCGTCACCCACGGCGAACAGATCTCAGGAGCGACATATGATCGGATTTTCTTCACTCAAGCGTGTTTTGCTGGCCACCGCGACCTTGGGTTTCGTCGCTCACGCAGCGGCGGCAGAACCGACGCTGACCCTGGACGTCTACAACCCGGGCGCGGCGGCGATCTTCCCGGTCACTTCGGTGCTGGTCAGTGGGCAGAAAGAAGCGATTCTGGTGGACGCGCAGTTCGGCAAATCCCAGGCCGAGCAAGTGGTGGAGAAAATCCGCGCCAGCGGCAAGCAACTGACCACCATCTACATCAGCCACGGTGACCCGGATTACTACTTCGGCCTCGACACCCTGACCGCTGCATTCCCGAACGCCAAGGTCCTCGCTTCCAAGCCGACCGTTGACCATATCAAGGCCACCGTTGAAGGGAAATTGGCGTTCTGGGGCCCGAAAATGGGTGCCGACATTCCTCAGAAAACCATCGTGCCGCAAGTGCTCAAGGGCCACAGCCTGACCCTGGAAGGGCAGAAGCTCGAGATCATCGGCCTCGACGGCAAGCAGCCGGATCGCACGTTTGTCTGGATCCCGTCGATCAAGGCAGTGGTCGGCGGTGTAGTGGTGGCAGAAAACATTCATGTGTGGATGGCCGACACCCAGACCGCACAGTCCCACACTGATTGGCTCGGCACATTGAAAACCATTGATGGCCTGAAACCCAAGACCCTCATCCCGGGTCACTACTTGGGTGAGAGTGCCCGCTCCGTGGCTGCCGTGCACTTCACCGCCGACTACATCAAAGCCTTCGATGAAGAAACCGCCAAGGCCAAGAACTCGGCCGAGCTGATTGCCTCGATGAAAAAACGTTACCCGGACCTCGGCGAAGAAAGCTCCCTGGAGCTGAGCGCCAAAGTCGCCAAAGGCGAAATGAAGTGGTGAGCTGACTCACCGTCTACTTGATCGATCCCGTGGCGTGCTGCGCCACATCTACCGTACTGGAGAGCGTCATGAGCAAGATCGCAATCATTGGTGCCACCGGCCGTGCCGGTAGCCAACTGCTGGAAGAAGCCCTGCGTCGCGGTCACAGCGTCACCGCCATCGCCCGCAATACTGCAAAACTCGGCAAGCGTGCCGGTGTGGTAGCCAAGGATGTCGACGTCACCGACGCCGCTGCATTGCAAGCAGCCGTGGCGGGGCACGATGTGGTGATTAGCGCTGCGCACTTCTCGACGATCCCGGTCAGCGCCATTCTCGGGCCGGTGAAAAAGGCCGGGGTCAAACGTCTGCTGGTGGTCGGTGGTGCTGGTTCGCTGCTGTTGCCAACCGGCGGCAAAGTCATCGACAGTCCGGGCTTTCCCGACGAGTACAAGGCTGAGGCCAGCGCCGGTGGCGTGTACCTCGACACTTTGCGTCAGGAGCAGGATCTGGACTGGAGCTTCCTTTCGCCGTCAGCGGAATTTGTCGAAGGTGAGCGCACCGGGACATTCCGTCTGGGCAAGGATAATTTGCTGGTGAGTGCACAAGGCAGGAGCTGGATCACCTTTGCCGACTACGCGATAGCGATGATCGATGAGATTGAAACCCCCGCGCATTCCCGCCAGCGGTTTACGGTTGGGTATTGATTAGAATGTAAAGGGTTGGGGGTGTTACTCAAAACGGTGTCTGGTTCGAAAACCACCCCTCACCCTAACCCTCTCCCCAGAGGGGCGAGGGAACTGACCGAGTTGTTTGGTCGAGTTACTGCGACATGCGATTACGAGTCGAACTCGGGTTCTGAAAACGACATAGATCTGCTCCCTTCCCCCTCTCCCCTTTGGGGAGAGGGCTGGGGAGAGGGGTGGATTTTACTGACACCCCAAATCACTCACCTTTCTTGCGCCTGTTCCACCAACCAATCCATCAATTCGCGTAACTGCGCCGACGGCTCCGGTCGTTCCGGGTAGACCAGGTAATAGGCCTGCCCGGTGCGCACTTTCAGTTCAAATGGCATGACCAGCCGTCCGGCACTCAGGTCTTCGCCGATCAACGACCAATCACCAATCGCCACGCCCGTCCCTTGAGAGGCGACGGACATCGCCAGGTCCAATGTATCGAAATGCTGCCCTTTGCCGATATTGCTGACTTTTGCTTCAGCGGCTTTGAGCCAGGCTTCCCAATCCCGTTCATCGCGAGTCGGGTGCAGCAGCATGTGCTGTTCCAGATCAGCGTGAGTCTTGAGCGGTACCGCTCCGTTGAGCAACTGCTGCGAGCAGACCGGCGTCAGCTGTTCATCGAACAGGTGATGGAAGGCCCCGTTGCTCGGTGGCGTGCCATACACCACCGCCGCATCGAACTCTTCGCGACGAAAATCCACGGCGTGTTGCACGGTAGTGGTCAGCTCCACCGGCACGTCCGGGCGTTCCTTTTGCCACTGCAACAGACGTGGCAGCAGCCAGCGCATCATGCAGGTCGGCGCCTTGAGTTGCAGAGCTTCGCGCTTGGCGCCGACGTGTTCGACGGCTTCGTCGATCAGGTTGAAGACCTGTTGAATGCGCGGATACAACTCACGTCCTTGTGCGGTCAGGCTCAGGCCTCGGGCCTGGCGCTGGAACAACGCGTAACCGAGATGGCTCTCCAGCCCGGCGATCTGTCGGCTCACCGCTCCTTGAGTAATGTGCAGCAAGTCCGCCGCCCGAGTGAAGTTGCAGCACTGGGCGGTGATCATAAAGGTATGCAGAGCGGGCAAGGGCGGAAGACGTTTCATGGGTGCTCAGGCATGAGTGGAGGACATGCCTAGTATGACTATTTTTGGTTTGTCACCGCTATACGCCGACGGGTCCAATTGCGTCACCTTTGTGCCCCGGCGCGTGCCTGAAAACGCCATCGGGGTGCAGTTTCAACAAATAAGAAGGGCAGCGAAAATGGCGACGTGCGGCGAAGTATTGGTCAAGTTACTCGAAGGTTATGGGGTCGAGCAGGTGTTCGGCATCCCGGGTGTACACACCGTTGAGCTGTATCGCGGGTTGGCCCGCTCGAGCATCAACCACGTCACGCCACGCCACGAACAGGGCGCCGGTTTCATGGCCGACGGCTACGCCCGCACCAGCGGCAAGCCGGGCGTGTGCTTCATCATCACCGGCCCTGGCATGACCAACATCACCACCGCCATGGGCCAGGCCTATGCGGACTCGATCCCGATGCTGGTGATCTCCAGCGTGCAGTCGCGCAGCCAGTTGGGTGGTGGACGCGGCAAGTTGCATGAGCTGCCGAACCAGAGCGCGCTGGTCGGTGGGGTGGCGGCGTTTTCCCATACGCTGATGTCCGCCGCCGAACTGCCGGGGGTGCTGGCCCGGGCGTTCGCCCTGTTCCAGGCCGGGCGTCCGCGTCCGGTGCATATCGAAATCCCCCTCGACGTGTTGGTCGAAAACGCCGATGCCTTGCTCGCCAGTACGCCGGTGAGCATCACCCGTGCCGGTGCCGCGCCGTCAGCCATCGCGCAAATGAGCCAATGGCTGGCCACCGCCAAACGTCCGTTGATCCTCGCAGGTGGCGGTGCCATTGAGGCGGCAGCCGAACTCACTCGGCTGGCCGAACTGCTCGACGCACCAGTGGCGTTGACCATTAATGCCAAGGGCATGCTGCCCTCGCGTCATCCACTGTTGATCGGTTCGACTCAATCGCTGGTCGCCACCCGAGCGCTGGTGGCGGATGCCGACGTGGTGCTGGCGATCGGCACCGAATTGGCCGAGACCGATTACGACGTCACCTTTGCCGGTGGCTTTGAGATTCCCGGCGCTTTGTTGCGCGTCGACATCGACCCGGATCAGACCGTACGCAACTACCCGCCTCAGGTAGCATTGGTGTCCGACGCGCAAACGGCGGCGCAAGCGTTGCTGGCGGAGCTTGCCGGACACACCCTCGCCGAGCGTCGCTCCGACTGGGGCCATGCCCGCGCAGCCACGTTGCGTGCGGAGCTTGAGACCACTTGGGATGCACCGACCCGCGCCCAGACCCTGTTCCTTGAGACCGTTCTACACGAGTTGCCGGAAGCGGTATTTGTCGGCGATTCGACTCAACCGGTGTACACCGGCAACCTGACGTTCAACCCTGAGCAACCGCGCCGCTGGTTCAACTCGTCCACCGGTTACGGGACCCTCGGTTATGCCCTGCCGGCAGCCATTGGCGCCTGGCTCGGTGGTGGCTCCGAGCGCGCTGCGCGGGGCCCGGTGGTGTGTCTGATCGGTGATGGCGGGCTGCAATTCACCTTGTCGGAACTGGCCAGCGCGGTGGAAGCGCAAACGCCGATCATCGTGCTGCTGTGGAACAACCAGGGCTACGAAGAGATTAAAAAATACATGGTCAACCGCGCCATCGAGCCGGTAGGCGTGGATATCTACACCCCGGATTTCATCGGTGTGGCCAAGGCGCTGGGTTGCGCTGCCGAAGCCATCAACGGTGTCGACCAACTGCGCACCGCATTGCGGGCAGCCAGTGATCGTCAAGGTCCGACCCTGATCGAAATCGACCAGACCACCTGGATGAAGGCGGTGCAGGCATGAGCATTTCTTCGACCTTGAATGGCCTGTACATCGACGGCCAATGGTGCGCCGGTAGCGAACGTTTGCAGGTGATCAATCCGGCCACGGAAGAACCCTTGGCCACGGTGAGCGGCGGCGATGAACAGGCGGTCAATCAAGCGGTAGATGCCGCCAGCGCTGCGTTTTTGCAGTGGGCCGAAACCAGCGGTGCCGAGCGTGGTGCAGTGCTGCGCAAGATCGCCAGCGGTGTGCAGGCGCGCCGTGAACGCTTGATGCAGTTGCAGTCGAGCAACAACGGCAAACCACTGTTTGAAGCGGGCATCGATGTCGATGACGTGATTGCCACCTTCGAGTACTACGCAGGGCTGGCCGAAACCCTGGATGCCCAGCAGGACCGCGCCGTGGATTTGCCGAGCGAAGACTTCGCCGCCCGTGTGCGCCGTGAGCCTTGTGGCGTTGTTGGTTTGATCGTGCCGTGGAACTTCCCGATGGTCACCACCGCCTGGAAACTCGCTCCGGCGTTGGCGGCTGGTTGCTGCGTGGTACTCAAACCGTCGGAAGTCACGCCGCTGCCAGAGCTGGAGTTGGCCGCGATCATCGCCGAGAGTGGCTTGCCCAACGGTGTGTTCAACCTGGTCTGCGGTACTGGCCTGGCGGTCGGCGCACCGCTGGCGGCCGATCCGCGTGTGGCGAAGATTTCCTTCACCGGCAGCAATGCGGTGGGCGTTCAGGTCATGCAACGGGCGGCGGAAACCGTCAAGGGTGTGAGCCTGGAGCTGGGCGGCAAGTCCTCGCTATTGGTGCTGGCCGATGCCGATATCGAGCTGGCGGTGGAGTTGGCCAGTGGCGGCGGCTTCTTCAACGCCGGGCAGATGTGCTCAGCGACCAGCCGGGTGTTGGTTGCCGATGAACTGGCGGCCGAATTTTTGCTGCGCCTCAAGGCGCGCGCCGAATCAATTCGCGTGGCTGACCCGTTTGACCCGGAGGTCGAGATGGGCGCACTGGTCAATCAGGCGCAATACCAACGGGTGCTTGGCCACATTGATCGCGGGCTGAGTGCTGGCGCCAAGTTGATGTGCGGCGGTGAGCGGCCAGCGAATCTGCCGAAAGGTTATTTTTTGCGGCCAACCATCTTCACCGAAGTGCCCCTCGACAGTGCGTTGTGGTGTGAAGAAATCTTTGGTCCGGTGCTTTGTGTGCGCAGTTTCTCGACCGAAGAAGAGGCGATCGACCTGGCCAATGACAGCGAGTTCGGTCTGGTGGCCAGCGTGGTCAGCCGCGATAGCGAGGCCGCCGAGCGGGTCGCCAACGCCTTGCAGGCCGGGCTGGTGTGGATCAACGCGCCACAAGTGATTTTCCCGCAGACGGCTTGGGGAGGTTACAAGCAGAGCAGTATCGGCCGCGAGTTAGGACCGTGGGGCATGCAAGCGTTTCAGGAAATCAAACACGTGATTCGCGCCGTCTGACAGCCCGAAAACGGTCCAGGCATGCCTCCTTTCGAGGCATGCGTTTGACACATGGCTTCAATGACAAACTTTCGATTGTTGCGCGTTCTGCGCGACCTCAGGATGAAACTGCTGACTCAGCCACGGCCCTTTATAAATGGGGTCTGGCGCTAGATCGATCACCGGCCGCTTTGAGGCGACCAACCTCATACCTACAACTCATACCTACAAGAACAAGGGAGTCCGTAATGGGCGAGCATGATCTGAACAGAAGACAATTCATCAAAACCGTAGGAGTGGCTTCGGTTGCCGTGGCAGCCATGAGCATGCCGTTTATCCGGGCCAATGCCAGCGACACGCGCTTTCAGGGCAAGACCCTGCGCCTGCTGACCTGGTCGGATGACACCGGGCTGGCAGCGCTGCGCAACATTGCCGCGACCTTCGAAGCCAAGACTGGCGCCAAGGTCATCGCTGACCGTACCGGCAGCACCTCGGAAATGGTCGCCAAACTCAAGGCCGGTGGTGATCGCCCGCAATACGACATCATCACCCTGGCTGGTGTCGGCGCTGAAGGCCTGGCGGCCGCCGGTCTGCTGGAAAAACCCGATCTGAACCGCATTCCCAACCTGGTCGATGTGCCGGAGAAATACCGCACCGGTGCCAATGGTCACGGCATCGGTTACCTGCTCTGGTGCAACAGCCTGGTCTACAGCACCCGTACTGTGAAGGAAGCCCCGGACAGCTACGCCGCGTTGTGGGACAAGGACATGGCGCCGAACATTTTCCTGCCGCCACCGAACTGGACCGAGGCCATGGACCTGATCATCATCGCCGCCAAACTGGCCGGTGGTGACGAACACAACATTGAGCCTGGGTTCAAGAAACTCGCAGAACTCAAGGACCGTGTGGTGACTCTGGGTGAAAACCCTAACCAGATCGCTGAGTTGTTCCGCACTGGCTCGCTGGATATGGGCGGTCTTTACGCCCCGGCGTTTTTCCCTAAACAGATTCGGGATCCGGCCTACGGTCTGGGCGCCACCTTCGGCATGAAGGAAGGCTTCTACACCGACCTGATGCTCTCGGTAATGCCAAAAAATCGTCCTGGCGATACCGATCTGGCCTACGCCTTTATCGACCACTCTCTGGACCCGGTAGTGCAGGGCAAGATGGCCGAAGACATCTACAACGGTCCGGTCAACGCCAAGGCCATCATCTCCGCCGAAGCGCGCAAGAGCCCGTACATCCTGACGCCGGAGCAGATTGCCGAGAAAGCGATCATGCACGACAACGCGTTCCTGGCCACGGTGCATGACCAGTGGATTCGTCGTTACACGGAAATCTTTTCTTCCTGACCGAGTGTCGAACACAGGATCTTCAACCACTGAAGATCCCCTGTGGGAGCGAGCCTGCTCGCGATTGCGGACTGACATTCACCATTGATGTTGACTGACAGATCGCTATCGCGAGCAGGCTCGCTCCCACAAGGGGCCAATGTGGTTTCAAAGCCCGTGTTCACTCAGCTGCTTTCCATTGACGAGACCATTGCTATGGAACACCAACCCCTGACCCACCCGGTTGGCGCAGTCGTGCCGCGCCCGACCTCCGGTATTTCTCCCACGGCGCGCGCCTGGTTTTTCCTTTCGCCGTCGATGCTGTTTCTCGGTGTGCTGATTGCTGCCAGCCTGCTGGTGCTGCGCATGAGCGTGGGTACCAAGGGCGCGGAATGGACCGGCTTCAGCCTGGCCAGTTACGCCCAACTGCTGGAGCCCTATTACCTGAAGTCATTGCTGCTGACCTTGCGTCTGGCCTTGTTCAGCGCGGTGATCGCGGTGCTGCTGGCGATCCCGGTGGCCTACACCATGTCGCGACTGACTTCACCTTTTGTGCGCCGGATATTTCTCGCCGCGGTGCTGTTGCCATTGCTGGTCAACCTGCTGCTGCAAAGCTACGGCTGGCTGGTGATTCTCGGGCCGGGCGGGATGCTCAATCAGGCACTGATGGGCCTGGGCCTGATCAAGCGCCCAATCATGATGTTGTACAACCAGAACGGCGTGTTGATGGGCCTGGTGCAGACTGCGTTCCCGTTGGCGGTGCTGCCGATTGCCAGCGCCATGCGCGGCGTTGCCCGCACTTACGAAGAAGCCGCCGCGACCCTGGGTGCCAGCCGCTTGCAGGTGTTCCGCCAAGTGGTATTGCCCATGAGCCTGCCGGGGATTATCACCGGCGCGACTCTGGTGTTTGCCTACAACGCCAGCAGCTTCGTGGTGCCTTTGCTGCTCGGCGGTCGACGAGTGCCGATGCTCGCGGTGATGGTCCATGACCAGATCGCGCCGCTGATGAACTGGCCTGCTGCATCCGCCGCTGGGGTGGTGCTGATCGTCACCACGCTGGCCATCATGACCCTCTCCGAATACATCACTGGCCGTCGTCGGCGCATGCTGGAGGCTTCGCAATGAGCACGCTAATCAAAAAGCGCCAGTCGCTGCTGCCCGGTGACACCGGGCGGTTCGCCGGGGTCCTTTCAGGCTTCATTCTGCTGCTGGCAGTGTTGCCAATCCTGACCATGATCGTCATGTCCTTCAGCGGCGCGTCGAACCTGGACTTCCCGCCCAGCAGCTACAGCCTGCAATGGTACAGAGCCGCTTGGCACACCTTCGTTTCGCCGGACGCCAGCGATGTGCTGAGCCTTGGCAAAGCCATGACCACCAGCTTGATGGTGGCGTGTTTGACCATGGTGTTTGCGACCGTGATCGCGGTGCCGGCGGCCTATGCGCTGACCCGTTGCGAGTTCCGCGGCAAGGCCGTGGCGCTGCAGCTGATGTCTTTGCCCTTGGTGTTCCCAATGGTGGTGTTGGGGCTGGCGTTGCTGCTGGTATTCGACAGCTTGCCGTTCCAGATGAACACCTCACGGCTGGTGATTGCCCACGTCATCCTGGCGTTGCCGTTCGTGGTAAAAAACTGCACGGCGGCGATGCTTTCCATCGGCAGCGAAGTCGAAGAGGCCGCGCAAATGCTCGGTGCTTCACCACTACGGGCGATTGTCGATGTGGTGGTGCCGTTGATGAAATCCGGGATTCTTGCCGGGATGCTGCTGGCCTTCATCGTCTCGTTCAACGAATTCACCGTGACCTATTTCCTCTACACCATCGACGTAATGACCGTGCCGATCTGGATGTACAGCCGTACTGTCTCGTCGCTCGACCCGACCGTTTTCTCGTTTGCCGTGCTGATAGTGCTTATCGACTTCGTCCTGATCTGGGCGTTGGAGAAGTTAGTCGGCGAAGGTGGCGTTTCCTTTTGATTTGAGGTGCAACATGACTGGACTTATTCTGGAAAACGTCGAGAAACGCTACGGCTCGGCCTGCGCGGTAAAGGACGTCAATCTGCATTTGCCCGAGGGCAAACTGGTGTGTTTCCTCGGCCCTTCGGGCTGCGGCAAAACCACCTTGCTGCGGATGATCGCCGGGCTGGAAACCCTGTCTGGCGGCGAGATTCGTCTGGACGGTGAAGACATTGGCCACACCCCGGCGCACCAGCGCAACTTCGGGATGGTCTTCCAGTCCCTGGCGTTGTTCCCGCACATGACTGTCGGCGAGAACATTGCCTATCCGCTGAAACTGCGCGGGGTCAGCAAGGCTGATCAGCAGGCGCGGGTAACCGAGTTGCTGCAACTGATTCAGTTGCAGGAAATGGTTGATCGGCCGGTGTCGAAACTCTCCGGTGGTCAGCGCCAGCGCGTGGCGATTGCCCGGGCGATTGCCTCGCGTCCGAAAATCCTTCTGCTCGACGAACCGCTGTCGGCGCTGGACGCCAAGTTGCGCGAATCGATGCAGGTGGAAATCCGCCAACTGCAGCAACGCCTGAACATCACCACCATCATGGTTACCCATGACCAGCGCGAAGCCATGACCATGGCCGATATCGTGGTGGTCTTGGGTGAGCATCGGGTGCAGCAGGTCGGTACGCCGATCGAAATCTATCGGCATCCGGCCAACGAGTTCGTTGCCGACTTTATCGGCTCAGGAAATATTTTCCCTGCGACGGCGTTGGGCAATGGGCAGATAAGTTTGCCGGGCGGGGATGCGCTTCACGTACCGATTTGCAGCAGTATCGTGGTCGGCGAGAAGATCAAAATGTTGGTGCGCCCCGAGGATCTGCAACTCTCACAACCCCAGGCAGCAGTGGGCAATCGCCTGCTCGGCAAGGTGACGTTCGTTCGCGATATTGGTGCGACGATTGAAACCACGGTCGAGTGTTCCGGAGTCTCGCTGACGGCGCTGAGTACGCCGTGTCAGGGGTTCGGCTTGAGTATTGGCAACCCGGTGTCAGTGACGATTCCGGCCGAGGCGTGTCGGGTGTTGGGGGTGTAGCTGAGTGTTGTGTATGGGGCTGCTGCGCAGCCCATCGCGAGCAAGCTCGCTCCTACATGGGGTCTGCGGCGTGCAGACAATCTGTGCATGACACAGATCCACTGTAGGAGCGAGCTTGCTCGCGATGGCGTCGGGGCAGGCGACACAAGGCCCGTCAGACAGTCAGCCGCAACCGCGCCAAATCCCGCAACGGCGGGGCACCAAACAATCGGCTGTACTCACGGCTGAATTGTGACGGGCTTTCATAGCCCACCCGGTAGCCCGCCGCCGACGCATCCAGCCCTTCAGCCAGCATCAAGCGCCGCGCCTCTTGCAGGCGCAGTTGCTTCTGGTATTGCAGCGGACTCATGGCGGTCATTGCCTTGAAGCGATGATGCAGGGTCGACACGCTGAGGTTCACTTCCCGTGCCAGATCATCAATGCGCAACGGCTGCTCATAATTGCCGTTGAGCCATTTGATCGCCTGGCTGATCCGATGGCTCTGGCTGTTGGTTATGGCGATTTCATACAGGCGATGGCCCTGATGGCTACGCAATAGCCGATAGAGAATTTCCCGACGAATCAGCGGCGCGAGCATGGCGATGTCTTTCGGGCTGTCGAGCAGACGGGTCAGGCGCAGTACTGCATCGAGCATCGGCTGATCGAGTCGCTCTACATAGAGGCCGCGCCCGGTTGGCCGGGTGGGCACGCCCAAGGGACCTGCATCGGCAATCAGCGCGGTGATTTCTGCCGGGTCGATATCCAGGCGCAGGGCCAGTATCGGATGCTCTGGCGAAACATCGACCACCCGGCCGCTCACTGGCATCGAGACCGAGACCACCAGGTAATTGAGCGGGTCATAGTTGAAGTATTCGTCAGCCAGCCGCACTTCCTTGCGCCCTTGGGCGAGGATGCACAGCGCCGGTTGCGCAAGTCCCGGTGCGAAATCGTGTGGGCAGCCATGCCGCGATAAAAACAACGAGCCGATGGCCGTCGCATAGTTGCCGTCCTCACCGGTATTGCGACTGATAATAGTGGCCAGTTCCGCGCGCTGCTTTTCCATGTCGGCATCCAGCGGGGCTTGGGTGTGATCGAGCGACGACATGAGTTGCATCCTCTGCGAGGCTTTTCGGATGGGCACAGCTTAAGTTTGTGTAAGGCAGGGTGGTAGGCAATTGCTGCATGAAACTTGCCTGATTCTGCTTGGGGTTAAAAATCAGAATAGATACAACGGGTTTGGCGTGGAAAAACTTGCTTGAAACATGACTGTCACGCTCATGCCATGAGCGCCCTCATCAATCGAAGCCACTGGAGCGCTGCCGCAGGATTGTGCAAGAAGCCGGCAGGAATCGACTAACGGCCAATGCACCGGGGGCTTAATCTTTGATCCTGTCGCAGCCCGTCTCAAGGCTGCTGATTGAGCTATCTTGGGAGAGTCGAATATGTCCACGCAAATCCCCGCCAGTCATATGGCCTTCGTTCGGGCCCGCGCCGGACGCTCGATGGAGTTGGGTGCGCGTTTGAGCAGCCTGATCGAGCCGACCCGTCAGGCACCCGGTTGCCTGCATTTTGCCCTGCAGCATTCACTGTGCGATCCAGAGTTGTGGCTGGTGTCCGGTTTTTGGGTCAACCAGCAGGCCATGAACGCCTACTTCAGCACCCCAACCATGGATATTTTCGCTGAGCTGGTGCAGGACCTTGTGGTCAACAGCCTGGACTTTCACACCTTCAGTGACGTCACCGCGGTTCAGGCCCACGGCGAATATGCGCAACTGAACGTACCGGCGATGCACCAGCTGGCCAGTTGAAGGTTTAGAATGGCCGACTTTCAATTGGCCAGGATCCGCGACATGGCACGTAAAGAGTTTGCGCAGTTCGAAGCAGTTTCCGCTGTTGTACCGGGCGAGGGTGGTTACAGCGCTGCAATCGCCGTCAAGGCCCTGGGTGGCTCAGGCGCCCCGCGTTTTCATAAAGTGCTCGAAGACCAGACATTCAAGACCGCCCATGACGCCGATCAGGCTGCCGCGCA
The DNA here is from genome assembly GCF_057813935.1 of Pseudomonas sp. F220. NCBI lineage: Bacteria > Pseudomonadati > Pseudomonadota > Gammaproteobacteria > Pseudomonadales > Pseudomonadaceae > Pseudomonas > Pseudomonas sp. F220. The sequence continues at coordinate 23,190 of NZ_JBVASJ010000020.1, forward strand.
ACAGCTTGAGCAATTGATCGACGTGAGTGAAGACGGCGAATTGTCCTGGGGCACTATTTAACCGCCCCCGGGCGGAACATCTTGAACAAGGCCTCAGGCCCCAACTGGAAATAATCCGCCGGCCCGCCGCCGCGCAGAATCGGCTCTGCCGCGGCGGTATCGTAGACCCCATCCTTGAGCAGCCATTTGGCGATATGCACGGCGACCACTTCGCCGAGAATCAGCCAACTGGGCACCAACCCTTTGTCTGCCCGTTGCAGTTGAATGATCTGCGTGACCTTGCATTCGAAGGACACCGGGCTTTCGGCTACCCGTGGTACCGCGATGACTTTTGAGGCGGCCGGTGTCAGCCCGGCCAGTTCGAACTCGTTAATCCCTGGCGGCACCATGGCACTACTCTGGTTCATCCGCTCGGCCAGTGGGCGGGTCGCCAGGTTCCAGGCGAACTCGCCGGTCTGCTCGATATTGTTCAGGCTGTCTTTGCGCCCAACGCTGGAAAATCCAATGATCGGCGGAATGTAGTTGAACGCGTTGAAGAAGCTGTAAGGCGCCAGGTTCAGGCGTCCTTCGGCATCCTGCGAGGAAATCCAGCCGATAGGGCGCGGGCCGACGATGGCATTGAACGGGTCATGGGGCAGGCCGTGGCCCTGGGCGGGTTCGTAATAATGGATATCGTCAGGCATGGCGCGGGGGTTCCTGAGGTGGTGGGCAATGGGAGGCGGCAATAGTGCAGGGCGTCGGAGGTTATTTCCAGTCAGGAGAGAAACAAGTGGGTGATGCGTCGCGGTCGTTGTGGGAGCGTGGCTTGCCCGCGAAGAACGATAACGCGTAGTTTCAGACAGACTGCAGTGCTTGCTTCGCGGGCAAGCCCGCTCCCACAGGGACGGTGCGGATCTATGATTTTCCTTCTCTCAAAAAACGACTAAGCCCGGCCGAAGCCGGGCTGTGATGTCGCGATTGAGTGTTAGCTGATAGTGGCGGAGCCAGTGCGGTCGTAGCCGTCAGCAGCAACGGTGGCCGAGCCAGTACGGTCGTAGCCGTCAGCAGCAACGGTGGCGGAGCCGGTGCGGTCGTAGCCGTCAGCAGCGACGGTGGCGGAACCGGTGCGGTCGTAGCCGTCAGCAGCAACGGTGGCGGAGCCGGTGCGGTCGTAGCCGTCAGCAGCGACGGTGGCGGAGCCGGTGCGGTCGTAGCCGTCAGCAGCGACGGTAGCCGAGCCAGTACGGTCGTAGCCGTCGGCGGCGAAGGTGTTGGCAGCCAACACGGAGAGGGTCAGGGCGATGATCAGTTTGATTTTCATGGCGGTTACTCCGGTTCGTTTACGCGTAGTGCGTTGGGTATGGAGTTCATGCTACGCCTGTAAATTTGTTTAAAAAGTGCAAATAAATGCTTAAAAGAATCGATTTAATAGATGTATTAGGCGTCGCAAATCGCTGCTTTCCGGTGTGGTTTGAGCAGGTAGCGTTTGACGCTCTACGGTCGATCCAGTCCGATGAAGAGTGAAACTCGAGCATTAACTGATCATTAATTTTATAAAAATCCTTAAAACCGGCGACCCCATGGTTTTTTTCATACGGCACTTACCTAATTTTCACCGCCTCCCATTCAGTCTCCACCCTGGCCATAACCATAAGAAACCGGCCGTATTGAAGTAGAGCTCTGGAGTACCGCACCAAATGAATAAGCTTCCTCAGATCACCCTGGCGTTCTGGGTCATGAAAATCTGCGCGACGACCTTGGGGGAAACCGCGGGGGATTTGCTGTCGATGACCTTGAATGTCGGCTACGCCATCAGCTCGATGATCCTGATCAGCGTGTTCCTGCTGACGCTGGTGACGCAGTTGTTTTCGAAAACCTACAACCCGGTGCTGTACTGGGTCGTGATCCTCTCGACCAGCACAGCCGGCACCACCATGTCGGACTTCATGGACCGCACTTTGGGTCTGGGCTATGCCACGGGCTCGATGATCCTGATCGCGATTCTGGTGACGATATTCGCCCTTTGGCGCCTGAGCGGCGACTCGCTGAACGTGAACAAAATCCAGACTTTTCGTGGCGAAATGTTCTATTGGATGGCGATTCTGTTTTCCAACACATTGGGCACGGCGCTGGGTGATTATCTGGCCGACGACTCGGGATTGGGTTTTGCCGGTGGCGCGCTGTTCATCGGTTCGACCATCGCGTTGGTAGTGCTGGCGCGTTACTTCACCAAAATTTCGTCGGTACTGTTGTTCTGGATTGCTTTCGTGTTGACGCGTCCGTTCGGCGCAACCCTTGGCGACTTCCTGACCAAACCCCATGAAAAGGGTGGTCTGGACTTCGGCACCATTGGTTCGTCGCTGGTGTTGGCGGGGATTCTGGTGGTGTTGATCGCGGGCGCTTCGTACGTTCAGAACAAGTACGTGCGTCAGGGCGCTGCCGAGTTGTCTTGATACCTCTCAAGACCGAGTCGTGGCCATCCTTGTAGGAGCGAGCTTGCTCGCGATAGCGGTCTGACAGCCACCATAAGCGGTGGCTGTTGTGGCCTCATCGCGAGCAAACTCGCTCCTACAAGGGCGTTTTTTGCCTGTCAGTCCGTCTCGATCCGCGAGTGCGTGCGGGTGTCTTTCATGGTCACGTACACCAGCAGCGAAACGGCGATGCAGGCGGTGACGTACCAGTAATAACCGGTTTCCATGCCGATGCTCTTGAACCACAGTGCGATGTATTCAGCGGTGCCGCCGAAGATCGATACGGTCAGTGCGTACGGCAGCCCGACGCCCAGGGCGCGGATTTCGGTCGGGAACAGCTCGGCTTTGACCACCGCGTTGATCGAGGTGTAGCCGCTGACAATGATCAGCGCAGCCATGATCAGGAAGAACGCGCCCCACCAGGTCTGGACGGTGTGCAGAGTGGTGAGGATCGGTACGGTGAACAATGTGCCCAGAACGCCGAAGGCAATCAGGATCGGTCGCCGCCCGACCTTATCCGAGAGCCCGCCAACCAACGGTTGTATACACATGAAAAGGAACAGCGTCGCCGCCGAGATGGTGGTGGAGTCGGAGATACTCATGCCGACCGTGTTCACCAGGTATTTCTGCATGTAGGTGGTGTAGGTGTAGAAGGCCAGGGTGCCGCCCATGGTCAGGCCGACCACGGTCATCAGCTCTTTCGGATGGCGCATCAGAGTGCGCATCGCGCTTTCTTTCGACTTCTCTTTCTTGGTGAACGACTCGGTTTCCTCCATGCCACGACGCAGGTACAGCGCGACAACTGCGCACAGCGCGCCAATGGCAAACGGGATACGCCAGCCCCAGTCATACAGCTGTTCGGTGGTCAGGGTTTGTTGCAGCACGATCAAAACCGCCAGCGCGACGAGCTGACCGGAGATCAGCGTGACGTACTGGAAGCTGGAGAAGAAGCCACGACGTTCCTTGGTCGCCATCTCGCTCAGGTAGGTCGCTGAGGTGCCGTATTCGCCACCCACTGACAGGCCCTGGAGCAAGCGGGCGAACACCAGCAGAATCGGAGCGCCGACGCCGATGGTTTCATAACCGGGGGTCAAGGCGATGATCAGTGAGCCGAAGCACATCAGCAGCACCGAAGCCATCAATGCGGCTTTGCGGCCTTTGCGGTCGGCATACAGGCCCATCAGCCAGCCACCGATCGGGCGCATCAAAAAGCCCACGGCGAAGATTGCTGCGGTGTTCAGAAGCTGTGCAGTGGTGTCGCCTTTAGGGAAGAACGCTTTGGCGAAATACAGCGAGAAGGCAGCGTAGACGTACCAGTCGTACCACTCGACCATGTTGCCGACAGAGCCACTGAAAATCGACTTGATACGGCTAGAGGTGGTTCTTTCTTTTGCCGGCGCAGCCGCCGACCCAAGAGGCAGGGTGTTGGAATTATCCATAAAGGATCCTTCATTTAATTGTTTTTGTGGAGCGCGCGGAAACGCAGCCTGACAGGGCTATAGCAGGAGCTGTGCCAAGACGAAGAGGCCTGATTTAGAGGGGGTGTGGCGATTTGTTGAGCGGAAATCCGCTGAAGGATGACTGGGCGATGAGCGGAAATCCGCTTATCCGGCACAGATCTCTAAAGGTCGTAGCCTGCACGGGCCAATCGCGAGCAAGCTCGCTCTACAAGGGTACGCGATTACCTGTAGGAGCGAGCTTGCTCGCGATGAGGGCAGGACAGGCAACACAACATGAAGGCCAGAGAAAAATCACTCATCCTTCAAAAACATCTCGCGCGCCAACCCATGCCGCTGCATCTTTTCATTGAAGGTCCGCCGCGGCAGTTGCAACTCAGCGAGCAGGGCTTTGATATCACCTTTGTGCCGTGTCATGGCCGCCCTGAGGCAGTGTGCTTCGAAGGCTTCCTGCTGCGCAGCGAGAGACTGGCCGGGTTCTATGCCTTCTGGTTCCGGCTCACCAAGCCCCAGCACCTGACGTTCGGCGACGTTGGCCAGTTCGCGGACGTTGCCCGGCCAGTCGTGGCTGAGCAGGCGACTCAGTTGCGGACCGCTCAGTGGCGGGAAACTACGCCCCAATCGTTGCGCAGCGCTGTGGGCGAAATGCTCGAACAACAATGGGATGTCTTCGCGGCGTTCGCGCAACGGCGGAAGGCGCAATTCGGCGACGTTCAGACGATAGGCCAGGTCTTCGCGAAAACGCCCGGCGCGGGCTTCATCCAGCAGATCGGGTTTGGTCGCGGCAATGATTCGCAGGTCAACCCGGATGCTCTGGTTGGAGCCCAGTCGTTCCAGCTTCTGCTCCTGCAACACCCGCAGCAGCTTGACCTGTTGGGCCAACGGCATACTTTCAATTTCATCGAGAAACAGTGTGCCGCCGTCGGCATACTCGAGCTTGCCGATGCGCTTGCCTTGAGCGCCCGTGAAGGCGCCGCTTTCATGGCCGAACAGCTCGGCTTCGAACAACTGCTCGGGGATCGCCGCGCAGTTCAGTGCCACAAAAGGCTTGGCAGCCCTGGGGCCAAAATCGTGCAGGCAACGGGCGACCAGCTCTTTGCCGCTGCCGGTTTCGCCACGAATCAGCACGTTGACCGGCAACGCCGCCAGGTCCAGCACTTGTCGGCGCAAGGTCTGCAGACCACGGGAAACCCCGAGCAGGTTGGCGTCAAGTTTGGCGCGATTGTCGGCCTGCTCGTGCAGCGCGCGATTCTCCAGCACTAGCCGACGTTTATCCAGCGCCCGGCGCAGGCTGCTGAGCAGCGTTTCGGGGCTGAAGGGTTTTTCAAGAAAATCGTAGGCGCCATCGCGCATCGCCTCGACGGCCATCGGCACGTCGCCATGACCCGTGAGCAGGATCAGCGGTAGATCAGGGTCCAGCGCCTGGACCTTGCTCAGCAACTCCAGGCCGCCCATACCGGGCATACGCACGTCGCTGAGAATCACTCCGGGGAAATCCCCCGGTAGCTGCGCCAGACACTCTTCCGCGCGGCTGAACAGCTGCACCACAAAACCGGAGAGACTCAGCCATTGCTCCACGGCGCTGCGGATACTGGCTTCATCGTCGACCACAATCACCGAGTTCAACATGGGTTTACGTCTCCAGAGCGATAGGCAGCGTCAGGGTGAAGATCGCGCCGTTTGCGTGATTGCCAGCACTCAGGCGCCCGCCGTGTTCGTGGACAATGGCGTAAGACACCGCCAGTCCCAAACCGAGGCCGTCGCCCACCGGTTTGGTGGTGAAGAAGGGGTCGAACACATTTGCCAGGTTCTCTTCAGTAATACCACCACCGCTGTCGGCAACGGTCAGCCGCCACAGCTGTTGATCGGCTTCGATGCGGACTTCCAGACGTTTGAGCGGCTTGTCGCCCATCGCATCCAGCGCATTGCGCAGCAGGTTGATCAGCACCTGCTCCAGACGAATCGCATCGCCACGTACCCATGCCGGACGGGTCAGGTGCAGCACGCTGCTGACGTTTTCGTCGCGCATACGAGCGTCGAGCAGGTGCAAGGATTGATCGACCACCGCCGCCAGGTCCAGTCGCTCGCGCAAACCGCTGGGGCTCTTGCGGGCGAAGGTCTTGAGATGGCCGGTAAGGGCGGCCATGCGCGTCAACATGTCATCCAGCGGTGTGAGAGCTTTATAGGCGTCATCCACCCGGCCGTGGTCCAGCAGCAGGCGCAGCGTGGCCAGCTGCATGCGTTGAGCGGTCAGCGGTTGGTTGATTTCATGGGCCAGCGCGGCGGACATCTGCCCAAGGGCGGCAAGTTTTGCTGACTGCACCAGGCCGTCCTGAGCGGTGCGCAAATCACGGGTGCGCTCTTCCACCAGTTTTTCGAGTTCCTCGCGGGTGCGCTGACGCAGACGGGCCAGGCGCCAGCGCTGGTTGAGAAACAGCAAGAGGAACACCAGCGTCAGCCACAATCCAGCGGCTGCGAGACCAGCGTTACGGCCGTCTTCGATGGCGGCTTGGGGGCGACGCAGCAGGTGCAGCGTCCAGCCTTCGGCGGTCAGTGGCAGCGATTCCCACAGGTAATCTGCCGTACCGTCCGGACCCTCGACACGTGCCAGGTAACTGTTCTCGTCGAAGTGCCGTACGGCGCGGCGTTCGAGTGGGGTCAGCGGTTGCTTGTCGTATTGACGGGTGGCTTTGAGTTCGGCGCGGTCGCTGTCCGATAGCGGCTGCAATTGACGATAACGCCAGCCGGGCTGGTTAGCGATAAACACGATGCCGCGGGCATCGCTGACCAGCAGGATGTCGCTGCCCTGACGCCATTCGCGCTCAAGTTCGGGGAACTCCAGTTTCACCACCATCGCGCCGAGGAACTCGCCGCTGTTGCTGGTCACCGCGCTGGACAGAAAATAACCGGGAATACCGCTGGTCACGCCCACCGCATAAAAGCGCCCGGTGCCTTGGCTGCGGGTTTGGCTGAAGTACGGACGGAAACCATAGTTATGGCCAACATAGCTGCTCGGTAGCTGCCAGTTACTGGCGGCCACGGCCAGGCCAGTGCGGTCAAGCAGTTCCAGCGTGGACGACTGGGCGGCGTCGTTGATCTTTTCCAGTTTGCGGTTCAGTGCGTCCTGTCGCTCGGTGCTTACCGGGCCGTTAAGTGCCGAACTCAGTTCCGGATCCAGTGCCAACACGGAGGGCAGGGCGCGATAACGCTCGATCAGGGTGTGCAGGGAATTGGCGTACAGCGCCAGCTGTTCATTGGCACGTGCGGCATCGTCCACCAGCGCCTGGCGTTCGGTGTGACGCATGGCCAGACCGGCAGCGATCACCGCACCGGCGACGATCAGCAGGGTATACAGCGTCAGGCGCAGGGAGCGGGAAGTCGCAAGCATGTATAGGCAATAGGCAGAATTGGGGGTGGGCACCATACCATGGGCGCAGATGAAGGCCTCGCTTTGGAGCCTGTAGCAGCTGACGAGCTCAGCGAGGCTGCGTTCGGCCGCGAAGCGGTCGTAAATCAGGCGCTACGGTGCTTCAGATAAACCGCGTCTGCCGGGCTGCGACCGCTTCGCGGCCGAACGCAGCCTCGCAAGGCTCGTCAGCTGCTACGTAAGTTGTGTTGTTAAGGTGACAGGCAATAAAAAACGGCCGGGCTGTTGCTGACAACAGTCCGGCCGTTTTTTAGATCTGGAGGTTTAAGTGCTTACTGCACTTCTACCGCCAGGCTTTCACTGATTTTCTTCTGCCAGATGGCAGGACCAGTGATGTGTACCGACTCGCCCTTGCTGTCGACTGCAACGGTCACCGGCATGTCTTTGACCTCGAACTCGTAGATCGCTTCCATGCCCAGTTCGGCGAAGGCCACCACGCGGGATTTCTTGATCGCTTGCGCAACCAGATACGCGGCGCCGCCAACGGCCATCAAGTACACGGCTTTGTGGTCCTTGATCGCTTCGATCGCGGTTGGGCCGCGCTCGGATTTACCGATCATGCCCAACAGACCCGTCTGCTCAAGGATCTGACGAGTAAACTTGTCCATTCGCGTCGCGGTAGTCGGGCCTGCTGGGCCAACCACTTCATCGCGCACCGGATCAACCGGGCCGACGTAGTAGATGAAGCGACCCTTGAGGTCTACCGGCAAGGTTTCACCCTTGTTCAGCATCTCGACCATGCGCTTGTGCGCCGCATCGCGGCCGGTCAGCATTTTGCCGTTGAGCAGGACGGTTTCGCCTGGCTTCCAGCTCTGCACGTCTTCCGGGGTCAGGGTGTCGAGGTTGACGCGACGCGCTGACGGGCCGGCTTCCCAGACGATTTCCGGGTAGGCGTCCAGCGGTGGCGCTTCCAGCGATGCCGGGCCGGAACCGTCAAGCACGAAATGCGCGTGACGGGTGGCGGCGCAGTTCGGGATCATGCACACCGGCAGGGACGCGGCGTGGGTCGGATAATCCATGATTTTCACGTCGAGCACGGTGGTCAGGCCACCCAGGCCCTGGGCGCCGATGCCCAGTTGGTTGACCTTCTCGAACAGCTCCAGACGCATCTCTTCGATACGGTTGGACGGGCCGCGCTTTTTCAGCTCGTGAATGTCGATGGATTCCATCAACACTTCCTTGGCCATCACCGCAGCTTTTTCGGCGGTGCCGCCGATGCCGATGCCGAGCATGCCCGGTGGGCACCAGCCAGCACCCATGGTCGGGACAGTCTTGAGTACCCAGTCGACGATCGAGTCGGACGGGTTGAGCATGGCCATCTTCGATTTGTTCTCGGAGCCGCCGCCCTTGGCCGCCACGTCCACTTCCACGGTATTACCCGGGACGATGGAGTAGTGGATCACCGCCGGGGTGTTGTCCTTGGTGTTTTTACGAGCGCCCGCCGGGTCGGCGAGGATCGAGGCACGCAGGACGTTTTCCGGCAGGTTGTAGGCGCGACGCACGCCTTCGTTGATCATGTCGTCCAGGCCCATGGTCGCGCCATCCCAGCGCACATCCATGCCCACACGTACGAACACGGTCACGATGCCGGTGTCCTGACAGATCGGGCGGTGGCCAGTGGCACACATGCGCGAGTTGATCAGGATTTGCGCCATGGAGTCGCGGGCTGCCGGCGACTCTTCACGCAGATAGGCCTCGTGCATGGCCTGGATGAAATCCACGGGATGGTAATAGGAAATGAACTGCAGGGCGTCAGCAACGCTCTGAATCAGGTCGTCTTGCTTGATCACGGTCATGAGTCGCGCTCCTCTATAAGACGGGAACATTTAATAAGGTGCCTTCAGTCGGGTGGATCTGGTCACTGAAAACACCTTTTAAGGCACGCCGGGCATGCTGGCGCGACGCTAAAAAGGCGCGGCAGTATAACGCGCCCAACGCTTGGGCACACCCGCCGGTAGTCAAACGAAGGTCGCATACACTGATATATGCAAATCTCTGTAGGAGCTGCCGAAGCCTGCGATCTTTTGATCTTGGGGGCCCCGAAAAGATCGCAGTCTGGGGCAGACTCCTACCGGCCACCCAAAAATTGAATAGTTATTTTTGGGCCACGACACTAAAGTGGCACGTGGCCTGTTGGGTAGGAAACCCGGCTCAGCCCCCCTTTCGCACGGTGAGTCAAAGATTGACCGATAAAGCCATACAGAGTCTGTTGCTCAAGCGCTTTACCCTGGCGGCGGGCACCTATGGGCTGGCATTGCTGCTGCTTTGGCTGACCGTTCTCAGTGGTGACTATCGCGCCTCAGTGAGCAGCGCAGTGATTGCCACGGTGCTGGTGATACTCAGTCAAGCGGCCTTGCTCGGCGTATTTCTCAACGGGCGCAATCTGCGCTTTACCGACCCCAGTCTGACTGAGCTGCAAATAGTCCTGGGCCTCGCCTGGCAAACCTGGCTGCTCGCTCAACTTGATATGGCCCGGGGCGTGTTCCTGGTGTTCTACGTGTTGATCCTGCTGTTCGGTCTGTTTCATTTGCCGCGCAGGGCATTCGTGCGCTGTGCGGCGCTGGCTTTTTTCAGTTTTGCCGGGATCAATCTATGGGAAGGCTACCACTTCGAATTGGCCGATCCCCGGCTGGCGGTGCTGCAAGTCGGCGTGTTGTTTATCGTCCTGGTGTGGCTCACTCTTTATGCCAATTACGTCCGGGCTTCACGCCAGCGCATGCGCCAACGTCGCTTCGCGTTGCAGGCCCACCAGGACACCTTGCGCGGGATGATGCGTCAGCTCGAAGATCTGGTGGCCACCGACGAACTCACTGGCCTGTTCAACCGCCGGCATTTTTTGCGCCTGGCCACCCGTGAATTGCACAGCATGGACGCCGACGTGATTCACGGCCTTGCACTGATCGATCTGGATCATTTCAAACGAATCAATGATGTTCACGGGCATGCGGCAGGTGATCAGGTGTTGCAGGCATTTGCCGCCGTCGCCACGGCCTGCTTGCGCGACGGTGATGTGCTGGCCCGTTATGGTGGTGAGGAGTTTGTCGTGTTGTTGCCCGATTGTGATGCCGAACGCCTGACCTCGTGCTGCGAGCGTCTGCGCATCGCCTTCACCGATGTCGAGTTGGTTGGTCTGAGCGTGCACGACCTGAGCCTGTCGGCGGGGATGACCTTGCTTGAGCTAGGCGATGATCTGGATGAGGCCTTGCAACGTGCGGATCAGGCGCTTTATCGCGCCAAGCGCGACGGCCGCAATCGCTGCGCTGCGGCCTGGGAAAACATTGATGCCTGAATTACGGGTGGGTGAGCGACAGTGGTCGGTGGAGGCGGGGAGCAACCTGCTCGACGCCCTGAACCAGGCCGGTGTCCGTGTCCCTTATAGCTGTCGCGCCGGCAGTTGCCACGCGTGCCTGGTGCATTGCGTTCAAGGCAAACCCAGCGACAGCCGACCCGATGCGTTGACTGATGAGCAACGTCAGCGCGGCTGGCGGTTGGCCTGCCAATGTCAGGTCGTCGAGGATTTGCAGATCGAAACCTTCGACCCTGTGCGCGATGGCCTGCCGGCAGAGGTGGTGGGTGTCGATTGGTTGTCCATGACGGTGCTGCGCCTGCGGTTGAAACCCGAGAGACCGTTGCGCTATCGAGCCGGGCAGCATTTGGTCTTGTGGACAGCCAGTGGTGTGGCGCGGCCGTATTCGTTGGCCAGCTTGCCGGAGGAAGACCGCTTCCTCGAGTTCCATCTCGATTGCCGTCAATCCGGTGAGTTCAGTGACGTGGCCCGCCAGCTCAAGATCGGTGATCCGATCCGTCTCGGCGAACTGCGCGGCGGCGCCCTGCATTACGACCCGGATTGGCAATCCCGGCCCCTCTGGCTGCTGGCGGCAGGCACCGGTCTTGGGCCGTTGTTCGGCGTGCTGCGTGAGGCGTTGCGTCAGGATCATCAGGGCGCCATCCGTGTTATTCACCTGGCCCATGATGCCAGCGAGCATTATCTGACTAAACCCATGGCGGCGCTGGCTTCAAACCGTCAAAACCTGACGATTGAGCTGCTGACAGCGGCCGAGTTGCCTACGGCTTTGGCGCAACTGCGGTTAGTTTCCCGGCAAACCGTGGCCTTACTCTGCGGGAGCCCCGACAGCGTCGACGCCTTCGCCCGGCGCCTGTACCTGGCGGGTCTGCCGCGCAATCAACTACTGGCTGACGTCTTCGTGCCTCGTGGTTGAGCGCTGATTTTCGAGATTTTTCTACAGGGTTTGAATATTCGCTGACAGCCCCGCCGCTATCGCGAGCAAGCCCGCTCCCACGTTAGGTCTGCGTAGGCCGCGAATTTTGCGGCTGAACGCGGTCCAGTGTGGGAGCGGGCTTGCTCGCGATAGCGGTTTGGCAGCCAATAAAATGGCAGGACCAGAAACCCAAAACCAAAAAAAACCCCGCAGTTATTAGCTGCGGGGCTTTTTGGTTTCAGCGGTCTGAGTTTCAGACCATTGGGTCACCGACGTGCAGGATTTTCATGCCGTTGGTGCCACCAGTGGTGTGGTAGCTGTCGCCCTTGGTCAGGATGACCCAGTCGCCTTTCTCGACCACACCGAGTTTGAGCAACTCGTCGATCGCGGCCTGGCTGACTTGCTCAGGCGGCAGCGATGCCGGGTCGAACGGTACGGTGTAGACGCCACGGAACATGGCCGCGCGGGCCTGGGTTTCGCGGTGCGGGGAGAACGCGTAAATCGGGATGGAAGAGCGAATACGCGACATGATCAACGGTGTGTAACCACTCTCGGTCAAGGCGATGATCGCTTTCACGCCCGGGAAGTGGTTAGCCGTGTACATGGCCGCCAGCGCGATACTCTGGTCGCAGCTTTCGAACACCTTGCCGATGCGGTGGCTAGAGGTTTTGCTGGTCGGGTGCTTTTCAGCACCGATGCAAATCCGCGCCATCGCCTGGACTGCTTCGAGCGGGTAAGCGCCGGCAGCACTTTCGGCCGAGAGCATCACCGCGTCGGTGTAGTCGAGTACGGCGTTGGCTACGTCGGAGACTTCAGCGCGGGTCGGCATCGGGTTCTGGATCATCGACTCCATCATCTGGGTCGCGACGATCACCGCTTTGTTATGGCGGCGTGCGTGCAGAATGATCTTCTTCTGAATGCCCACCAACTCTGCGTCACCGATTTCCACGCCGAGGTCGCCACGGGCAACCATCACCGCATCGCTGGCTTTGATCAGGCCGTCGAGGGTTTCGTCGTCGGCCACGGCTTCAGCACGTTCGATCTTCGCCACCAGCCAGGCAGTACCGCCGGCTTCGTCGCGCAGTTTTCGGGCGTATTCCATGTCGGCGGCGTCACGTGGGAAGGATACCGCGAGGTAGTCGACTTCCATTTCTGCGGCGAGCTTGATGTCAGCCTTGTCTTTCTCGGTCAGGGCGGGTGCGGTCAGGCCGCCACCACGACGGTTGATGCCTTTGTGGTCCGACAGCGGGCCACCGATCAGCACGGTGCAATGCAGCGCATCGACGGTCGCAGTGTCGACGCGCATCACTACACGGCCATCATCGAGCAGCAGTTCGTCACCGACGCCGCAATCCTTGACCAGGTCCGGGTAGTCGATACCGACGACTTCCTGGGTGCCATCGGTCAGCGGATGGCTGGTAGAGAAGGTGAACGTGTCACCGACTTTCAGCTCAATGCGCTTGTTGGCGAATTTGGCGATACGGATTTTCGGGCCTTGCAGGTCACCCAGCAGCGCGACGAAGCGGCCGTGCTTGGCGGCGATAGCGCGCACCAGCTTGGCGCGAGCTTTATGCTCGTCGGGAGTACCGTGGGAGAAGTTCAGCCGGGCGACGTCCAGACCAGCCAGAATCAGCTGTTCGAGAACTTCCGGCGAGTTGCTGGCAGGGCCAAGGGTAGCGACGATTTTAGTACGACGAACGGACATGCAGAGACTCCTGAGTTCAAGCGCAACCAGAGGCTACTATGGCCGTGAGTTGTAGTCATTGTTCGTGTGCACTACTTATTCGTTTGTTTCTTGAACCTATCATCACAGGCAGCCTGAAGATTTTCGGGAGCGGGTCGATACACTGCACAAGACAGGAGAACCCCCATGCGATTCGTGCTCATTGCTGCTCTGGCCCTCAGTGTTGTCGGCTGTACCCGTTGGTCGATGGACCATCACTTGAACAATGCTTATCGCGATTATGATCGCGGTGATTGCGAGAGCGTAATGCTCGAGCTGTCCAAGGTCGACCGCGAGAGCCGCTCACGGCGTTATGTGCAGCCCGAAGTGTCGATGATGCGCGGGCAATGCCTTGAGCGTCAGAAAATGTTTGTCGATGCGGCGCAGACCTACCAGTTCATCATGACTCAGTACCCGTACAGCGAGTATGCGTTCCGCGCTCGCGCACGGCTGGAAACCTTGCAGTCGCTGGGTCGTTACCCAACCGGCAGCGCAGCGCAAGTGCGTCCCAGCACGTTGTAATGTCATCTGTCATCTGTCACCTAAGCACCTGGCCGGCAGTGAGCATTCAGCTACTATTCGGGTAGATAGGGCTAAACTCTTCTATCTACACGATTGCAATGCGTGGGGCCCCCGCAGTAAGGCGACAGGGCGCGAGCTGCTGTGGCACTGACATCCCGGGGAGAGCGAGCCTGCCGGGCAGGCTCGTTCCGAAGCATTAGTGCGGTCATGCTTAATGACCTTTCTATAGCGATACTCAGCATGTTCACTGACCGCCGGATCGAGCGGCATCAACTGCCGTATTTTTTAAGGGTGTTCAACAGCGTCACCGACAAACCGATTGGCTATCTGGGCAATGTCTCCGAAGACGGGCTGATGCTGATCAGCCAGTTACCGATGATGATCGGCGCGGACTTCGAACTGCGCCTGAAAATCCCCGCCAGCGACGGCTGCCAGCAGGTGATCGACTTCACCGCCTGTTGCCTGTGGTGCCATGAAGACGCGACCCCGCATCACTACGATGCGGGCTTTATCGTGCTCCGGGCACCGGCTGAATATGGGCAACTGGTCAGCGCCTTGCAGCAGTACTTCAGCTTTCATTCGTTGTCGGCTTCGGCGTAAGGGCTGACGCAAACCTCTAGCCCGGTGGATATGTGTGGCGAGAGGGCTTGCCCCGCTGGCCGGTCCGCGCTCGGGCGAAGCAGTCGTTAAAGCACTCCAGCCTTCTTCCAGCTTAAGTACCGCGTCACCAGTTCCGCGCCCAACTCACGGGGTCGCGCGTCCAGCACCGGAATACCATGAGCGGTCAATCGCTCATGAAGTTCGGCCCGCGCATTCAAATAATCGACCGTGCCGCAATAAACCAGCGCTTCAGGCAGAGTCTGCACAGGTGTTTGCCGCACACTGTCGAGTATTTCCTCGCGCAGGCTGGCGACCAACACTCGGTGTTGTCGGCTCATGCGTTTGACGGCTGTCAGTAATTCTTCGTCGTCTTCATCCCGCAGGTTGGTTACTAGCACCACCAACGCCCGGCGTTTTTGTCGGGCCAGCAGTTGGTTGGCGACGGCTTGGTAATCAGCGGGGCGTTGGCTGCTGTCGAGATCGTAGACGGCGTTTAGCAGGGCGTTGAGCTGATGACTGCCTTTGACCGGGGCGAGGTAACGCGGTTGCTCGCAGGCAAAAGTGCTCAGGCCCACCGCATCGCCCTGACGCAAGGCGACGTAACTGAGCAACAGGCAGGCATTGAGGGCGTGGTCGAAGTGCGCCAGCTCGCCGTCCTGGCTGCGCATACGTCGGCCGCAGTCGAGCAGGAAGATGATCTGCTGGTCACGTTCGTCCTGATACTCCCGGGCAATCGGGGTGCGTTGGCGTGCGGTGGCTTTCCAGTCAATCTGCCGAAGGCTGTCGCCCTCGCGAAACTCGCGCAATTGGTGAAACTCCAGGCCCAGCCCACGACGTTGACGCTGGCGTACGCCGAGCTGGCTGAGCCAGTTGTCCACGGCCAATAGCTGCGCGCCATACAACCGGGCAAAGTCCGGGTAGACGCGGGTGGTGTCGGCCACGGCCAGATAGCGTCGATCAGACCACAGGCCCAGAGGGCTTGGCAGGTTGATTTCGCAACGTTCGAAGCTGAAATGGCCGCGTTTGAGCGGGCGCAGGCGATAGCCGATCTGACTCTGCTGGCCAGGTAGCAGCTCGACCGTTTGCGGCAGGTTCTCGACGCTCAGGCCGTCTGGCGCATGGTCGAACAGTTGTACGCTCAGCGGTTGGTGATAGTCGTGCTGGATATCCAGGCGTACTTCGCCCCAGCGGCCAAGCGCCAGGCTGCCCGGCATCTGCCGTTGCAGGCGTGGCGACGGCAAGCGTTTGAGCCTGAACGCATCGAGCATTGCCAAGAGCAGCAGGGCCAGCAGCAGTCCCCAGTTGATGGACAGCAGGCTCGGCGCAACAGTGATTCCGAGTGCCCGAAGCGTGCCCAGCACAATGCCGATGCCCAACAGCACCGAAAGCCAGATCAGCAGCAGGCGCGAGGGTTTCATGGGTGTTGGGTTCCCACACAAGGTTTCAGAGCGTGTGTGGGCCGGTAAAGATCGCAGCCTGCGGCAGCTCCTACTCCGATGGTGTGCAACCGAAAATCCCGTAGGAGCTGCCGAAGGCTGCGATCTTTTTCACCACACCGCGGATCCATCATTAAGGCACTCACAATCGTGGCGCCGGGACTTGATCAAGCAGTTGCTTGAGCACTTGGTCGACCTCCAGCCCTTCGATATCCAGCTCCGGTGCGATTCGCACACGGTGGCGCAGCACAGCCAGTGCGCAGCCCTTTATGTCATCCGGGACCACGAACTCACCGCCACGCAACAACGCTCGGGCCCGTGCGCCGCGCACCAGTGCGATCGAGGCGCGCGGCCCGGCACCGAGGATCAGACCGGGCCAACTGCGGGTGGTGCGGGCTAAACGCACGGCGTAGTCGAGTACCTGTTCATCCAGAGGTAAATCGCTGGCAATGCGTTGCAAGGTCAGCACGTCTTTGGCTTGCAGCACGGTGCGCAGCGGTTGTACATCGAGCATGTCGGCCTTGGTCGAACGGCTGACCTGCCGGACCATGTTCAACTCCTGGTCGGCGTCCGGGTAATCCATGCGGACTTTGAGCATGAAGCGGTCGAGCTCGGCTTCGGGCAGCGGGTAGGTGCCTTCCTGCTCGATGGGGTTTTGTGTGGCGAGCACCATGAACGGTTGCCCGATCGGCAGAGCGCGGCCTTCGAGGGTGACCTGGCGTTCCTGCATGGCTTCGAGCAGCGCCGCCTGGGTTTTTGCCGGGGCGCGGTTGATCTCGTCCGCCAACAGCAGGTTGGTGAACAGCGGTCCCTTACGCAGTTTGAACTGTCCGGTTTGCATGTCGTAGACCGCGTGGCCGGTGACGTCGCTGGGCATCAGGTCCGGGGTGAACTGGATGCGCGCGAACTCACCGCCGAAGCAGCGGGCCAGGGCGCGGACCAACAAGGTCTTGCCCAAGCCCGGCACGCCTTCGAGTAGCACATGGCCACCGGCAATCAGTGCCGTGAGTACGTCATCGATCACCGCATCCTGGCCGATCACGGCTTTTCTCAGTTCATGGCGCACTGCCTGAGCCAGTTGGCTGGCCCGCTGACGCTGCTGGTTGGCGTGCGCCTGAGGGCTGGCAGGCTCGAAATGGCCCACATCCTTCGGTTGTTCACTCATAAGGCATTCCTGAGAGTTTGCAGCAGGGCGACCTGACGGCTGAAGTCAGCGCTGGAAAGCCGCTGCTTGGGCCGTGGGCTGAGAGCCTGGCTGATTGCACGGGTGGGTTGGCGGGTCAGGCGCGCGAGCACCTGCCATTGTTCGGCAACGCCGAGTCGTTCAAAACCTTGGTGACGGCGTCGGGCGCGGCGCAGGATGTCTTGCTGCAGCGCGTGTAACAGGCTGGCCTGGCCGCTACGTCGCAGCAGGAAATCGGCGCTGGCGCGCAGGTGTTCCTGGAGTTGCCGGCGGGCCTTGGGTGCTGGCGATTGCGCGGGGCCGCGGCGCATGGCGACGTGCCAGATCCCAAGACTGGCCAAGGCCGCAAGCGCGACCAATGCTTGAGGGAAATAACGCAGGAGCAAGGTCAGCAGGTTGTCGTGTTCAGTATTGAAGAGCAGGGTCACGCCGGTGTCCGAATACAGGTACCAGAGCAGCCAGGCATTGTCGTATTTGCCGATATTCGGGGTTTTCCAGAGTTCGGCGTCGGTGACCACGGTGATCGAGCCGAGGCCATAGCTCAGTTGCATCATGTGGGTGGCCTGGGCGCTGTTGGCCCAGGACTGGGCGAGGTTTTTTGGGTCTTCGAGATGAAAGTCGGTATCGAAACTGACGTAGGCAGGCGCCTCTTCGTCTTCCAGATAGAGTTTGGTCAGCTCGGGGTAGGGGTCGTCACTCGGTTTGGGGGCCGGGCCTTTAAAGTTTTTGCTCAGGGATTGGTGAATTTGCAGGCGGTCGAGCAGCAGATCGCCACTTTTGCCAGTCGCTTCATCCCACAATGCCTGGGCAACAAACAGCAGTCGCCCACCGGCCCTGGCCCAGTTCAGTACCTGATCGACCTGACGCGGGCTCATGTTCGACCTGTCTCCAAGCAATAGCAGGCTTTGCTGGTGTGGTTCCAGGGTCGGTAAGACAGTGAGGCTGTTGGCGTGAGTGACCTGCAAGCCTTGCTTGCGCAGAAAGTGCTCGGCGGCCAGGTAAGGATTGGCCCGGGCTTCGGGAGATGGGCCGTGATCAAGCACCTGCTGATAAGGCTCGACGTTCAGGTAGACAAAGACGCTCAGTGCTATCAGGCCACCACTTATGAGTAAGCCGATGAGCAAAAGCAGGCGACGATTCATCGTTTCGACCCTGAATCGAACAACTCACGCCAGCCATCACAGAGTTCCTGTTGCAGATGCGCAGGAGGCAGTTGATGACCGTAGGCCAGATTCTGCCAATGTAAGGTCAGGCGTGTGCTGAAGGTTTGCAGGGCCGGTTGTTGCAGGTGCTGGATGCGCTCCAGCACCTGACCTTCGGTGTCGGCGGCTTTCAGGGGGATTTGAAAGTCATGCAGTAAACGGCTGAGCAAGGCCCGATAAAGCAAACCAAGGGCTTCGCGAGGTTGGGTCTGCCAGAGGCTTTCGGCGCTGGTGGCGACATCGTCGGGCAGGGTTTCGAGGCTGACGTCCAGACCGAACAGTTGTTGAGGGGCAGGATGAGCGATCTTGCCGCGCAGCACCGGGCGGCGACTGACAAAGGTCCGAAACCATTCGCGGTAATGCCAGAGCAGTAAGGCAACGCCACTGATGATGCTGGCCCAGAGCAGGACTTCGATAATGGTGGCGAGGGTGCCGAAGCTGTGGCTATCGAACATCCCGAAAAGCGCTTTCAACCATTGGGGTGGTTCTGCGTTGTCGGTTTGTTCTGATGTGTCTTCGCCGAATCGATAACGGGTGACGGTTTGCGGATTCTTGAAGGGTGGTTTTTCGAGAATGGCGTTGATGCTGTCCCTGGAGGCTTGGCTGGTCAGCGGTTGTTCGAGCAAACGTGGGCTGTCCGGTGCGCTTGGCAATTCGCCGGCCCATGACGGCTGTGCCATGGGCGCTAGCATCAGTGCGGCCAGCATCAAGGTGACGGCGACGCTGCTCAAGCGTTGGCGCAGGCGACGGAAGATCAGTTCGATGTCCCAGGCTTCGAGCACGGTACGTCGGTTGAGGTACAGGCTGAAGCCGCAGGCGACGTATATGGGTTCCCAGACAATCAGCACCATCACGTAGAAGGCATTGATCAGGTGTTCCAGCCACAGCCAATCCTGTTCGGCAGCGGCGATCAGTGTTTGCCAGCCCCAGTCCAGTTCGATCTGTTGCGGCAGGAGCAAATAGAACAGCACCATCAGTCCGATCCACCAGGCTGTTTCCAGATGGACGCCGATCACTGTCAGCCAACGTGCCGCGCCGCTATTACGTTGCTGCAGTACAAGTAGTCGTTGCTGCCGTGCCTGGCCGGCTAACCCTTCCAATTGCACGACAGGCATCACGAAACTTCGACTCAAACTCAAGCGGCGCCAGGTCAGGCTGGCCAGCAGTTGCGGTTTGAGCAGGCGCGGCCACTCGCGTAATGCTTGCTTCAAATTTGGGGTTTCACCGAATAAGGCTTTGGAAAGGATATACAGCGGTAATCGCTCGAACGTCGGTTTCAGCCACCAAAACAGCAGCAAGGCAATGTTGGGTGAGTCCCATAGCAGCAGGCTGAGCAGGGCGAAGATCGGCAGGGTGATGAGTGCCCAGCTGGTCATCAGCAGGCGCCGGTGTTGCTGGCTCAGCAGTACACCCAGGTCCATGGCTTCCCAGGTTGTACGCGGGCGGATGACCACGCTGGCATCACTCAGACGCATGGGGTGTACGTCCGGCAAACATCAGGTAAGCCGCCATCAGCAGCCAAAGAAAGGCGCCTACCAGGTATTTGATCCAAGGTGCGGGCCAGGTCAGGGATGACCAATAAGCTTCTATAAAAGCAGCGATGACCAGAAACAGCATGACTCCACCGATCAATTGCACGCTTTTGCGCGACGCCTGAAACAGGGCTTCTGTCCGGGGCAAGTGCCCCGGGGCGATAAGCGCCCAGCCCAATTGCAGTCCGGCTGCACCAGCCAGCGCAATGGCGCTGAGTTCGAAGGCACTGTGGCCGATGACGAAAGGCCAGAAGGTGGGCCCGTAGCCGATTTCTGTCAGGTGTCCGGCGATGGCTCCAATCATCAGGCCATTGAAAAATAGAAAAAACACACTGCCTAGACCAAACAGCAACCCGCTGGCGAAAGTCTGAAAGGCGATGCCGACGTTATGCATGATGTAGTAACCGAACATTACCCAGTCTTCATTGGCTACGCGATCGGCGACACGGCCCAGGCGGCTGCTGTCAGGGTCATACATGGTTTGCATCTCGGCGACTTGTTGCGGGCTGACCACGTTGTAGATCAGCTCCGGGAACAGGTAGACCAAAGTACCGATGCTGATCAGACTGCCAAAAAACACCAGGCTTGCAGCCAGTACAAAACCCCATTGCTTGCGCACCAACCGGGGGAAGTCGGCAAGGATGAAACTCAACAGATTGGCGCTCAACCGACTGCGGTGACGGTAGAGCTGTTGATGGCCGCGCAACACAAGTTGTTGCAGCGGGTCGATCAGGAAACTGCTGTAGCCGCGCTCTTGGGCCAGGGCCAGATGCTGACAAAGTCGCCGGTAGTCCTTGGGGAAACTGGTGCATTTATTGGCTTGCGCTTTTCCGTGCTCAAGCTGTTCGAGCTGTTGGGCAAATCGCTCCCACTCGGGTTGATGGCGGCTTTCGAAAAGGCTTTGCTTCATGTCGGCCCCAACAAGCCGCGCGCGATGCCGTTGAGTTCAGCGACGGCGCGCGCGGGTGTTACTTGCAGCGGCTGGGCGAGGAGGGTGGCTAGCTCATTGACTCGCTCATCGGAGAGTTCGCCCTGGCGTTCGGCAAAGCTCAACACGGCGCGTTGTTCATTCAGGTTGAGGGCAAAGGGCGGCCGCAGTGGTTGAACGTGGGGGAGTTGCGGGCGGGTCACCGGTTGTTCGCAATAGATCACCAGCGTGCCGGCTGCCAGGTCGCCGAGACGCTTGAAGGTGGGATGTTGCAGGCAACTGACTGCCCCGAGGAAATACCCGAAGGGCAGCATATCGACAAAGCGCAGCAGGTTACGGATCAGGGAGGCAGTCCAGCCAATGGGCGTGCCGTCGTCATGGACAACCCGCAATCCCATCAGCTGTTTGCCCGGCGAGCGGCCCTGGTTGAGCACTTCGAACAGCACCATGTACCACCAGCTGATGACAAACAAAAGAATCGAGCCCAGTCCGATGCCGAGTTCTCCCAGAGAACCCAAGGCAATGAACAGCAGGGCAAGAATCGACCCGCGAATTCCCAGGTCGATGGAGAAGGCCAATGCTCGGGGGATCAGCCCGGCCGGCCGCAGTGACAGGTCGATGCCTTCCGGCGTCTCGACTTGATACCGAGTGTCCAGTGGCGGGTGCAGCAGCGCTTTGCGTGGCAGTGCTGAAGTCTGGATCATGGGCAACTTGGTTGGTGGCCTGAGGATCAATACTCACTCGATGCTAGCAGTGTCCGAGGGGCAAACGACATAACTATGTATGACAAACAATGCAGCCGGTAATGATTGAGTGCAGACATCGCTGGCCGGGCCAACCTATGAACGCCTAGACTTTGCCGGTCTTTAGATCAGGAATAGCCCGTGACCTCCATCTTCTGGTACGACTATGAAACCACCGGCATCAACCCGCGCTGCGACCGCCCGTTGCAAGTGGCGGGGATCCGCACCGATGCCGAGCTCAATGAGATAGGCGAGCCGGTCAATCTCTATTGCCAGCCGAGCGACGATATCCTGCCGCACCCGGCGGCCAGCATGATTACCGGCATTACCCCGAGCCGCCTGGCCGAGCTGGGCCTGAGCGAAGCAGACTTCATGACCCGGGTTCACGCTCAACTGGCGGCTCCCGGTACCTGTGGCGCTGGCTACAACACGCTGCGCTTTGACGATGAAGTGACCCGCTACGGCCTGTATCGGAATTTTTTCGACCCGTATGCCCGCGAGTGGCAGGGCGGTAACAGTCGCTGGGATCTGATTGATGTGGTTCGCACCGCCTATGCGCTGCGCCCGCAAGGCATTGTCTGGCCCGAAGAGGACGGTCGCGTCACGTTGAAACTTGAGCGCCTGACCGCTGCCAATGGCATCGACCATGGCCAGGCTCACGATGCTTTGTCCGATGTACGGGCGACGATTGCCCTGGCGCGGTTGATTCGCGACAAGCAACCGAAGTTGTATGACTGGCTGTTCCAGTTGCGCAGCAAGCAAAAAGTCATGGACCAGATAACGCTGTTGCAACCGATGGTGCATATATCGGGGCGGTTTTCCGCTGCCCGACATTATGTCGGCGTGGTTCTGCCGCTAGCCTGGCATCCGCGTAATCGTAATGCCTTGATCGTTTGCGATCTGCATCTCGATCCGCAGGGCCTGCTGGATCAGGACGCCGAAACCTTGCGCCAGCGACTGTATACTTGCCGCGACGATCTGGCAGAAGGCATGTTGCCAGTACCGCTCAAACTGATTCATATCAACCGTTGCCCGGTGGTGGCACCGCTGTCTGTATTGAGGGCCGAAGATCAGCAACGTCTGCAATTGGATATGAATGAGTATCAGGCCAGAGCGCTGCGGCTAACCGACACACAAGAAGTTTGGCGAGATAAAGTCCAGGCCATTTATTCCAGGGAGGACTTTGTCCCCAGCCCGGACCCTGAGCAACAGTTATACGATGGCTTTATTGGTGACCGGGATCGGCGCTTATGTGAGCAAGTCAGGACTGCTGACCCTGCTCAATTGGCGCAAGAGCAATGGCCGTTCGATGATGAACGCTTGCCGGAATTACTGTTCCGTTACCGTGCTCGTAACTTTCCAGACACCTTGAGTGGTCAGGAACAAGAACGCTGGCGATTATTTTGTCAGCAACGCTTGTCAGCACCTGAGTGGGGCGCACCCAATACGCTGAGCGCGTTTAATGAAGCCACCGTGGAATTATTGGCAAGTGCTACATCGGTTCAGCGTCAGGTGCTCAATGAATGGAGCGATTATGCTCAGTCGTTACGCAACCGTTTGAGCCTTTGAAATCAGTGAGTTCTTTTGCCTGAATCGCAGGCATAAAAAAACGCCAGCTAGCTGGCGTTATTTTTGGTCGCAAAATAGTCCGCGACAGGTGTTTCACTTAGCCCAACAGGGTAGCCCAGCCTTCAACCACGTCACCGCCCCACTTGGCTTTCCACTCTTTCAGAGTCTTGTGGTTGCCACCTTTGGTTTCAATGACTTCGCCATTGTGCGGGTTTTTGTATTGTTTAACCTTGCGAGCACGTTTGGTGCCGGTAGTTTTCACAGCGCCACGTGGAGTTTTGCTGGTTTTGGATTCTGGATCCAGCAGCGCAATGATGTCGCGCAGGGATTTGGAGTATTCGCCCATCAGGGTGCGCAGTTTGCCTTCGAATTCCAGCTCGGTTTGCAGTTTGTCGTCTTGGGACAGATTCTTCAAACGGGCTTGCAGCTCTTTGATAGCTTCTTCGGTGGCGCGGTATTCGTTGATCAAGGACATGAGGACTACCTTATGTTGGCGCTGGGTGACAAGGTTACAGTGCCGTAATAATAGGCAGACAGTTTCAGCAAGTAAACATATAAGCAGGCTTTTATTTAATTTAATTAGAGTGGTTAGCGAAAAAATCCGAGTTTCAGTTAAATGCCGTGATGACGATGTCACAGATGTTCACAATAGAAGCCTTGTGCAATTTTCAGGAAAGGTCTGCTCGGGTTTTGGATGCAGCAAAAGGGCCGCACAGACAGTCGGCGTCTGACGAACCTATAGAGCAAAGCGTCAGGAGTACTGCAGTTTTGCCGCACAATGGCTAGAATGGCCGCCTTTGCGAAGTTCTGGAGTTTCCCCCTCATGCGCACTTTTCGGCTGGTGATTGCTTGCCCGGACCGCGTCGGCATCGTTGCTAAAGTCAGTAACTTTCTGGCGTCCCATAACGGCTGGATCACCGAAGCGAGCCATCACTCGGACAATCTCAGTGGTTGGTTCTTTATGCGTCACGAGATTCGTGCCGATTCGCTGCCCTTTGGGCTTGAGGCCTTTCGCGAGGCGTTTGCGCCGATTGCCGAAGAGTTCTCCATGGACTGGCGTATCACTGACACCGAGCAGAAAAAGCGCGTGGTGCTGATGGCCAGCCGCGAGTCCCATTGCCTGGCTGACTTGCTGCACCGTTGGCACAGCGACGAGCTGGACTGCGAAATTTCCTGCGTTATTTCCAACCACAACGACCTGCGCAGCATGGTCGAGTGGCACGGCATTCCTTTTTATCACGTGCCGGTGAATCCGCAGGATAAAGAGCCAGCCTTTGCC
Organism: Pseudomonas sp. F220; assembly: GCF_057813935.1. Classification (NCBI taxonomy): domain Bacteria; kingdom Pseudomonadati; phylum Pseudomonadota; class Gammaproteobacteria; order Pseudomonadales; family Pseudomonadaceae; genus Pseudomonas; species Pseudomonas sp. F220. The sequence continues at coordinate 47,461 of NZ_JBVASJ010000020.1, forward strand.
GAGGTCTCGCGACTGGTCAAGCATCACGACGCTGAAGTCGTAGTACTTGCCCGTTACATGCAGATCCTGCCGCCCGAGTTGTGTCGTGAGTATGCGCACAAGGTCATCAATATTCACCACAGCTTCCTGCCGTCCTTTGTAGGCGCCAAGCCGTATCATCAAGCGTCCATGCGCGGCGTGAAGCTGATTGGCGCAACCTGCCATTATGTAACCGAAGAGCTGGATGCAGGCCCGATCATCGAGCAGGACGTGGTACGTGTCAGCCATAGCGACAGCATCGAAGACATGGTGCGTTTCGGCCGTGACGTCGAGAAAATGGTGCTGGCCCGCGGCCTGCGCTACCACCTGGAAGATCGGGTTCTGGTGCACGGCAACAAGACCGTGGTGTTCTGATTGCTGATGCCCTGATTGATGTCGAAGGGTCTGAGCGTTCAATCGCCACGGGCCCTTCGATTTTCTACAGTGAGGCTCGAAACATGGCTGATCCACTGGATAAAGCAACGTCCAAGGCTCCGGCGACATTAGGTGAGGGTTGCTTGAGCCGCTATGACCCGGATGACCTGAGTCCGGAAGACGGTACCGAGTTTCCCGGTGCTGCCCAATTGTGGGAACAATTACAGGAACAGCCGGCTACCGAGCCAGCCCCTAAGCCTGTTTAAGTTTCATCAGCTTGCTCAATAACGGTCGACCGACCATCAGCAAGAACACCGGCCCACCTGCCAGCAAGTAGAAGTAGTAGGTCACGGCCCGCCAGATCAGAATCGCTGCCGCCGCAGTCGACTTTCCTACCATCGGCGCCAATAGCGCTGCCGAGGTGAGCTCAGCCGCGCCTGCGCCGCCAGGGAGCAGGCTGAATTGCCCTGCACTGAGCGAAAGCATCTGGATCAGAAAACTCCAGGCCCACTGTACGTCCACGCCCAAACCACGCAAGGCCAGATACAGCACGCTGTAGCGTAAGGCCCAATGCAGGCAGGTCAGCGCAAACACGCGGGCCAGTGTTTGCCACGGCAACTTGAGGGTAGCGGTGAAGGCCGCCAGGAAGTGCAGCAACTTGCGCGCCCAGCGCCGTCGGGTGTATGCCCTGACGTTCAAGCGTTTGAGCACGCGGGCACTCAGGCGAATCAACCAGCGGTGGTAGCGCACCAGGATCAGGCAGCTACAGAGCCCACCAAACATCGAGATAGCGCTAAGGGTCAGCATCCATTCGAGGTTCTGACTCAGATGCTGAAACAGCGCGTAAAACATGATCCCGATCAACGCACACATAAAGAACAGCAAATCACTCAACTGATCCATGGCAAACACGGCACTGCCATGGGCCGGGCGCACGCCGTTGCGCGCCAGCAGAGCCATTAATGTCAATGGGCCTCCACTGCCTCCGGGTGTTGCGCACATGGCGAACTCTGTGGACATCACCACTCCAAGGCTTTTCAGGCGTCCGACCTGGCCGCGCAGCTCCCCCAGTAACAGGCGCAGGCGAAATGAGTTCAGCACCCAGCACAGCACAATCATGCCCAGCATCGTCAGTAACAGCGCGAGCGGGAAACGCTGCAGTCGCAGCCACATATCGCTACCGCCCAGCAGCAGGGGAACCAGCACTGCCAGTGATAAGGCGAGGACCAACCAGATGACCCTGCTCATGCGGCATACCTGGCGATCATGGTTTGAGCTGACAGCCAGTTGGCCTTGGTCATCGGCACGCGACCGTCTGCCAGCAAACGCTTGAGGGTTTGTAGCCAGTAGTTCCACGAGTACCTGTGACGCATGTCCACCGGATGCAAGCCGAGGCGAATTACCGGTGCTTGCCGCCAACGTTGTTCGCGTTGATCGCTGAGCAGCTTCGACAGGCCACGGCGCCAGGCATTGCGCGAGCTCCAGACCAGCCCCGGTGCATCGACCTGAGTGAAGTCCGGCAGACGATATAGATGCTGTGGATCGCTGGTGTAGCTCAGAGGCAGCTCGCGCAGCGCCAGGCGCGTACCTTGGCTCATCAGCCAGGCTGGCGCGATGAAGCCCTCCAGCGGCCAGTTGTAGCGCTGGAACAATTCGATTCCGGCGTGCAAGCGGGCGAGGGCGGCGTTTTTCGATAAACCGTAGAACTCACCCTCATGGGTGTAAATCCGTCGCATGAACCAATCCCGAGGGCTCACCGGGGCCGGGCTGTCGTCGCAATGAAAATAACCGTGCAGCGCCAGCTCATCGCCCCGGGCTATGCGGCTGCTCAGCAGGCGACGAAAATCCGGATGGGCATCCAGCGCGTTGTGCTTGTGGAAGTCGGGCACTACCAACCAGGTCATGGGCACATTGCCCAGCGCATCCACTGCTTCGACGAACGGCTGATAGTCCGCCCAGGTTTGCGGCGCGACGTCATGCAGGACCAGCAACACGCTGGGTAGGCTCATGGGCTCAACCATGGGCCAGCAGCGGCTGTTGGTTGCCGAGTACGGCGCGATAGTGCCTCAACAGGCTGCTGACCACCGTGTCCCAGGCGTAATGCTGCTCAACATGGCGTCTCGCCTGCTGGCCCAGAATAGCGCTGCCGTAGGCGAACAGATCATGCACGGCATTGGCCATTGCCAACGGGTTGTCCGGGATACAGAGCAGGCCGCAGGCTGGTGTGACGATTTCCTGGAATGCACCGGCGTCTACCGCAACCACCGGAATGCCGCAGGCCATGGCTTCGAGGATCACCAGACCGAAGGTTTCTTGATCACCGGCGTGGAGCAACGCATCAGAACTGGCCATCAACCGGGCAACTTGATGGGCGGGGTAGAACTCATCGATTACCGTGACGTTATCTGGCACCACGGCCGGCATGGAGGAGCCGACCAGCAGCAAGTGATAGCGTTCACCAAGGTGTTTCATGCAACTGAGCAGAACCGGCAGATTCTTTTCCTTGGAACCACGCCCGGCGAAGATCAGCAGCCGGGTGCTTTCGGCAATGCCCAGTTCAGCGCGTAAGCCTGGGTCTCGGGCGCTCGGGTTGAAGATTTGCAGGTCCACGCCCAAAGGCTGCACAAAAACATTTCTCACCCCCAGACCGATCAGCTTGTCTGCCATTATCTGGCTGGGTGCCAATACTCGATCGAAATTGCCATACAGCTTGCGGATATACGCTTCGACATTCGGTGTGCACCAGTTGCCCATGCGGTTGCTCGCCAGCAGTGGCAGGTCGGAGTGATAAAAACCGATCACCGGCACATCCAGCTGACGGCGAGCGTCAAGGGCGGCCCAAGCGGTGAGATAGGGATCGCCGACTTCAATCAAATTGGGTTGCAGATCGCGCAGAACATTGCGCCAGGGTGCCAGACGCCAAGGGAAACGGTAGCCTTTGCCGAAGGGCAGGGCGGGAGCGGGGACTGTGTAAATACCGTCCTGCTCACTCAGGTGCGCCCCAGGGATCAGCACGCTGTGACGGATACCTGGCTGACGTCCCAGGCGACGGTGTTTGGCATCCAGATAAGTGCGCACGCCACCGCTGGCAGGGGCGTAGAACATGGTTATGTCAGCGATATGCACGATGAGCATCCCTCCTATCGGTTGTTCTCCTTAGGGTTGACCTTTATGAAGAATAGATGTTCGGTGAGTTGTGGGAAGGGTCGCTAGTTACAAATAAAAACGCCCTCAAGTAGAGGGCGTTTTTGCTGATGGAGGGTTTCCGGTCAGATGCGGAAACTGCCCACTAGTTGTTTCAGGCGTGCAGCCTGTTGCTCAAGGTCGGAACACGCGCGCAGGGTCGACTGCAGATTCTCCACACCTTCCTGGTTGAGGGTGTTGATTTCAGTGATGTCGACATTGATTGACTCGACCACGGCGGTCTGTTCCTCGGTAGCGGTGGCCACCGACTGGTTCATGCCGTCGATCTCGCCGATGCGCTGGGTCACGCTGTTCAGGCGCTCACCGGCGAGGTTAGCGATTTCCACGCTGTCGTGGCTGTGGCGCTGGCTTTCGCCCATGGTGCTGACCGACTCACGAGCCCCGACCTGCAGCTCTTCGATCATGGTCTGCACCTGTTGCGCAGACTCTTGGGTGCGATGAGCCAGATTGCGCACTTCATCAGCCACCACCGCGAAACCGCGCCCGGCTTCACCGGCGCGCGCCGCTTCGATCGCTGCGTTGAGTGCCAGCAGGTTGGTCTGTTGGGAAATACTGGTGATCACTTCGAGAATCTGCCCGATGTTCACCGTCTTGCTATTGAGGGACTCAATGTTGGTGCTTGAAGCACTCAGCATTGTCGACAGCTGATTCATCGCCTTGATGCTTCTGTCGACCACTTGCTGACCGTCTTCCGCCAAGCTGCGGGCGTCGCTGGAATGCTGCGAGGCGAGGGCGGCGTTCTGGGCGATTTCCTGGGCGGCAGCGCCGAGCTGGTTGATTGCCGCGGCAACGCTGCTGGTGCGCGACGCCTGCTGGTCGGAGTTGAACATCGACGAATTGGAGGCGCTGACTACCCGCAAGGCCACTTCGTTGACGTGCTCGGTGGCCGAGGACACTTCGCGAATTGAGGTGTGAATCCGCTCGACGAAACGGTTGAAGGCGGTGCCGAGAATACCGAATTCGTCCTGACTCTCGATGGTCAGGCGTTTGGTGAGGTCACCCTCGCCGTCGGCAATGTCCTGCATCGCACGGGTCATTACATGCAGTGGCTGGAGCAAGATGCGAATCAGCATGCCGAGCAGGGCGATGATGATGACCACGGCAATAAGGGTGGCAACGATCGCTGACGCGCGAAACTCACTGAGCATCGAGAACGCTTTGTCCTTGTCCACGGACAGGCCGATGTACCAGTTGACCGAGGACAGTCCCTTGATCTGAGTGAAAGTGACGATACGGGTTTTACCATCGACCTCAATTTCGCTGAGGTCTGTGCTCAGGCGTGGAGTGTCTTGCGGGTAGACGTCTTTGAGCGTCTTCATCACCAACGCCTTGTCCGGATGCACGAGGATTTTGCCGTCGGCACTGACCAGAAAGGCATATCCCATGCCGCCGAAGTCCAGCGCGTTGAGGCTATCGGCAATCACCTGCAGGCTCAGATCGCCGCCAACCACGCCAAGGTTCTGGCCGCCCTTGAGCACGCTGTTGACGATGGAAATCACCAATTGGCCGGAAGCCAGATCGATGTAAGGTTCGGTCAAAGCCGAGCCGCTGCTGTTCTCTGCAGTCTTGTACCAAGGGCGGGCGCGCGGGTCGTAGCCGTCCGGCATTTTGCTGTCCGGGCGAATGAGGAAGCTGCCGTCCTTGTTCCCTAGATAGGCACCCATGAAGCTGGAAGTCACCGCCTTCTGTTCAAGCAGATTGGCGACGTTTCCCATATCCGGGTTGAGCGCAACGGACTGTGAAAGATTTTCGATCAACAAACTACGGCCGGCGAGCCAGGTCTGGATATTCTTCGCAGTAACGGTGCCCATTTCATGCAGGTAATTGTCCAGGTCCTGGCGAATCGCATTGCGCTGCAAATAGTCGTTGTACAGCGTGAAAGAGGCGAAGGCGGCAATAACGATCAGGGCAGCGGCAAGCAGGATTTTATGGCTGAAGCGCAGATTTTTGTTCATCACTTGTGGTGTCCGCTAAGGTCTTAATGTCCAGGGCGTGCTGTTTTAAACGCGCGCAAAATGGGCAAGGTTGAAAGTAGGCTGATATTTCCACCTCTCCTTAAGGGAATTATCCAACCTGGATTTCAATCTTTTCTGGTCTCTCACTTTCTATATCGACTGTGCAGGGCTAAAGATTAACCATGGGTGACAAAATGCCTGACTCATCGCAACTCGTTATCGGTGCTGACCTTGAGGGACAACCGATTGCCCAGGCCATGCGCCTGGCGAACCGTCACGGGCTGGTGGCCGGGGCTACCGGTACGGGGAAAACCGTCACCCTGCAACGCATGGCCGAAGCCTTCAGTGATGCCGGCGTTGCGGTGTTTGCTGCTGACATCAAAGGTGATTTGTGCGGCTTGGGTGCCGCCGGTAATCCTCAGGGCAAAGTGGCCGAGCGGATCGCCGGGATGCCTTGGCTCGATTACAAACCTCAGGCCTATCCCGTCACTCTGTGGGACATTCATGGTCAGTCTGGCCATCCCTTGCGCACCACATTGAGCGATATGGGGCCATTGCTGTTGGGCAGTCTGCTGGAACTCACCGACAGCCAGCAGTCCGCGCTATATGCCGCGTTCAAGGTGGCTGACCGTGAAGGTCTGTTGCTATTGGACCTCAAAGACCTAAAAGCGCTGCTCAACCACCTCCGGGACAACCCCGAGTCGCTGGGCGACGATGCGGCGCTGATGACCACCGGCTCCAGCCAGGCGCTGTTGCGGCGTTTGGCGACGCTGGAGCAGCAGGGCGCTGAAGCCTTGTTCGGTGAACCGGCGTTGCAACTGCAAGACATTCTTGCGCCTGCCAGTGACGGCCGCGGGCGCATTCACCTGCTCGACGCCAGCCGTCTGGTGCACGAGGCCCCCAAGGTCTACGCGACCTTCCTGCTGTGGTTGCTGGCCGAATTGTTCGAGCAACTGCCGGAGCGCGGCGATGCGGAAAAACCGCTGCTGGCGCTGTTCTTCGATGAAGCTCATTTGTTGTTCTCCGGTACGCCCAAGGCCTTACAGGATCGCTTGGAGCAGGTCGTACGCTTGATCCGCTCCAAAGGTGTCGGCGTGTATTTCGTCACCCAGTCACCGGGCGACTTGCCGGATGACGTGCTGGCGCAGTTGGGCTTACGCGTTCAGCATGGGTTACGGGCGTTCACTGCCAAAGAACAGAAATCCTTGCGGGCGGTGGCCGATGGTTTCCGTCCGAACCCGGCGTTCGATGCGTTGGCGGTGCTGACGGAACTGGGTATTGGTGAGGCCCTGGTCGGCACTTTGCAGGACAAGGGCACGCCAGCGATGGTCCAGCGTGTTTTGGTGGCACCGCCGCAATCTCGAATCGGGCCACTGAGCGACGTCGAGCGTGCAGCCCTGATTGCCAGCTCACCGTTGGTCGGACGTTATGACAAACCGATCGATCGTGAATCGGCCTATGAAGTGCTGATGAGCCGTAAAGGGCTGGCGCCAGAAATTGAAGCCGCACCGGGTAAATCGGTGGCCGAAGAGCCGAGCTTCACTGACAAAGCCGGTGAGTTTCTCGGCACGGCGGCCGGGCAGGCGTTGAAGTCAGCCATGCGTCAGGCAGCCAATCAGCTGGGCCGACAATTGGTCCGCGGTTTGATGGGGTCGTTGTTGGGCGGCAGCAAACGCCGCTAGGTGTGTACCCTGTAGGAGCGAGCTTGCTCGCGATGGATTCAAGGGCGGCGCGTCTATTCAGAAAACACGCGTTATCGTTAACGTCCATCGCGAGCAAGCTCGCTCCTACAGGGGCCGGGGTTTGGCGTGGCTGGCCAGACGCTCCAGAGCGGCGCGCAGGTTGGGGTCGCTGATGCCGTCGGCGGTGGCCTGAATGGTCTCGGCGGCGTTTGTCGACAGGTCCATGGTGTGGCCGACTGCGCCTTGTTGCACAGTGGGAGGCTGAACTTTGAACAGAATGCGCGTCAGGCTGTTGAATTCATCGAACACCTGCAACTGACGCTGCAGACGTTTTTGTTGATAGCGCAGCCGGGTCGCCCAATGACCGTCGGTGACAATCAACAGCAAACTGCCTTCACGCCAGGAAGCCACGTGGCAATGTTCACGGGCGGCGGGTTGCAGTTGGCTTTCAAGCAAACGCTGTAAATGGGCCAGGCGTTGAGCGTGGCTGAATATGGCTTTTAAAGGCTTGGCTTCGCGAAGCAGGACGGCGGGTGCTCTGGCCGTAAGAGGGCGAAATGCCATGATCAGACACCTGAAGTAACAGAGCCGCCATGGTAGCAGAAAGCACCGGACGCGCTTGCTCCCCATTGCTTTACAGCGGGTTTACCCATTAAATCAACGAGTAACTTCTGCCGAGAATGGGTTGAAGTTCAGCAAAAAGCCCTTATTTTAAATGAGCCCCGTCACAGCGCTGTGCCAGCATCGTGGAATAACGCCACTTTCCTCACAATCGTTTCCGGGTAGAATGCTCGTTCGCATGCGGCCATAAGGGCTGCACGGGCGACTCACGGGGCCGCCCTCCATCCCTATGTGTGGAAGAACCTGTCGATATGTTTGCGCCTTTGTTAAAGAAACTTTTTGGAAGCAAGAACGAGCGCGAAGTCAAACGCATGCTCAAGACGGTACAGGTCGTCAATGCCTTCGAAGAGCAAATGGTGGCCCTTTCGGACGAGCAATTGCGCGCCAAGACCGAAGAGTTCAAGGCCCGCATAGCCAAAGGTGAGACCCTCGACAAGCTCCTCCCTGAAGCCTTTGCGGTTGCCCGTGAAGCCGGTAAGCGTGTCATGGGCATGCGCCACTTCGACGTGCAATTGATCGGCGGCATGACCTTGCATGAAGGCCAGATCGCAGAAATGCGTACCGGTGAAGGCAAGACCCTGGTGGCGACGCTCGGCGTTTACCTGAACGCGCTGTCCGGCAAGGGCGTGCACGTTGTAACCGTGAACGACTACCTGGCTCGTCGTGACGCCAACTGGATGCGTCCGCTCTACGAATTCCTCGGCATGACAGTCGGTGTGGTTACGCCGTTCCAGCCGCCGGAAGAGAAGCGTGCTGCCTATGCCGCCGACATCACCTACGGCACCAACAACGAATTCGGTTTCGATTACCTGCGCGACAACATGGCTTTCAGCATGGAAGAAAAATTCCAGCGTGAGCTCAATTTTGCCGTAATCGACGAAGTCGACTCGATCCTGATCGACGAAGCCCGTACCCCACTGATCATTTCCGGTCAGGCCGAAGACAGCTCCAAGCTATACATCGAGATCAACAAACTGATCCCGCAGCTTGAACTGCACGTTGAAGAAGTGGAAGGCGAAGTCACCAAAGCTGGTCACTACACCGTCGACGAGAAGACCCGTCAGGTCGAGCTGAACGAAGCCGGTCACCAGTTCATCGAAGAAATGCTGACCCGCGTTGGCCTGCTGGCTGAAGGTGAGAGCCTGTACTCGGCACACAACCTGGGCCTGCTGACCCACGTTTATTCCGGTCTGCGCGCGCATAAACTGTTCCATCGCAACATCGAATATATCGTTCAGGACGGTCAGGTCATTCTGGTCGACGAACACACCGGCCGTACCATGCCCGGTCGTCGTCTGTCCGAAGGCCTGCACCAGGCCATCGAAGCCAAAGAAGAGCTGAACATTCAGGCCGAAAGCCAGACCTTGGCGTCGACCACCTTCCAGAACTATTTCCGTCTGTACAACAAACTGTCCGGCATGACCGGTACGGCCGACACCGAAGCGTTCGAATTCCACCAGATCTACGGTCTGGCGGTGATGGTCATTCCACCGAACAAACCGCTGGCGCGTAAAGACTACAACGACCTGGTGTTCCTCACTGCGGAAGAGAAATACGCCGCTATCGTTGCCGACATCAAGGAATGCATGACCCAGGGCCGTCCGGTGCTGGTGGGTACTGCGACCATTGAAACCTCCGAGCACATGTCCAATCTGCTCCAGAAGGAAGGCATCGAACACAAGGTTCTGAACGCCAAGTTCCACGAAAAAGAAGCAGAAATCATCGCCCAGGCCGGTCGCCCGGGCGCGCTGACCATTGCTACCAACATGGCCGGTCGTGGTACTGACATCCTGTTGGGCGGCAACTGGGAAGTGGAAGTGGCTTCACTGGAAGACCCGACCCCTGAGCAAATCGCGCAGATCAAGGCCGACTGGCAGAAACGCCACCAGCAAGTGCTCGAATCGGGCGGCTTGCAGGTCATCGCTTCCGAGCGTCATGAATCGCGCCGTATCGACAACCAGTTGCGTGGTCGTGCCGGTCGTCAGGGTGACGCCGGTTCCAGCCGTTTCTACCTGTCGCTTGAAGACAGCCTGATGCGCATCTTCGCCTCTGACCGGGTGAAGAACTTCATGAAAGCCCTGGGCATGCAGTCCGGCGAAGCGATCGAGCACCGCATGGTGACCAACGCTATCGAAAAGGCTCAGCGCAAGGTCGAAGGTCGTAACTTCGACATTCGTAAGCAGCTGCTCGAGTTCGATGACGTCAACAACGAACAACGTAAAGTGATCTATCACATGCGTAACAGTTTGTTGGCCGCCGACAACATCGGTGAAACCATCGCCGACTTCCGTCAGGACGTACTCAACGCCACCGTCAGTGCGCACATTCCGCCGCAGTCGCTGCCTGAACAGTGGGATGTGGCAGGTCTGGAAGCCGCTCTGCTGAGCGACTTCGGTGTGGAACTGCCGATCCAGCAATGGCTTGACGAAGACGATCACCTCTACGAAGAAACCCTTCGCGAGAAGTTGATGACCGAGTTGCTGGCCGCCTACAACGAGAAAGAAGAGCAAGCGAGTGCCGAAGCACTGCGCACCTTCGAGAAACAAATCGTTCTGCGCGTGCTGGATGACCTGTGGAAAGACCACCTGTCGACCATGGATCACCTGCGCCACGGCATCCACTTGCGCGGCTATGCGCAGAAGAACCCGAAGCAGGAATACAAGCGCGAGTCCTTCACCTTGTTCTCCGAGCTGCTGGATTCGATCAAGCGCGACTCGATCCGTGTGCTGTCCCACGTTCAGGTTCGCCGCGAAGATCCAATCGAAGAAGAAGCTCGCTTGCGTCAGGAAGCCGAGTCCCTGGCTCAACGCATGCAGTTCGAACACGCCGAAGCGCCAGGTCTGGAGCATCCGGAAGCTTTGGACGAGGGCATCGATCTTGATGTCGCGCTTGCCGCTGCGCCGGTTCGCAGTGAGCAGAAGCTGGGTCGTAACGAACTGTGCTACTGCGGTTCGGGCAAGAAGTTCAAACATTGTCATGGCCAAATCAACTAAGATTTTCGCCAGACACTGAAATACCCGCGCCGCGACCGGCATCAGCCGTCGCGGCGTTTTTCCATTTGAAACACTGTCCAACGCGGCGACAGTGCTGACATCACCTTAAGAGGAGCGCATTCATGGCTGTTGGTCTTGGTCCTTTGCCAACGTTGCACCCGGTTGCCGGTTTTGAACTCGGTATTGCCTCGGCTGGCATCAAGCGCCCGGGGCGCAAGGATGTCGTGGTCATGCGCTGTGCTGAAGGCTCCACGGTTGCGGGCGTGTTCACCCTGAACGCTTTTTGCGCAGCTCCGGTGATCCTGGCCAAGCAACGCGTGCAAGGCCCGGTGCGTTACTTGCTGACCAATACCGGCAATGCCAACGCCGGTACAGGTGAACCAGGCCTGGCCGCCGCTGAGCGCACCTGCGCCAAACTGGCTGAATTGACCGGTGTCGACGCCAGCCTGGTGCTGCCGTATTCCACTGGCGTGATTGGCGAGCCGCTGCCGGTCGAGAAGATCGAAGGCGCCTTGCAGGCTGCCCTCGACGACTTGTCCGAGAACAACTGGGCCGAAGCCGCCACCGGCATCATGACCACCGACACCTTGCCAAAGGGTGCGAGCCGGCAGTTTCAGCACGACGGCGTGACTGTCACTGTCACCGGTATCAGCAAAGGCGCAGGGATGATCCGCCCGAACATGGCAACCATGCTCGGTTACATCGCCACCGACGCTAAAGTCTCTCGCGACGTGCTGCAGAACCTGCTCCTGGACGGCGCCAACAAGTCGTTCAACCGCATCACCATTGATGGTGATACCTCGACCAACGATTGCTGCATGCTGATTGCCACCGGCAAAGCTGATCTGCCGCAAATTACCTCCGCCGGTGGTCCGCTGTTCGCCGCACTGAAGCAGGCAGTGTTCGAAGTCTGCATGGAAGTGGCCCAGGCCATCGTCCGTGACGGCGAGGGCGCGACCAAGTTCGTCACTGTTGAGGTAAACGGCGGTGGTAATCATCAGGAATGCCTGGACGTCGGTTACACCGTGGCCCACTCGCCGCTGATCAAGACGGCATTGTTCGCCTCCGATCCGAACTGGGGCCGTATTCTCGCCGCCGTCGGTCGTGCCGGCGTACCGGATCTGGACGTGAGCAAGATTGACGTGTTCCTCGGCTCAGTCTGCATTGCCAGCCGTGGTGCTCGTGCAGCGACTTACACCGAAGCGCAAGGCGCGGCGGTGATGCAGCAGGACGAGATCACTATTCGTATCGAACTGGGTCGTGGTGATTGCAGTGAAACGATCTGGACCACTGACCTGTCCCACGAATATGTGAAGATCAACGCCGAATACCGTACGTAACCACGATCCAGACCGAGTCGCCCCATTCGCGAGCAAGCCCGCTCCCACAGTAGATCTTCAGTGAGTACAGTATTTGTGTACGGCAGGATCCAATGTGGGGGCGAGCTTGCTCGCGATGACGGCCCTCCAGACACTAAAGATTCTGGCCCGTTCCTCTTACCAAAAGGTGCCCGAACATGCGCTTCCACCTGATCATTGGCGACAAACTCTATTCCTCCTGGTCCTTGCGCGGCGCCTTGGCGCTGGAGCTGGCCGGCGCTACTTACACCGAAGAACTGATCAAACTGAACCAGCCGGACACCCATCAGTTGGTCCTCAAACATTCGCCGACCGGCAAAGTCCCTCTACTGAAGACCGAGCACGGCACCATTGCCGATTCGTTGGCGATTGCCGAATACCTGGTCGAGCGTTTCCCTGAGGTTGATTTGTGGCCGCGCGACATCGCCGCCCGTGCCCAGGCGCGTTCCGCTTGCGCGCAAATGCACAGCGGCTTCTTCGGGATGCGCGGCAACATGCCGTTCGACCTGAGCCGTGATGCACCGCTGTCGCCGATGCCGCCTGAAGCGCAGGCTGACATCGAACGCATGCTGGCGCTGTGGGCTGAATGCCGAGCGGCCGCCACCGAGCCAGGGCCTTTCCTGTTTGGACCTGTCAGCCTTGCGGACGCCTTCTTCGCACCGATTGCCGTGCGTTTGCGCACCTATCAGGTGGCGTTGCCAGCGGTCGACGCGGCGTATGTTGAAACGATTTACCAATGGCCAGCCTTCAAGGCTTGGCAGAAGGCCGGTTTAGAGGAAATAGTGCGGTGAAACGAGTACATGTGGCTGCGGCCGTTATCCGTGATAGCAACGGCAAGATCCTCATAGCCCGGCGTGCCGACACGCAACATCAGGGCGGCCTTTGGGAGTTTCCCGGTGGCAAGGTCGAGGCAGACGAAGCGGTGGAGGCCGCACTTGCCCGTGAGCTGCAGGAAGAGTTGGGCATTGTGGTCAGTGCGGCTCGGCCGTTGATCAACGTGCAGCATGACTACCCGGACAAGCAGGTGTTGCTGGATGTCTGGGAAGTTTCGGCCTTTACCGGCGAACCCCACGGTGCCGAAGGGCAACCTTTGGCCTGGGTGACTGCTCGGGAGTTGGCGGACTATGAGTTTCCGGCTGCCAACCAACCGATAGTCGCGGCAGCCCGGTTGCCGGGTGAATACTTGATCACCCCTGAAGGCCTGGAAACACCGGCGTTGTTGCGAGGTATACAGAAAGCCATCGCCGGTGGCATCAAACTGATTCAGTTGCGTGCGCCGAACGGCTACGACCCGCAATATCGCGACCTGGCGGTGGACGCAGCAGGCCTGTGTGCGGGCAAGGCGCAGTTGATGCTCAAGGGCCCGTTCGAGTGGCTGGGAGATTTCCCGTCCGCAGGTTGGCATGTGACTGCTGCGCAATTGCGTAAATACGCTAGCGCCGGTCGGCCGTTACCTGCGTCTCGTTGGCTGGCGGCTTCTTGCCACAATGCCGAGGAGTTGGCCTTGGCTGAACAGATGGGTGTGGACTTCGTCACGCTGTCGCCGGTTCAGCCCACACAGACCCATCCGGATGCGCAGCCGTTGGGTTGGGAGCAGGCACGGCAGTTAATCAGCAGCTTCAACAGGCCTGTGTTTTTGCTCGGTGGTGTCGGCCCGGCCGAACGCCAGCGTGCCTGGGAAACCGGTGCGCAGGGTGTGGCGGGGATTCGGGCGTTTTGGCCTGAGGCTTGATTTGCGGTGATGCGACTGGCCTCATCGCGAGCAGGCTCGCTCCCACAGTGGTTAGGTGTGAATACAGTTTTTGTGTACACCGGTAATACATTGTGGGAGCGAGCCTGCTCGCGATGAGGCCTGACAGGCGCCGACTAAACCTGAGGCTTCGTCGCCGCCTGCCACAAGATTTCGGCAATACCCTGACGCTTGGCGATCAATCGAGCGGCAACAAACAGCAAGTCCGACAGCCGATTGATGTATGCCAGGCCAACCCCGGTCAGTGGTTCGACAGCATTCAGATGCTGGCAACGCCGTTCGGCACTGCGGGCCAGGCTACGGCACACATGGGCCTGGGCGATCAACGCCGAGCCACCGGGCAGAATGAAATTCTTTAGCGGCCCCAGCTCTTCATTCCACAGATCGATAGCCGCCTCCAGGCGCTCGACTTCAGCTGAATTGAGCGCCTGATACACCGGCATCGCCAACTCGCCACCCAGGTCGAACAATCGGTGCTGGCAGGGCATCAGGACTTCAATCACCTCGGTCAAACCCGGGCACTCGCGGACCTGCTCGGCCAGTCCGGCCAATAACAACCCCAACTGACTGTTCAAGGTGTCGACTTCGCCCATGGCCTCGACCCGTGGATGATCCTTGGGCACCCGGCGTCCGTCGCCAAGGCCGGTTTCACCTTTGTCGCCGGTGCGTGTGTAAATCTTCGACAAGCGAAAACCCATGCTTACCTCTCCAGTTGACTGAGTTCATGAGAGGCGAGCTGGGTGCCCGCCAATGGCAGGCGCAAGGTGAAGCAGGTGCCTTGGCCCAGGGTCGACTGTACTTCCATCTGACCCTTGTGGTTGTTGGTGATGATGAAATAGGAAACGGACAACCCAAGCCCGGTGCCCTGACCGATTTCCTTGGTGGTGAAAAACGGTTCGAAAGTGCGTTTACGCACGTTTTCGCTCATGCCGATGCCATTGTCTTCGACCTGGATTTCCGCCCAAGGCGGATTCAAGCGGGTGCGCAGAATGATTCGCCCCGGCTCTCTATCGTCCTCACGTTGGTGAATGGCCTGGGCGGCGTTTTTCAGCAGGTTGAGCAGAACCTGCTCCAGCTCGTTGGCGGTGCCCGGAACCGGGCCCAACTGCGGGTCGAACTGGCGAACGATGGCTTGGCCCTTGAAGTCGAAGCCGATGGCCAGATCAAAGTCGTTGCTGGCAATTTCCACAGCCTGGTCGATCAACGCCGGCAGATCGCAGGGAGCCATTTGTCGGTTGCTGCGGCGGCTGAAGCTGAGCATGTGAGTCACAATTTTAGCCGCACGCGCTCCGGCCTGTTGAATGCCATCGAGCAACTGCGGCACTTCACGGCTTTGCAGGTAGCGGTTGACAGTCTCCAGAGGGATGCCGATCTGCTCGGCTTGTTCGAGGTTCTTTGGCAAATCTGGCGACAAACGGCGACGAATGTTCTGAACATTGTGCAGGATCGCTCCCAAGGGGTTGTTGATCTCGTGGGCCATGCCGGCGGCGAGGCCACCAACTGAGAGCATCTTCTCCGATTGCACCATCATTTCTTCCAGAGACAGGCGCTGGGTGATGTCATCGATTCGGATTACTACCCCGCGCCCGGCACCGCCCATCAACGGATAGAAGGTCAGGGCGTAATGCTTGGCTTCATCGTCCTTGACCCAGGTGACGCGCTCGATCTTGGCCACCGTGTGCTGCTCCACGGTTTCCTTGAGTTGTGGCAGGAACGGCTTGAGCGGTTCGAAGGCAAGGAAGATCGGCTGATTCAGGGCTTCGTCCAGACGGGTTCCGGAAAGGGCGCTGGCTTCCTGATTCCATTGGGTCACGTAGAGCTGTTCATCCAGCGCGATCAGCGCCGAGGGCATCGAGTCGATGATGCTATTGAGGTAGTTTTGAAAGCCGGTGAGCTTCTTCTCGATCTTGCTCCGGACCTGGACTTCCAGCTCCAGCTTGCGATTGGTGTGACGGGTTTCTTCGGCAAGGCCTTGGGCCTGGTCATACGCCGCTTGGGAATCATCTCGTGCGCGTTTGAGCTGCTGCTCACGAGCTTCGATCCGCGAAAGCATGGTGTTGAAGGCTTCGGCGAGGCTACCGATTTCGTCGTGATTACCGCGAGAGGCGCGCAAGGCGTAGTTCTCCTCACGGGTCACTTGTCGGGACAGCTCTTCGAGTTGGTGGATCGGCCGGGTGATCAGGCGTTTGATCTGCTGGGCGATCACCAGCCACAGCAGCACACTGAAGATCAGAATCCCCAGACTGGCCGTCAGGGTGCCGGTGTAGAACGCCATCGGCAGTTCGCTGCTGGCCACCAGCAGCAAATGCCCTGACGGCTGACCGGGGCGAGGCAGGGTGATCAGCTGATTGCTGCGAAACTCGGTCACTTGCCAGGCTTCGATATGCCGATAGCGCTCTGGCAGTTTGAGCTGTTCGCTGTGTTGCAACTGCGCCAGGCGCGCGCCTTTGCTGTCATACAACGCCGCAGCACGTAATGGCGAATAGCTGTTGAGCTCATTGAGCAGTTTTTCGGCACTTTGTGGCGAGTCCAGCGCCTGGGCGGCCAGGCTCGGATTGGAGATCAATCGACCTATGGTTTGCAAGGCCTGTGGGGCCATGCTTTCCTGGGAAATCCAGTAGGCGGCGCTGATAAATGTCAGGTTGGCGACCAGTAGCACGGTGGTCAGCAGAACCAGCAGGGCCGCGAGCAGTTTCTGGCCGACCGGCAGGTTTTCAAGGCGCTGGCGCAATTGCATCGGGGGTCGTCGCTGAAGAGGAACAAGTGGGCAGCGTAGCCGCTGCTCAGTCGCTGGGCAATCCGCGCGTGCGCAGGTGCTCGATCAATCGCTGTTGCACCTGATTGAGATGGGGCAGGGTCAGTCGATGTCGAGACGCAACATTGCAGACATGACCCAGCAGGTAGCTGATCTCGGTCCTGCGGCGGTTGGCGACATCCTGATACATCGACGAAAAATTGGCCGCGGTCGCCTGAATGACTCGCTCGACTTCGTGTTGCAGATCTTGCGCTGCCGCCGGCTGGCCGCAACGTTCCAGTAGTTCAGTCAGCTCGGCGCAGAGGGTGGCGACCTCGCAGTGATGCTGCTGCAAGCCGCCATTAGGGCAGTCGTGCAGCACGGTCAGCGGGTTGATGGCGCAATTGAGCGCCAGTTTTCGCCAGAGCCGTGTGAGGATATCCGCACTCCACTCATGAGGGATGCCGCCCGCGCTCAGATCATCCAGCCAGATTGGCGGGGTCGGGTGGCCGACATCACCGAGCCATGTATAACCGTGGCCGGCAAATACCACACGCCAATCGCCATCGCGAAACGCACCTTCGGTGCTGGAAGCAAAGATGCAGCGCGCCTGTGGGACCCGCGCTGCGACCGCGTCCTGACTGCCCAGGCCGTTTTGTAAAAGAATCAGTTCAGCGTCGGGAGTCAGGCGTGGTGACAGTTGCGCGACGGCTTTTTCAGCGTCGTAGGCCTTACAGGCTACGAGCAGTCGGGTGATGGGTTCGCCACTGTCGACGGTTTCGCCGGGAATCTCATAGCGCCGCGCTTCTCCGTGCTCCACCAGCGTGAGCCCGCCTGCCGCCTGGTAGGCCTGCAAGCGTGCCTGATCGCGCAGAATCAGTCTGACTGGCAAGCCAGCTCGTGCCAGGCGTGTTGCCCACAAGGAGCCGAGGCTACCTGCGCCGAGAATGTGCCAAGTGGTCGACATCAGCTTTTTGCTCTGTTTGGCAGCCGCATGTGAGGCTCACAGTGAAGGAGAGGAAAGACCCGTTATAATGAGCCCGCATTTTAACCGCAAGCTTCATCTATATTGAGCTGCGCCCTTTTAATATTGGAGAAATTACATGCCGTCGTTCGACGTGGTATCCGAACTGGACAAACACGAAGTCACCAACGCGGTCGAGAACGCCGTCAAGGAGCTCGACCGCCGCTATGACTTGAAAGGAAAAGGCAGCTTCGAGTTCAAGGAAAAGGATCTGGTCGTCAACATGACCGCTGAAGCTGACTTTCAGTTGGAAGCAATGATCGAAATTCTCAAGTTGGCTCTGGTCAAGCGCAAGATCGATGTGCAGTGCCTTGAGCTCAAGGACGCTTACGCTTCCGGCAAATTGATGAAGCAGGAAGCGACCCTCAAGGAAGGGATCGATAAAGAGATGGCGAAGAAGATCGTTGCTCACGTCAAGGACGCCAAGCTCAAGGTCCAGGCAGCCATTCAGGGTGAGCAAGTGCGTATTACCGGCAAGAAGCGTGACGACTTGCAGGAAGCGATTGCCGCACTGCGCGCCAAGGAATTCGGCATGCCGTTGCAGTTCAACAATTTCCGCGACTGACCCGTATTCCGGGAACCTCTTGGCGTTATCGGCGTCCGAGGCCCATGGAATGGCAGAAACGATTGAGCCCAAGTGATTTCAGTCGTTCTGCCAACCCGTATTGCGAGCCGGACACCCGGTAATAAGGAGAGATAGATGGATTTGAATGCGGAAGTAGACAGCCTGGTCAAGGCTTCCCAAGCCTGGATTCCGATGATCATGGAATATGGCAGCCGGGTGCTGTTGGCGGTCATCACATTGGCCATCGGTTGGTGGCTGATTAACAAACTGACCCACAAGGTTGGCAGACTGCTGGCCATGCGTAATGCCGATCTGGCGTTGCAGGGGTTTGTTACCAGTCTTGCGAACATCGTTCTCAAGGTCATGCTGATTGTCAGCGTAGCCTCGATGATCGGTGTGGAAACCACCTCGTTCGTGGCGGCTATCGGTGCAGCGACATTGGCCATCGGTCTGGCGTTGCAGGGCAGCCTGGCGAACTTCGCTGGCGGCGTGCTGATTCTGTTGTTCCGTCCGTTCCGGATCGGTGACTGGATCGAAGCCCAGGGCACTGCGGGTACAGTCGACAGCATTCAGATTTTCCATACCGTGATCCGCACTGGCGACAACAAGACGGTCATCGTGCCTAACGGCATTCTGTCCAATGGCATCATCACCAATACCAACCGCCAGCTGACCCGCAAAGTGGTGTTTGACGTGGGTGTCGATTACCACGCCGATTTGCAGAAGACCCGTGAAGTTCTGCTTGAACTTGCCAACGACCAGCGAGTGCTGAACGATCCGGCGCCAGTGGCTGTAGTGTCGGCATTGGGCGAGAGCTCAATCACCGTTTCGCTGCGGGTCTGGGTGAAAACCGCGGACTACTGGGATGTGCTGTTCAAGTTCAACGAGCTGTCCCGTGACAGGTTGAAAGCAGCGGGTATTGAGGCTCCGTTCCCGCAGCGAGTGATTCGTGTGGTCCAGGAATCACTCTCTGTGCGGTAACACAGTTTGTTATTACGTGGCTGTTCGGTCAGGTATCAGCATTTAAACTCAAGGGGCGATTGGCCCCTTTTGTTTGTCCGCCCTTTTAATCTACCCACACAAACGCCTTTCGGTACCGGTAAAGGGGAATTGCGTATAGACCGTTGGTAAGGCAAGGACGGTTGACGTTATTGTGCGCAGGTTAGTTAGCTTGCTATGCAACTAATGCTGCTGAGAGGTCATTTGACGGTAATAAAAAAACCGCTCACCTGAACCAGGTGAGCGGTTTTTTGTTAGAGCAGAGCTCTAAGACGCTATCGAATTACAGCTGAATTACAAGATGCTCAGCGGGTATTCAACGATGACACGTACGTCGTTGTTGTTGCCGTTGTTGCCGAGAGCGTCGTTGGCACGGTAAACCGCGCTACGGAGACGGAAGGACAGGTCTTTAGCCGCGCCGTCTTGCAGGACGTACTTGGCTTCGTAGTTGAGTTCGTGTTCCTTGCCTTCGCCAGCACCGCCGGTATCGATATTGTTACCCTTGACGTAACGGGCCATGAAGCTCAGACCTGGTACACCGTAGCTGGCCATGTTGAGATTATAGGCCGCTTGCCAGGAGCGCTCGTCCTTGTTGTTGAAGTCGGAGATCTGGACGGAGTTGGACAGGAAGATAGTACCGTTACCCTCTACGCCGTAGACGTAGCCAGCATCGCCAGTGGCGCGTTGGTGAGCGATGGTGAACTTGTGCGCGCCCAAGGTGTAGGCAGCTGCCAGGGACCAGATTTTATTGTCGACGACACCAGCCAGTTCCTGGCCATCGCCCTTGGTTTTGTAGCCGTTGAAGTCGAAGTTCAGAGACTGGGTGTCTGCGATCGGCAGAGTGTAGTTCAGGTTGACGTATTGCTTCTTGTAGTAGTCTTCAATGTCGGAAGCCGCGATGCCGCCCACGAAATTGTCAGTGAACTGATAGGTTGCGCCAGCGATGTTGGCGCTGGTCAGGCCAGCGGCGCCCTTGCCGTTGATGCTGTCATGGCCCATGCCAGTTTGGGAGCTCAGAGCAGTGAAGCGACCTGCACTCAGTTCCAGGCCTTTGATTTCTCTGCTGGTAATCAAGGTGCCGGTGGCGACTTCTGGCAGCAGACGGCTGTCATCGGTGGAGAACACTGGGCTGGCAACGAACTGGTTGCCGTATTTCAGGACAGTGTCGGACAGGCGGAATTTTACTGCGCCGCCAGCTCTGGACTGAGTACTTTCCGGGGTGCCCTGGCTGTCATTAGCGAACAAACCGTTACCAGCGCGACCAGCACCACCATCAAGCTTGACGGAGCCAGCTGCAAATGCATCTACACCGACACCGATGGTGCCTTGGGTGAAGCCGGATCCATAAGTGAGCAGTTCGCTAAGACCGGTATCCTGGCGATAGCCGCTGAGTTTGTTGTCCGGACCACTGGTGTAGTTACCGTTGGCTTTACGGACGTTACCGTTGCCGTTTTTGAAGTCGCGGTTCATGTACTCCATACGGGTCTTGGCGACCAGAGTACTGTCTTCAATAAAGCCCTTGGCGTCGTCCTGGGAGGACGCGATTGCGAACTGCGAGGTGCCTGCTGAAACAGCCAGTGCGATCATGCTCCACTTCATCACGCGCATCGTGATTTGCTCCTTTGGTTTTTAGAAGAGTACTGCCGTCCGCCTGTTTTATTATCCGGGCGGCTCTTTCTTTTTGTGTCGGCGCAAACTTATATCACGCTGACAATGTTGGCGATACTTACGTATCTATCCTTTCTGCTTCTTTACGACCGTGTCGCAAAATGCTCGGTCGATGTCGCAAATCTGCAACCCTACTGTATCCGGGTTGACAACTTCAATACTGTCTTCTAAGGCTTGGGCATCGGTAAAAAGCTTCTATGTCCAGGCGGTGAAATCTTCATGGGCGACCTTGCCACTATTATTATTTGTCTCAAGGTACCCACTTCCAGCGAGCCCCTTTTAGACGATGTGGGTGAGAATGCAACAAACGTGCACAAACACGTTTTCTGGTAGGAATTTTTCCTGGTTCCTCGGATAGGGCTGTAAAAACCTCATAAAACCGGGCTTTTAAGATCGTTTTGTTTGAGCTTGACGGCGCTATTTTCCTCGTGTTGTAACCAATGAAAATAGCGCGGCAATCAAAAATGTTACCGGTTCACACTCCTGAGTGAGTAAACGGCGGATGGTCGAAGCACTCAGCGTAGACGTACTGTGCGGTTTTGGTGCAAAACTTCATTAGAGGTGTGCGAGATTCATACAGGAGGGGGCGGGTTAAAAGTGGCGTGCCAGCTTTCGTTGGTCATTTCTTGACGCGCAGCCAGCCACTGATCCTTGATTGGTGCGATTAAGAGAGGAATGTTCCAGGTTGGAGCGTTCTTGGGCTGGCGGAGAGGTTCCTGTTTGCGCAAGGACAGTTGTTCGCCGTGAAGGGAGTGTCAATCGCAGGTATGCTGCCGTTCTGTCGCTTGGCGAGCAGCCGATTGAGCGGTGTGCCAAGCTGAAAACTGATGAGCTGAGCGGGAGTGCGCGCGGTGTTCGCTTTAGATCCACGACTTCAACAAGACACACTACCGATCGGGGACTTCCCCTTGTGCCGGTTGCTGTTGTCCAACGATTCGAATTACCCCTGGTTCATCCTGGTGCCGCGTCGCGAGGATATCAGTGAGCTGTTTCAGTTAGATGTCGCGGATCAACAGCAGTTATGGCAAGAAACTACAGCGCTGGCAGAGATGCTCAAGGACTCGTTCGATGCGGACAAGTTGAATGTGGCGACGTTGGGCAATGTAGTCAGCCAACTGCACATGCACGTCATTGTGCGTAAACGTGAAGATGCGGCATGGCCGGCACCGGTCTGGGGCAAACATCCGGCAAAGCCTTATAGTGCAGAGCAGGTAGCCGTTGTTCGCGAGCGGCTGCGGTTGGTGCTGACTGATGATTTTCAGTTTCTGGAGGGCTGAAGAATGAGCTCTGAGGCGCGAATTACCGAGTTGGAAAGTCGGCAGGCTTTTCAGGATGACACGATTCAACAGTTGAGCGATGTACTCGCAACACAGCAGCGAGTGGTCGAGCGTTTGCAATTGCAGATGGCCGCGCTGCTCAAGCGGCAGGAAGAAATGGCCGGCCAGTTCGAGTCTTTCGAGGAAGACGCTCCACCGCCGCATTATTGAGTGCTTTCGAATGCCTCAACAGGCAGGCAATAAAAAACCGCGAGCAGCCAGGCTGCATCGCGGTTTTCTTTTTTGCAGGGATGGGGGCTGAAATCAGCGACGCGGCAAAGCAGCGATCACGTCTTCAGCTTGCAGGCCTTTATCACGGTTCATGACAGAGAACTCCACGCGCTGGCCTTCGACCAGGACGCGGTGTCCTTCACCCCGGATAGCACGAAAGTGCACAAAAATATCATCACCGGAGTCGCGGGAAATAAAACCGAAACCTTTAGAAGTGTTGAACCACTTGACGGTACCGGTATCGCGATTGGTCATGTCATAGCTTTGTGAAGCTGCTGCTGGTGAAGAGGTATAGAAGCTGATGGCCAGGTGCAGGAGAACGGCGATCAGTGCAGTCAGAAGGCTGATCAGAATGGCCGGTTGGCCACCAATTACGGGTAGAGGTGCGAGCAGAGTAAGAATTTGCAGGACGACAGCAAGCACCAGCAGAGCGCTGACCAGATTTTGCAGCTGATGACGCGGGCCTTTGTTCCAGTAAGGAATAACCGGAGCGAGAGTCAGGTTGAGCAGGCCGAAAAATGCCAGATAAAGCGCATCGGGTTGTTGCAGGTAAGGTACGGCTTCGGATCGCAGGCTAGGGATAAAGGACAGCAGCAGGGCTGCAGCGCCCGTTAGCAGATGGACGATTTTCAACATTTTGATTAACTCACGTTAAGACGGATCACAAGGAAGAGCTGATTGCGAACGGTTCGCTTCTGAACAATATGAGGCGCTGGACACGTGCGCGGTATCAGCCTATGCACTGCAGTCAGAAAAATAGGCCGCAGCGACACACCCTCTATTTAACAGCAAAGTCGGGACCTTCTCAAATCAGGCGCTGGCGAGATATGTGGCGGTTGATCACCTGCCGGGAAAATGTTGTGCCCGTTTGTCTTGTAGATGCTTGTTCTAGACAGTTATGTGAGGTTTTTAGGCTGCCCGCAGGTTTTTCAACGGCCAATGAAGTCGGTCTTGGTCTTCGGAAGTCGCGGCGCTTGCAGGGCGAACTTGTCGCGGGGCGTTTGGGTTCTCCTCGGCGGGGTGAAGAGTTTCAGCGAGCGGGTCAGGGGGGCGTCGTGCGAAGCTTGAAAGAGGGAGCATGTCTCGCTGGCGAAGCTTTAACTCTAGGGCGAGCTGATGCCCGGGTGCGACGCAAGGAGCGGTTTGCATGAAATGGCTTCAAGCGGTCTGGCGCGGTGGTCGCGCAGCTTAAGCAGCAGGCGTCACATTGCCAACCCTATAAGGGCTGACGCCAACCGATGCAGTCATACGGCTGCACAGGCTCGATTTAATGGATATAATCCCGCCCTTTGCTGCGTAGCCCGGGCTCGCGCGGTAGTTAATTGATTGCCGAGACAACTCCATGCCGATGTACGACTATCAATGCGCTTCCTGCGGTCATCAACTGGAAGCCATTCAAAAGATCAGCGCTGAGCCGTTGGTCGACTGCCCTGCCTGCCAGGCGCCTGAACTGAAAAAAATGCTGTCCATGCCCGGGTTCCGCCTCAGCGGTACCGGCTGGTACGAGACTGACTTCAAAACAGGTTCGAAGAAGAATCTGGCTGGCGGCGACAAAGCTGACTAAGTTGAACGACCACGCGAGCTCTTGCATTATCAGGCGTCTTACTTAAGGGCGGTGGTGCGGCAAGACCTCCAATCGAATTTCGAATTACGAGAAGTGAAAACACCATCATGATGCGCAGCCATTATTGCGGCCAACTGAACGAAAGCCTGGAAGGCCAGGAAATTACCCTTTGCGGATGGGTCCACCGTCGTCGTGACCATGGCGGGGTGATTTTCCTCGATATCCGTGATCGTGAAGGTCTGGCCCAAGTGGTGTTCGATCCGGATCGTGCCGAAACCTTTGCCGCCGCCGACCGTGTGCGCAGCGAATACGTGGTCAAGATCACCGGCAAGGTTCGCCTGCGTCCGGCGGGTGCTGGTAACGCCAACATGGCTTCGGGCGCTATTGAAGTGCTGGGCTATGAGCTGGAAGTACTGAACGAAGCGGAAACCCCGCCGTTCCCGCTCAATGAATATTCCGACGTGGGTGAGGAAACTCGCCTGCGTTATCGCTTCATCGACCTGCGTCGCCCGGAAATGCTCGAGAAACTGCGTTTGCGTTCGCGCATGACCACCAGCATCCGTCGTTACCTGGACGAAAATGGCTTCCTCGACGTCGAGACACCGATCCTGACCCGTGCTACCCCTGAAGGTGCGCGTGACTATCTGGTGCCTAGCCGTACTCACGCCGGTAGCTTCTTCGCCTTGCCGCAATCGCCGCAGCTGTTCAAGCAACTGCTGATGGTTGCCGGTTTCGATCGCTACTACCAGATCGCCAAGTGCTTCCGCGACGAAGACCTGCGTGCAGACCGTCAGCCGGAATTCACCCAGATCGACATCGAAACCAGCTTCCTCAACGAAGCCGAGATCATGGGTATCACCGAAGGCATGATCCGCAACCTGTTCAAGGAAGTGCTGGATTTGGAATTCGGCGAGTTCCCGCACATGACCTGGGACGAGGCCATGCGTCGTTACGGTTCCGACAAGCCGGACCTGCGTAACCCGCTGGAATTGGTGGATGTTGCCGATCAGCTCAAAGATGTCGATTTCAAAGTCTTCAGCGGTCCGGCCAACGATCCGAAATGCCGTGTTGCTGCCTTGCGCGTACCAGGCGGGGCGAGCATGCCGCGCAGCAAGATCGATGACTACACCAAGTTCGTCGGCATCTACGGTGCCAAGGGCCTGGCGTACATCAAGGTCAACGAGCGCGCCAAGGGCGTCGAGGGCCTGCAGTCGCCAATCGTCAAGAACATCCCTGAAGCCAATCTCAATGTGATCCTCGATCGCGTTGGTGCGGTCGATGGCGACATCGTGTTCTTTGGTGCCGACAAAGCCAAGATCGTCAGCGAAGCCCTGGGCGCGCTGCGAATCAAAGTCGGTAACGACTTCAGCCTGCACACCTGCGAATGGGCTCCGATGTGGGTCGTCGACTTCCCGATGTTCGAAGAAAGCGATGACGGCAGCTTCACTGCGCTGCACCACCCGTTCACCGCGCCGAAGTGCTCGCCGCAAGAACTGGAAGCCAACCCGGCTACAGCCTTGTCCCGTGCCTACGACATGGTGCTCAACGGTACTGAGCTGGGTGGCGGTTCGATCCGTATCCACCGCAAGGAAATGCAGCAATCGGTATTCCGCCTGCTGGGTATCAGCGAAGCTGAACAGGAAGAGAAATTCGGCTTCCTGCTCGACGCCCTGAAATACGGCGCGCCACCCCACGGTGGTCTGGCCTTCGGTCTGGACCGTCTGGTGATGCTGATGACCGGCGCCCAGTCGATCCGTGAAGTGATCGCCTTCCCGAAAACCCAGAGCGCTGCCTGCGTTATGACTCAGGCTCCGGGCCACGTGGATGCCAAGGCATTGCGCGAACTGCATATTCGTTTGCGCGAACAGCCAAAGGCTGAGTAAGGCTGACCTGAAAGGCGCATCCTCTGGATGCGCCTTTTCCTTTCTTTATAGATTGAGAGGGGTCGAGATTTTTATTTGCTGGCTGGCGCGTCATGGCGCGGCGGGCAATGTTTCAAAGAGAATTTGGAGCAAGTTATGGCAGGTCATTCCAAGTGGGCGAACATCAAGCACCGCAAAGAGCGTCAGGATGCCAAGAAGGGCAAGATTTTCACCAAGTGGATCCGTGAGCTGACGGTCGCTGCCCGGCAGGGTGGTGCTGATCCGGGGTCCAACCCGCGTCTGCGTCTGGCGCTGGACAAGGCGCTTGGCGCGAACATGAGTCGCGACATCATCGATCGCGCGGTTGCCCGTGGTGCCGGTGCGGCTGACACTGACGACATGGTCGAGCTGACCTACGAAGGCTACGGCCCGGGTGGCGTGGCGGTGATGGTCGAATGCATGACCGACAACCGTAACCGCACTGCGGCTGCTGTGCGCCATGCGTTCAGTAAATGTGGCGGCAACCTAGGTACTGACGGTTCGGTGGCTTACCTGTTCGAGCGCAAAGGGCAGATCTCCTTCGCCCCGGGCGTCGACGAAGACTCGCTCATTGAAGCGTCTATGGAGGCAGACGCCGATGACATCGTGACCAATGAAGACGGCTCCATCGATGTCTTCACCTCCTTCGCCGGCTTTTATGCCGTGAGCCATGCGCTGGAAGCTGCGGGTTTCAAGGCGGTTGACGCTGAAATCGTCATGTTGCCGACGACCAGTGCCGAACTGGATCTGGACGGCGCCGAGAGGGTCCTCAAGCTGCTCGACATGCTGGAAGACCTGGATGACGTGCAGAACGTCTACTCCAACGCGGATATTCCGGAGTCGGTGGCAGAGCAACTCGGCTGATCGTCACACCCCTTGTAGGAGCGAGCTTGCTCGCGATGGACTCCAACGATAACGCGCCCCTGCATGAAAACATGCGGCGCGTTCGAGTTCATCGCGAGCAATCGAGCGTCGACCGGCTGCTCCTACAGGGTTCGGTGTCGGTCTCCAGTCATGTGTATCCGATACACCTCTCTCAACCCGCAGGCGTTATGACTTTAATTCTTGGTATCGACCCCGGTTCGCGCATTACCGGTTATGGCGTGGTACGCGATACCGGGCGTGGCTGTGTGTACGTCGCGTCGGGTTGTATACGCACCGGCAGCGGCGAACTGCACGAGCGGCTGCAAATCGTCTATCGCGGTGTGCGTGAAGTCATCCAGACCTACGGGCCGGTGACCATGGGCATCGAAAAGGTCTTTATGGCGCGCAACGCGGATTCGGCCTTGAAGCTCGGTCAGGCCCGTGGCGCGGCAATTGTCGCCGGAGCCGAAGAAAGCCTGGAAATCGCCGAGTACACGGCGACCCAGGTCAAGCAGGCGGTCGTCGGCACAGGTGCGGCGAATAAAGAGCAGGTGCAGATGATGGTGATGCACTTGTTGAAGCTGACAACCAAGCCGCAGATCGATGCCTCGGACGCCCTGGCGATTGCCATCTGTCATGCGCATACCCGTTCCAGCTTGCTACCCCATGGCTTGGGTGCGGCACGCAGTCGTGGCGGTCGTCTGCGTCTCTGATAGCATCGGCGCAGTCATTTTATGAGTTGAGCGTTTGGCGCCTGTCTTGTCGGCAGTCGCGCTCACTCTGTTACTCGTCAGCCATTGATCTGACCAACGCTTAAGGATCTGAAACGTGATTGGACGCTTGCGCGGCACCTTGGCTGAAAAACAGCCGCCGCACCTGATTCTTGATGTAAATGGTCTGGGTTATGAGCTGGAAGTGCCCATGACTACTCTTTATAGGCTGCCGTCGGTCGGTGAGCCGATTACCTTGCACACCCATTTGGTCGTGCGCGAGGATGCCCAGTTACTCTATGGCTTCATTGGCAAGCGCGAGCGGGATTTTTTTCGTGAGCTGATCCGTCTCAATGGCGTTGGGCCGAAGCTGGCTCTGGCCTTGATGTCCAGTCTGGAAGTCGATGAGCTGGTGCGTTGCGTTTCGGCGCAGGACACCTCGGCGCTTACCAAAGTGCCCGGTGTCGGCAAGAAGACCGCTGAACGACTGCTGGTGGAGCTCAAGGATCGCTTCAAGGCCTGGGAAACCGTGCCGAGCATGTTTGCTCTGGTGCCGAATCAACCTGATGCGCCGGCGTCCCAGGTGGCCAGTGCCGAGAGTGATGCAGTCAGCGCGCTGATCTCTCTGGGCTACAAGCCGCAGGAAGCCAGCAAAGCGGTTTCCGCTATCAAGGAAAAAGGTTTGAGCAGTGAAGACATGATTCGCCGAGCCCTGAAGGGAATGATTTAAGTGATTGAAGCTGATCGTCTGATCACCGCCACGGGTAGCCGTGACCGTGAGGAAATTCAGGACCGCGCGATTCGACCGCTGAGCCTGGCCGAGTACATTGGCCAGCCGACCGTGCGCGAGCAGATGGAGTTGTTCATCCAGGCTGCCCGTGGGCGTAACGAGTCGCTTGACCACACGCTGATCTTCGGCCCGCCGGGCCTGGGTAAAACCACTCTGGCTAACATCATTGCTCAGGAAATGGGCGTGTCGATCAAAAGCACCTCGGGGCCTGTGCTGGAGCGTCCGGGTGATTTGGCGGCATTGCTGACCAACCTTGAACCCCATGATGTGCTGTTTATCGATGAGATTCACCGGCTTTCGCCGATTGTCGAAGAAGTCCTATACCCGGCGATGGAGGATTTCCAGCTTGACATCATGATCGGCGAAGGACCGGCTGCACGCTCGATCAAGCTCGATCTACCGCCATTTACCCTGGTGGGCGCGACCACGCGTGCCGGGATGCTGACCAATCCGTTGCGTGATCGCTTCGGTATCGTCCAGCGCCTGGAGTTCTACAACACGGCGGACCTGGCGACCATTGTCGGCCGTTCGGCGGGCATTCTCGGTTTACCGCTCGATCCTGATGGCGCTTTTGAAATCGCTCGTCGTGCCCGTGGTACCCCGCGGATTGCCAACCGATTGCTGCGCCGCGTCCGGGATTTTGCCGAGGTGCGCGCCAATGGCCATATCACCAAACCGATTGCGGATCGGGCGCTGAATCTTCTGGATATCGACGAACGTGGCTTCGACCACCAGGATCGACGTCTACTGCTGACCATGATCGAGAAATTCGACGGTGGGCCGGTGGGTGTAGACAGCCTGGCGGCGGCGATCAGCGAGGAGCGCCACACCATCGAGGACGTGCTCGAGCCTTACCTGATCCAGCAAGGCTATATCATGCGCACACCACGAGGTCGGGTGGTGACCCGGCATGCGTATCTACATTTCGGTCTTAATATCCCGTCACGATTGGGGGAGATGCCCGTGGTAGACGAGTTTCTCGATACCGTGGACGATTAAATGGCCTCTGCGCACTGATTTATTCAGGGTTTGTGCTGTCCTAGGGGCTGGCATTGCCGTTCTTTCGCAAGAAATGCGTTCGAGAATGAAAAACAGTTGCCTGGCCGGATTGGCAACCTGAGGAGTAAGCACTAGAGTATGCGCGCGCAAAACGGGCTTGAGCCGTTCGCACATCGTTGTCGCGTTTATTACGAGGACACCGATGCCGGCGGCATCGTGTATTACGTTAATTACCTTAAGTTTATGGAGCGGGCTCGGACCGAGCGGCTACGCGAGCTGGGCTTTGCCCAATCGCAGCTGGCAGGCGAGGACCTGTTGTTCGTTGTGCATTCCAGCGAAGCGCGTTACCACGCGCCGGCGCGACTGGACGACGAGCTTTTGGTAAGTGCTGAAGTAATCGAATTGAACCGTGTCAGCCTGCGCTTTAAACAGCAGGTCAGGCGGGCTACGGATAATGCGCTGCTCTGTGAAGGGCAGTTTTTGGTGGCCTGTGTGCGCGCCGATAGTTTGAAACCCCGGGCCATTCCCGAAGCTCTACGCGCGGCCTTTGCCGGCGTGAGCGGCGCGGGTACACACTCAGAGCAGGAGATAAAGCGTGGAAGCTAACGTCGTCGACCATTCCTCCATGTGGAGCTTGGTCAGCAATGCCAGCGTCGTTGTGCAGTTGGTAATGCTGATCCTGGTGGCTGCATCGGTCACTTCATGGGTCATGATTTTTCAGCGTAGCAACCTGCTGCGCGCCGGTCGACGTGCCCTGGAGAGCTTTGAAGAGCGCTTCTGGTCGGGTATCGACCTGTCGAAACTCTATCGTCAGGCGGGTAGCAATCCAGACCCGGATTCAGGCGTAGAGCAGATTTTCCGTGCCGGCTTCAAGGAGTTCTCCCGTCTGCGTCAGCAGCCAGGCGTTGATCCGGAAGCGGTCATGGAAGGCGTGGCGCGTGCCATGCGCGTGGCCATTTCTCGCGAAGAAGAAAAGCTCGAACAGAGCCTGCCGTTTCTCGCCACCGTTGGTTCCGTCAGCCCGTACATCGGTCTGTTCGGTACCGTCTGGGGCATCATGAACTCCTTCCGCGGCCTGGCAATGGCTCAGCAAGCGACCCTGGCCACTGTGGCTCCGGGTATCGCCGAGGCGCTGATCGCTACCGCCATCGGCCTGTTCGCGGCAATCCCCGCAGTAATCGCCTACAACCGTTTTGCTGCTCGTGGCGAAACCTTGATTAGCCGTTACTACACCTTCGCCGACGAGTTCCAGGCGATCCTGCACCGCAAAGTGCACACCAGCGAAGAATAAGCAGGTATTCCCCAATGGCTTTAATCGCTCGAGCTCGTAAAAAGCGCAAGCCGGTTGCCGAGATGAACGTGGTGCCTTACATCGACGTGATGCTGGTACTGCTGGTCATCTTCATGGTGACCGCGCCGATGCTCAATCAGGGCGTGAAGGTTGATCTGCCCAAGGTTTCCAGCGAAGCCTTGCCGCAAGATAACAACACTCAGGTCCTGACCATTTCGATCAAATCTGACAAGACCTACTACTGGAACCTTGGCAGCGAAGTCGACACTGAAAAGCAGCAGGACAAGGCGATGACCTTGCCGCAGATGACCGACGCGGTGACCAAGATCATTCGCGCTGGTACTGAAGGTGGCAAGCGTACCCAGGTCTTCATCCGTGGCGATAAAACCGTCGATTACGGCTCCGTGATGGGCGCCATGGGCGGGTTGCAGAAAGCCGGGGTCGGTAATGTTGGCTTGATTACCGAGGCGCCCTGATGCACCAACAGCGAGAGCCGTCCGCCTCGGAAAGCTACTTTTGGCCTAGCGTTTGGGCAATAGCCCTGCACGTCGTGGTGTTTGGCATGCTGTTCGTCAGCTTTGCCATGACCCCGGACTTGCCGCCGGCCAAGCCGATCGTCCAGGCGACCCTGTATCAGCTGAAATCGAAAAGTCGGGCAACCACCCAGACCAATCAGAAGATTGCGGGTGAGGCGAAGAAATCCGCCGCACGTCAGACCGAAGTCGAACAGATGGAACAGAAGAAGGTCGAGCAGGAAGCGGTAAAGGCTGCGGAACAAAAGAAAGAAGAGTCGGCTCAAAAGGCCGAGGAAGCGAAAAAGTCTGACGAAGCCAAGAAGGCAGACGAGGCGAAGAAGGCTGATGAAGCCAAGAAAGCCGACGATGCTAAAAAGACTGCGGAAGCGAAAAAGGCTGAACAGAAACAATTGGCTGATATAGCCAAGAAGAAGGCCGAAGAAGAAGCCAAGAAAGAGGCTGAAGAAGAGGCCAAGAAAATGGCCGCTGAGGAAGCCAAGAAAAAGATAGTCGAAGACGCGAAGAAGAAAGCCGCGGACGACGCCAAGAAAAAAGCTGAAGCGGACGAGGCGAAGAAGAAAATCGCCGAGGATGCGAAGAAGAAAGCTACTGCCGATGCTGCCAAGAAAAAGGCAACTGACGCGGCGCGTAAATCGACAGAAGATAAAAAGGCTCAGGCCTTGGCCGATTTGCTTTCCGACACGCCGCAGCGCCAGCAAGCCTTGGCCGACGAGCAGGGCGATGAAGTCGCAGGTTCTTTCGACGATCTGATTCGTGCTCGGGCAGCAGAAGGGTGGGCGCGTCCTCCTTCGGCACGTAAGAACATGACGGTAGTGCTGCAAATTGGCATGTTGCCGGACGGTACGGTGACTTCGGTGACTGTGGCCAAATCCAGTGGTGATGGTCCGTTCGACAGTTCTGCAGTAGCGGCGGTCAAGAACATTGGTCGTTTGACAGAAATGCAGGGAATGAAACCGAGCGATTTCGCTCCCTATCGTTCATTCAAGATGACATTCACACCTGAGGATCTAGCCTTGTGAAAAACCTTCTTCGAGGAATGCTTGTCGTTATTTGCTGTATGGCAGGGATAGCGGCAGCGGATGAAAAAAACATTCTGGTCACCAGCGGCAGTGACCGGGCAACGCCGATCGCGGTAGTGCCATTCGGTTGGCAGGGCGGCAGCGTGCTGCCAGACGACATGGCGGAAATCATCGGTAATGACCTGCGCAACTCGGGTTACTACTCGCCGATTCCGAAGCAAAACATGATCGGTCTGCCGACTCAGGCCAGCGAAGTCATTTATCGTGACTGGAAGGCCCTTGGCGCCCAGTACATCATGGTGGGTAGCATTGTTCCTGCGGGCGGTCGCTTGCAGGTGCAGTACGCACTGTTCAACGTCGCCACCGAGCAGCAAGTGCTGACCGGCAGCGTGTCGGGCAGCGTTGATCAGCTACGCGACATGTCTCACTACATTGCTGACCAGTCGTTCGAGAAGCTTACCGGCATCAAAGGTGCTTTCTCGACGCGCATGCTGTACGTGACCGCCGAGCGCTTTTCGGTGAACAACACGCGTTACACCTTGCAGCGTTCTGACTATGACGGCGCGCGTGCAGTGACCTTGTTGCAATCGCGCGAGCCAATCCTGTCGCCGCGTTTCGCACCTGATGGCAAGCGTATCGCTTATGTGTCGTTCGAACAGAAGCGCCCGCGCATCTTCGTTCAGCACATCGATACCGGTCGCCGCGAGCAAATCACCAATTTCGAAGGGCTGAATGGCGCTCCAGCATGGTCGCCGGATGGTCAGCGACTGGCTTTCGTGCTGTCCAAAGACGGTAACCCGGATATTTATGTAATGAATCTGGGGTCGCGTCAGATCTCTCGCGTGACTAGCGGTCCAGGCATCAATACCGAACCGTTCTGGGGTAAAGATGGTTCGACCATCTACTTCACGTCCGATCGTGGTGGCAAACCACAAATCTACAAAACCAGCGCAAGTGGCGGCGGTGCTGAGCGTGTGACCTTTATCGGTAACTACAACGCCAACCCTAAACTGTCAGCGGATGAAAAGACCCTGGTGATGATTCACCGTCAGGATGGCTTCACTAACTTCAAGGTTGCGGCCCAGGATTTGCAACGCGGAAGCGTAAAAATCCTATCAGACAGCACACTTGATGAGTCGCCTACTGTCGCGCCTAACGGCACCATGGTAATCTACGCCACCCGCCAGCAGGGCCGGGGAGTCTTGATGCTCGTGTCCATTAATGGACGCGTAAGGCTCCCGCTTCCTACCGCTCAAGGCGAAGTCAGAGAACCTTCCTGGTCCCCTTACCTGAACTGACGCGGCGCTACACGTTTTACTTAACACATTGGGGTTCATTAGGAGTTTCACGATGGAAATGCTGAAGTTTGGTAAGTTTGCTGCGCTGGCTCTGGCCATGGCTGTAGCTGTAGGTTGCTCGTCCAAAGGCGGCGACAACGCCGGTGCAGGCGCTGTTGATCCAAACGCTGGTTACGGCGCTAATACTGGCGCTGTTGATGGCTCCCTGAGCGAAGAAGCTGCTCTGCGCGCAATCACCACCTTCTACTTCGAATACGACAGCTCG
Organism: Pseudomonas sp. F220; assembly: GCF_057813935.1. Lineage (NCBI taxonomy): Bacteria > Pseudomonadati > Pseudomonadota > Gammaproteobacteria > Pseudomonadales > Pseudomonadaceae > Pseudomonas > Pseudomonas sp. F220. Next base: position 81,191 of record NZ_JBVASJ010000020.1, read on the forward strand.
GACCTGAAGCCAGAAGCCATGCGCGCTCTGGACGTTCACGCCAAAGACCTGAAAGCAAACGGCGCTCGCGTTGTTCTGGAAGGCAACACCGACGAACGTGGTACTCGTGAGTACAACATGGCACTGGGCGAGCGTCGTGCGAAAGCCGTTCAGCGTTACCTGGTACTGCAAGGTGTTTCCCCAGCTCAGCTGGAACTGGTTTCCTACGGCGAAGAGCGTCCAGTTGCTACCGGCAACGACGAGCAGTCCTGGGCTCAAAACCGTCGCGTCGAACTGCGTAAGTAATTCGTCATGCGAACGTGCCGTCGTGCTGTAACTGTTTTGGCTCTCAGCCTCCTGCCGCTTGCGGCGGGGGCTGCGGTTCCTGTGGTCGAGGACAACTCCGGCTATAACAATAGCGGGAGCAGTTATCCGCCTGCGGGTTACGGTACGAACGGCGCCTATGCCGGGGGAGGGGTTTCGGCCCCTGTCTCGGCACAGGGCGAGCTGTTCAACCAACTGCAACAAATGCAGGAGCAAATCGCCCGGCAACAGGGTGTGATTGAAGTTCTGCAAAACGATGTTGCGCGCATGAAGCAAGAAAACCTGGAGCGATACCAGGAACTTGATCGGCGCATTGGAACCGGCGGTGCACCTGCCGCGGCTCCTAATAATTCTCCTGCTGGTGGTGATGTCAATGCCGCCGGTGCAGCTGCAGCACCTGCCACTCAGGCTCCTGCGGCGAGTAGCGAACCGGGTGATCCGGCGAAGGAAAAGCTGTATTACGACGCAGCCTTCGACCTGATCAAGGCCAAGGATTTCGACAAGGCCAGCCAGGCCTTCGCTGCATTCCTGCGCAAATACCCGAACAGCCAGTACGCGGGCAATGCTCAGTACTGGTTGGGTGAGGTGAATCTGGCCAAGGGCGACCTGCAAGGTGCCGGTCAGGCTTTTGCCAAGGTTAGCCAGCTGTATCCCAAGCATGCCAAAGTGCCGGACTCGCTGTACAAGCTCGCTGATGTAGAGCGCCGACTGGGTCACACCGACAAGGTTAAAGGCATTCTGCAGCAGGTTGTCGCCCAGTATCCGGGCACTTCCGCCGCTCAGCTGGCCCAGCGTGACTTGCAACGCATGTAAGTGTGTAAGCTTGTAGAAATAATTACTCCGTTTAGAAGAAACCCGCGCCTATCGCGGGTTTTTTCGTTAGAATTCACGCCCTTTTTATGAAACACGCTTCTTGGGATTCGCGCGATTGCGGGGTTCCTTGAAGTGCCTGACGGAGGCGGACAGCCTGTTTAGCTGTTATGCCCGTGGCGACTATGCAAGACACATTGAGAATCACCGAAGTTTTTTACTCGTTGCAGGGTGAAACGCGGACTGCCGGGCTACCCACTGTCTTTGTGCGCCTGACCGGTTGCCCATTGCGCTGTCAGTACTGCGACAGTGCCTACGCCTTCACGGGCGGCTCGATCATGTCTCTGGACAGCATCCTCGAACAGGTTGCCGGCTATCGCCCGCGTTACGTCTGCGTGACCGGCGGCGAGCCTTTGGCGCAACCCAATGCCATTCCTATGCTCAAGCAGCTGTGTGATGCCGGTTACGAGGTGTCGCTGGAGACCAGCGGTGCTCTGGATATTTCTGCGGTCGATCCACGGGTCAGTCGGGTTGTCGATTTGAAGACTCCCGGGTCTAAAGAAGCTCACCGTAACCGCTACGAAAACATCGAGCTACTGACGCCAAACGATCAGGTCAAGTTCGTCATCTGTTCCCGTGAAGACTATGACTGGGCAGTCTCCAAGTTGATTCAGTACGGTCTGGATCGGCGTGCCGGCGAAGTATTGTTTTCGCCGAGCCATCATGATTTGAAAGCCCGCGATCTGGCTGACTGGATCGTGGCGGACAACCTGCCAGTGCGCCTGCAACTGCAGCTGCATAAATATCTTTGGAATGACGAGCCGGGGCGCTGAAATGACTGAGCAACTGAATCAACAGCTTTCTAATGAGAAGCGTGCGGTCATCCTGCTGTCGGGCGGTCTGGATTCGGCGACTGTAGTGGCTATGGCCCGCGCAGACGGTTACAGCTGCTACACCATGAGCTTCGATTATGGTCAGCGTCATCGCGCCGAACTGGACGCCGCCGCTCGGGTTGCCCGAGATCTTGGCGTCGTCGAGCACAAGGTGATAGGTCTGAATCTGAACGGCATTGGCGGCTCGGCGCTGACCGACAGTTCAATCGACGTACCAGAGGCTCCGAGCGAGGGCATTCCGGTGACCTATGTGCCGGCGCGCAATACCGTGTTCCTTTCGTTGGCGCTTGGCTGGGCGGAAGTGCTCGGTGCGCGGGACATCTTTATCGGTGTGAACGCGGTGGACTACTCCGGATATCCAGACTGCCGTCCTGAGTTCGTCGAGGCTTTCGAGCGTATGGCTAACCTGGCGACAAAGGCTGGGGTAGAAGGGAAGGGTTTCCGTATTCAGGCGCCGCTGCAGAACCTGAGCAAGGCCGAGATCATCAAGGCTGGCGTGAAGCTTGGTGTCGACTACGGGCTGACGGTGTCCTGCTATCAGGCGGACGATAACGGTCGCGCATGCGGCAAATGCGACAGCTGCCGCCTGCGCGCAGAGGGCTTTGCGGCTGCCGGAATCAGCGACCCAACACCTTATTTCTGATTTATTTCAAATCAGGTGTTGAATTCCCGTTAAAAATCAGTATTATACGCGCACCACACAGCGGGTCGTTAGCTCAGTTGGTAGAGCAGTTGGCTTTTAACCAATTGGTCGTAGGTTCGAATCCCACACGACCCACCATTTTAGATGTAGATGTTTGAAAATCTGGAAGGCCCATGAAAATGCGGATTTCCAGATTTTTTTTTGCCCTGGATTTGAGTTCAGCTCAATTCAGGGAATTCAGTGCTTTACGCAGGTCAGAATCATCTTTTGAATCCACTGGATATTCTGTAGCCTTGCGCAGCTCCAACACTGTCCATGCCTGATGGACCCACTCTCCCGGCGGTGCCCTGAACGGCCCAGAGCCGGTGGTATACTCGACTTTCGCGCTTTAGCGCTTGCAGGTCTTGCGAACATGACGCAAATTTCCGAACGCCTTCTGGTTCAAGCCCACCTCGATGCCAAGCAGCCCAAGCCGCTGAGTGCTGAAGAGCAAGCCTATTACCGTGCCGCCATCGCTGCCGAGCTCAAGGCTCAGGACGCAGTGCTGGTTGCGCACTTCTATTGTGATCCGGTGATTCAGGCCCTGGCGGAAGAAACCGGCGGCTGTGTTTCCGATTCGCTGGAAATGGCCCGCTTTGGCAACGCCCATCCGGCCAAGACCGTTGTGGTCGCTGGTGTGAAGTTCATGGGCGAGACCGCAAAAATCCTCAATCCGGAAAAGCGTGTACTGATGCCGACCCTGGAAGCGACGTGCTCGCTGGATCTGGGTTGCCCGGTGGACGAGTTCTCGGCGTTTTGCGATCAGCACCCAGAGCGTACGGTGGTGGTGTATGCCAATACTTCAGCCGCCGTTAAGGCCCGCGCTGATTGGGTGGTGACTTCCAGCTGCGCGCTGGAGATCGTCGAAAGCCTGATGGACAACGGTGAGACGATCATCTGGGGACCGGATAAACATCTGGGCACATATATTCAGCGCAAAACCGGTGCGGACATGTTGCTTTGGGACGGTGCCTGCATCGTCCACGAAGAGTTCAAGTCCAAGCAGCTCGAAGACATGAAAGCGTTGTATCCCGATGCGGCGATTCTGGTTCACCCTGAGTCACCGACTGCGGTCATTGACCTCGCCGATGCAGTGGGTTCTACCAGCCAGCTTATTGCGGCTGCGCAGAGCCTGCCGAACAAGACGTTTATCGTTGCCACCGATCGCGGCATTTTCTACAAAATGCAGCAGCTGTGCCCGGACAAGGTCTTCATCGAGGCGCCAACGGCCGGTAACGGCGCGACATGCCGCAGTTGCGCGCATTGCCCGTGGATGGCGATGAATACCCTTGAGCGCACGCTGCAGAGCTTACGTGAGGGCTCCAACGAGATCTTCGTCGACTCGGCGCTGATTCCTCAGGCCATTCGCCCGCTCAAGCGCATGCTCGACTTTACCCAGGCTGCGCGTATGAAGCTGGCGGGTAATGCCTGATCTGCTGGCAGGTCGTCTGTGCGGGCGACCTGTTTCTTGCGCAAGTAGCCCCCTGTAGGAGCGAGCTTGCTCGCGATGGCGGCCTGACAGCCGGCCTGTCTCTTGCGGATGTACACAGATCAATTGTGGGAGCTGGCTTGCCTGCGAAGGCGGCCTGACAGCCGGCCTATCTCTTGCTGGTGTACATATCCGTTTCTGCGGTAACGGCCACTTAGGGTTTCGCTCTTACAGCAACTCACTTTTCCAGACGCCGAAAAGTAAGCAAAAGGCTTCGCCCCGAGCGTACGGCACCTCGCCAAGGCTCGGTGTTCCCTCGCTCCGGCGTCCATCATGGGGCGCCGCAATGCGGCGGAGTCAGCTTCGCTGACGGCGCTACGCGCCACCCCCCTGATGAACACCTCCACTCGGCCTGCCGAAGGGGCGGGTAGATCAAAAGCAAGGTCAAAAGCTGCAGCGACCTACCGGTCGGCCTGTGATTGGGTTTGGGTGTATGCCGATCTAATGTGGGGCGGGCCGGGCGACACTTCGCTTGCTCGCGATGGGGACGGATGGTCACCTTGGCGATTGGGCCGGGTGAGCGCCTACTTTTTCGTCTTCTTCGGAATCTGTACCAGCTGGCTGTTTGAGTACATGTCGTGCCAGCTGCGTTTCTGCTTGTCGAATAGCATCCAAAAGAACCCAAGCCCTGCGCAGAGTAGCGAGCCGATCGATACCACAAAGCGCAACAATGCCTGCCACAGGCTGATGGCCGTGCCGTCGGGGTTCTGTACGCGAATGCACCAGACTTGCATGCCAAGGGTCTGGCCGGACCAGGTCCAGAATTTGGCGAAGAAGCCAAACAAGACGAAAAGCAAAATCGTTGATAGCAGCGGATCACCGTCCAGCGCGCCGGAGTCGGTCAGGGCGCGCATTTTTTCTTCGCCGATGATCGCCATCTGCACCATCTTGTAGATGCCTCCGGTGACGATCAGCAGGGCAGTGCACAACAGGAAGTCATAGAACATCGCTGCCAGGCGACGGCCCAGTCCGGCGGCAGGAAAATCGCCTTGGGGGCTTAGCAGGTGTTTCGACATGACAGAGCTCTCGGCTGAAAAAAGCCATTTTACGGAATTACGCGCACAAAAAAGCCCCTGATGTCAGCATCAGGGGCTTTTTCGTCACAGAAGATCAGGCTTCTGCTTGTACTTCGTCAGCCTGCATGCCTTTTTGGCCTTGCACAGCAACGAAAGTCACTTTCTGGCCTTCTTTCAGGCTCTTGAAGCCGTTGCCCTGAATAGCGCGGAAATGGACGAACAGATCCGGACCGCTTTCTGGAGTGATAAAACCAAAACCTTTTTCGTCGTTAAACCACTTGACGGTACCGCTCTGACGTTGGGACATTTCTTATTTCCTTTGACGCAAAAATTAATGACAGCCTCTTTCTAATGAAAGAGTACTGGGGCTGGTTGCAGGAAAGTAAGAGACGTCGAACGGGTTGTAGCTAACTTATGGCTACTGCCCAGGTCACGGTTCCAAGCGACCCATGCAAACACAGTGAAGAAACTCTACGCCAACTAAGGGAGAAAAAACAAGCCCTTCGAAGCCCCCGGTTTTGCTCAGTGTGATGAGGGTTTGCAGAGTAACGATGGCGCTTATTCGATAGTGCTGTTCAATTGTTTTCGAACGTTATAAGCCAAGTTCATTATCGAAAGTTATCGTCAAAGGCATGCACTGTTTTATGGCGATTGCGTTACAGATTAGTGCACTGTTAACGCAATCGCGTTACTTATAGAAACAGTCAATCAGCCGCGATAGTAGCGTTGTGGCACAAATGGCATTTTGCTTACATTCATAGGCACCTTTTTCCCACGAACAATCGCCCATACGGGGGTATCAAGTGCCATGTAATGGCTGTCGAGGTAACCCATGGCCAATGGGCCTCCCAACGTGGGGCCAAAGCCGCCGCTGCACACGGTGCCGATTACTGCGCCTTCTTCGTTGACGATTTCTGCGCCTTCACGCACAGGCGTGCGTTCCTGAGGTAACAGACCGACCCGTTTGCGGCTCACACCGGCTTGTTGCTGAGCGAACACGGTTTCTGCACCAGGAAAGCCACCGGCGCGTGGACCATCGGCGCGACGAGCCTTGGAGATGGCCCAGAGCAGGCTGGCCTCGATAGGTGTGGTCTCGGTATTCATGTCATGGCCATAGAGGCACAGGCCGGCTTCCAGGCGCAGCGAGTCGCGGGCGCCGAGGCCAATCGCGGCCACTTCCGGTTCGGCCAGCAGCGCGCGGGCCAACGCTTCAGCGCTGGCGGCCGGAACGGAGATTTCGAAACCGTCTTCACCGGTGTAACCGGAACGGCTGACATAGCAGTCCACACCCAGCAGTTTCACGCTGGCGAATTGCATGAAGGTCATCTTCGACACTTCTGGAGCCAGGCGCGCCAGTACCGTTACTGCCGTCGGGCCCTGGAGGGCGAGCAGCGCGCGTTCTTCGAACAGTGGTTGAATCTCGCACTGGCCGCCGATGTGTTTGCGCAGGTGCGCGAGATCCTGATCCTTGCAGGCGGCGTTGACCACCAGGAACAGTTCGTCGTTACCGAGGTTGGCGACCATCAGGTCATCGAGAATACCGCCGGTTTGATTGGTGAACATCGCATAACGCTGCATCCCCACTGGCAGGTCGATGATGTCCACGGGCACTAAGGTTTCCAGTGCCTTGGCGGCGTTGGCGCCGGTCAGACGGATCTGACCCATGTGCGAGACATCGAACAGCCCGGCCTGATCACGGGTGTGCTGGTGTTCTTTCATCACACCCAGCGGGTATTGCACCGGCATGTCGTAGCCGGCGAATGGCACCATGCGCGCGCCGAGTTCCAGATGCAAGGCGTGCAGCGGAGTTTTCGATAGTTGTTCGGTGGACATGTTCAGCTCCTGAAAAATGCACTGATGCAGCCAGGCTCGCATCAGCACTCAATAATGTTGACCGCCAAACCGCCGCGGGCGGTTTCCTTGTATTTGCTTTTCATATCGGCGCCGGTCTGGCGCATGGTGCGGATGACCTTGTCGAGGGAGACGAAGTGTTGACCGTCACCGCGCAAGGCTATGCGTACCGCATTGATGGCTTTCACCGAGCCCATCGCGTTGCGTTCGATACACGGCACCTGGACCAGGCCGCCAATCGGGTCGCAGGTCAGCCCGAGGTTGTGTTCCATGCCGATCTCGGCAGCGTTTTCGACCTGCTGCACGGTGCCGCCGAGCACTTCGCAGAGTGCTCCGGCAGCCATCGAACAGGCGACGCCAACCTCGCCCTGACAGCCAACTTCGGCGCCGGAGATCGAGGCGTTTTCCTTGTACAGAATGCCAATTGCCGCCGCGGTGAGCAGAAAACGCACCACGCCGTCTTCATTGGCACCCGGGATAAAGCGCATGTAGTAATGCAAAACAGCAGGAACAATCCCCGCGGCGCCATTGGTCGGAGCCGTGACCACACGCCCGCCGTTGGCGTTTTCTTCGTTGACCGCAAGGGCGTACAGGTTGACCCAGTCGAGCACCGAGAGCGGATCGCGCAGGGCGGCTTCCGGGCTCTTGCACAATTGCTGGTGCAGCGCTGCCGCACGGCGTTTGACCTTCAAGCCGCCGGGCAGAATTCCCTCGTTGCGGCAACCGGCAGCGACGCAGTCCTGCATCACTTGCCAGATCTTCAGCAGGCCGGCACGGGTTTCTGCTTCCGGGCGCCAGGCGCTTTCATTGGTCAGCATCACCTGGCTGATGGACAGACCGTAGGTGGTGCAATGACCGAGCAAGTCCTTGGCACTTTTGAACGGGAAGGTCAGCGGCGTGGCGTCTTCGACAATGCGGTCAGCACCTGCGGCATCTTCATCGACCACGAAACCGCCGCCAACCGAATAGTACTCGCGGCTGCGGACCTGCAAACCGGCGGCATCGAAGGCGCGAAAAATCATGCCGTTGGGGTGATAAGCCAGCGGTTTGCGAATCATCGCCAGATGGAGTTTTTCGTTGAATTCAATGCTGTGTTCACCGAGCAGGTTCAAACGTCCGCTGCTGCGAATGTCGTGCAGGCGCGCGGCGATGGTCTCGGTATCCACGGTATCCGGATGTTCACCTTCCAGGCCCAGTAACACGGCCTTGTCGCTGCCGTGGCCCTTGCCGGTGGCGCCGAGTGAGCCGTACAGCTCGACTTTGACGCAGGTGGTTGCGGCGAGTAGCCCTTCACGGCGCAGACCTTCGACGAAGCGCGCAGCGGCGCGCATCGGACCGACGGTGTGGGAGCTGGAGGGGCCGATGCCAATCTTGAACAGGTCGAACACGCTTAGGGACATGTGGTTCTCCGGTTTCTTGTTATGAGGATCGGCGCAAATCCCCTGTAGGAGCAGCCGGTCGACGCTCGATTGCTCGCGATGGTCGCTAACGATAACGCGTGCTTCCTGACGAAGCGCGTCAGCTTCAAGTCCATCGCGAGCAAGCTCGCTCCTACGGGGATTTTGTGGCGTCCGTGAGGGAGCGAGCAAGCCCGCTCCCTCACAGGTCAAGCGTAGCTTTCGATCGACGGGCAGGCGCAGATCAGGTTGCGATCGCCGAAGACGTTGTCGACCCGGCCGACCGGCGGCCAGTATTTGCCTTCGATCAACGATGCAACCGGGTATACCGCCTGTTCACGGCTGTACGGATGAGTCCACTCGCCAACGATTTCCGCAGCAGTGTGCGGAGCGTTTTTCAACGGGTTGTCTTCCTTGTCCAGCGTACCGTTTTCCACCGCGCGAATCTCTTCGCGGATGCAGATCATGGCGTCGCAGAAGCGGTCCAGTTCTTCCTTTGATTCACTTTCGGTCGGCTCGATCATCAGCGTGCCGGCGACCGGGAAGGACATGGTCGGTGCGTGGAAACCGAAGTCGATCAAACGCTTGGCGACGTCATCGACGCTAATGCCGCTGCTGTCTTTGAGCGGGCGCAGGTCGAGGATGCATTCGTGAGCCACCAGACCATTGCTGCCGGTGTACAGAACCGGGTAGTGCTCTTCGAGGCGACGGGAAATGTAGTTCGCGTTGAGGATCGCCAGCTGCGAGGCACGCTTGAGGCCTTCGCCACCCATCATACGAATGTACATCCAGGTGATCGGCAGAATGCTCGCGCTGCCGAACGGTGCTGCGCAGACCGCGCCTTCCTTGCGTTCCATGGTGCCGTGACCCGGCAGGAACGGCGTCAGGTGGGACTTCACGCCAATCGGACCGACGCCCGGGCCGCCACCACCGTGCGGGATGCAGAAGGTCTTGTGCAGGTTCAGGTGGGACACGTCGCCGCCGAACTTGCCCGGAGCGCAGAGGCCGACCATGGCGTTCATGTTGGCGCCGTCGATGTACACCTGGCCGCCGTGGTCATGAATGATCCCGCATATTTCGCGGATGCCTTCTTCGAACACGCCGTGGGTCGACGGGTAGGTAATCATCAGCGCGGCGAGATGTTCGCGGTGCTCGATGGCCTTGGCGCGCAAGTCTTCGATGTCGACGTTGCCGCGTGCGTCGCAAGCGGTGACCACTACGCGCATACCGGCCATGTTGGCGGTCGCCGGGTTGGTGCCGTGGGCGGACGATGGGATTAGGCAGATGTCGCGGCGGTCATCACCACGGCTCTGGTGGTAAGCACGGATAGCCAGCAGACCTGCGTATTCGCCCTGGGAACCGGCGTTCGGTTGCAGGGAGATCGCGTCGTAACCGGTAGCGGCGCAGAGCATCGCTTCCAGTTCGTCAGTCAGTTGCTGGTAGCCGGCGCTTTGCTCGGCCGGTGCGAACGGGTGCAGTGCGCCGAACTCGGCCCAGGTCACGGGGATCATTTCGCTGGCGGCGTTGAGCTTCATGGTGCACGAGCCTAGCGGGATCATGGTGCGATCGAGTGCCAGGTCTTTATCGGCGAGTTTGCGCAGGTAGCGCATCAGCTCGGTTTCCGAGTGATAACGGTTGAACACCGGGTGGCTGAGGATCGGCGATTGACGAACCAGAGTGGCTGGGATGCGGCTTTCAACAGCTGCGGCCAGTGCAGCGAAGTCCGGTAGCGCTTTGCCGTCAGCCAGCACGCTCCACAAGGTTTCGATATCAGCCTGGCTGGTGGTTTCGTCCAGGGACAAGCCCAGGCGTTCGCCATCGACTACACGCAGGTTGATGCGCTGGGCGCGGGCCTTGTCGTGCAGCGCAGCGGTCTGGCTGCCGGTGTTCAGGGTCAGGGTGTCGAAGAAGTTATCTTGTTCCACCGCAAGACCCAGATCGCTCAAGCCTTTGGCGAGAATTGCGGTCAGGTGATGGATGCGATTGGCGATCTGCTGCAGGCCTTTAGGGCCGTGGTAGACGGCGTACATGCTGGCGATGTTGGCCAACAGCACTTGGGCGGTGCAAATGTTGCTGGTGGCTTTCTCGCGACGGATATGTTGTTCGCGGGTCTGCATGGCCAGGCGCAGTGCCGGCTTGCCGTGACGGTCCACCGAGACGCCGACCAGACGGCCTGGCATGTCACGCTTGAACGCATCGCGAGTGGAGAAGTAGGCCGCGTGCGGGCCACCGAAGCCCAGCGGTACGCCGAAGCGTTGTGCGCTGCCGATGGCCACGTCGGCGCCGAATTCGCCCGGCGGGGTCAGTAAGGTCAGGGCCAGCAGGTCAGCGGCAACCGCGACCAGAGCGTTAGCGGCGTGGAAGCGTTCGGTCAGTTCGCGGTAATCGAACAGGTCGCCGTTGCTGGCCGGGTACTGCAGCAGGGCACCGAAGAAGGCGCTGACATCCGTCAGTTCGCGTTCATCACCGACTACCACGTCAATGCCCAACGGCTCGGCACGGGTGCGCAATACGTCGAGGGTTTGCGGGTGGCAGTGGCTGGAAGCGAAGAAAGCGTGGCTGCCTTTGTTCTTGCTCAAGCGTTTGCAGAAGGTCATGGCTTCGGCAGCGGCGGTGGCTTCGTCGAGCAGCGAGGCGTTGGCGATCGGCAAGCCGCTGAGGTCGCTGATCAGCGTCTGGAAATTCAGCAGCGCTTCAAGACGGCCTTGGGATATCTCTGGTTGATACGGGGTGTAGGCGGTGTACCAGGCCGGATTTTCCAGCAGGTTGCGCAGGATCGGCGATGGCGTGTGGCAGTTGTAGTAGCCCTGGCCGATGTAGGTCTTGAACAGTTGATTCTTGGCGGCGATGGCTTTGATCGACGCCAGGGCATCGGCTTCGCTTTGGCCGGCCGGCAGGTCGAGCACGCTGGTGCCCTTGATGCTGTCCGGAATGACGCTGGCGCTCAGGGCTTCCAGAGAGTCAAAGCCGAGGCTGTTGAGCATGGCTTGCTCATCGCCCTGACGCGGGCCGATGTGGCGCGCGATGAATTCGTTGGCAGTGCTCAGATTAATAGTCATGACGGCTCCTCAGGCTTCGGCGCTGGCTTTGATCAGACGGTCGTAAGCGTCTTGATCCAGCAGTTGGCCGACAGCGGCGGCATCAGCCGGCTTGAAGCGGAAGAACCAGCCTTCGCCCAGAGGGTCTTCGTTGACCAGTTCAGGGCTGCTTTCGAGCGCTGGATTGGTCTCGACCACTTCACCGTCCAGAGGCATGTACACGCCACTGGCGGCTTTTACTGATTCAACGGTCGCGGCTTCTGCGCCTTTGTCGTAGGACTGCAGTTCCGGCAATTGCACGAAAACCACGTCGCCCAGCGCGTTCTGCGCAAACGCCGTGATGCCAACGGTGACGCTGCCATCGGCTTCGGTGCGCAGCCATTCGTGATCTTCAGTAAAACGCAACTCGCTCATGGAAACTCCTCAGGGGCCAGACTCGTCTGGTGGACGCGATTGAATGCTCGTGCAGGGCAGAGCTGAATGAGGAGTTACCTAGCAAAATCGCGGCCAATGTTTTTTATCTGTTATAAATCAATTGGTTATGAAGTTTTCACTGGGTGAGAAAATCTATTGCTGTAGCGAAATCGCTACAGCGCCAAGCGAAGAAAAAAGCCTATGAGGATCAAAGCCTTGCGTAGCGGCGATTCCGGAGGTGTGTAGCGAAATCATTCCACTGTAGCGCTTTCAGTACAGATGGATGTCGTTTTTAGAGATACTCCGAGCCGGACACAAAACTTGTGGGAGCGAGCCTGCTCGCGATAGCAGTGTGTCAGTCGACACTAATATCGACTGGCAGTGCCCATCGCGAGCAGGCTCGCTCCCACAGTGATTTTGTGTTGGTAACGAGATTGTATTCTCAGCCTCAAGCCTTGCCCGGAATGCCGTATTTGCGCAGCCGATGGGCGATGGCGGTGTGGGAGGTTTGCAGGCGACTGGCCAGTTGTCGGGTCGAGGGGTAATTGACGTAGAGTTTTTCCAGCAACGTCTTTTCGAACTCTTCCACGGCCTGTTCCAGGCTGTCGACTTCTGTGTCGCTCTGGCGCGCCACGGAGGTGCCAGCAATGTCCAGATCTCCGATGTCCACCAGAGTACTTTCGCAAATCGCAGCGGCGCGGAAGATCACGTTCTGCAATTGCCGCACGTTGCCCGGCCAGCGGTTACCCAGCAGCGCCGGATAGGTGCCGGGAGACAGGCGACAGACCGGGCGCTGGATCTGTGCACAGGCTTGCTGCATGAAATAGCGCGCCAGCAGCAGGATGTCCTGACCGCGCTCACGCAGCGGCGGGACTTCGACATTCAGCACGTTCAAGCGATAGAACAGGTCTTCACGAAAGCTGCCTTCGCTGACCATTTTTTCCAGATCGCGGTGGGTGGCGCTGAGGATTCGCACGTTGACCTTGACCTCGCGATCACCCCCCACCCGACGGAAGCTGCCGTCGTTGAGAAAACGCAGCAGTTTGGCTTGCAGGTACGGCGACATCTCGCCGATCTCGTCGAGGAACACCGTGCCCTGGTTGGCCAGTTCCATCAGCCCCGGTTTGCCGCCGCGCTGGGCGCCGGTGAAAGCGCCGGGGGCGTAACCGAACAGTTCACTTTCAGCGAGGTTTTCTGGGAGCGCCGCACAGTTCAGCGCTAGAAACGGCGCGCTGCATCGAGCGCTGATGGCGTGACAGGCTCGGGCCACCAGCTCTTTGCCGGTGCCGGTTTCGCCCTGAATCAACAGCGGTGCATCGAGGGCCGCCACCCGTTGAGCGCGGGCCTTGAGGGTACGGATCGCCGGGGACTCGCCGAGCAGCGCGTCGAAACCTTCGGCATGGTCGTGGTGCAGCGCGGACAGACGTTCACCGATGCGATTGGGCTGATACAGCGTCAGTAGGGCGCCGGCGTCGGTGATGGGGGTGGCATCGAGCAACAGGGTCTGGCCGTTGACGGTGATCTCGCGCAACGGCAGACGAAAGCCCTGTTCGAGCAACGCGTCCAGCAGCGCCGGATCGGCAAACAGTTCAGCGATGCTTTCCCCGGCCGGTTCGCGGCCGTACAAGGCAATCAGTGCCGGGTTGGCCAGCAGCACTTTGCCAGCGCTGTCCAGTGCCAGCACCGGGTCGGTCATCGCCGCGAGCAAAGCGTCTAGCTGTAGATGACGACGCTGGCCGGGGAGGATGTCGACCACTGTCACTGCTTGCACGCCGCGCACGCTGAACAGGGCATCGCGCAGCTCTTCCAGCACTTGCGGGCTCAAGGTGGGGGCGTCGATGTAGACGTTAGGCGGAACCATCTCCACCGCATCCAGATTGAGATTGCGCCCGCCGAGCAGGGCCAGGACTTCCTGGGTGATGCCGACGCGGTCGATGAAACTAACGTGGATACGCATGGGGCGACTGACGGTTCTGTAGTGCGGAGGGTGGCAAGTATGCCTTGAGGGAGGGTAGTTGGTGAAATCCAGAGATTACGAGTGGATTCAAAAGCCACCCCTCACCCCAGCCCTCTCCCCAAGGAGGAGAGGGGAAAGGGAGCAGATCGGGGGCTTTGCAAACCTTGAGTTCGACTCTGTCTCTCAGGTCGCCGTATCTCGAAAAACTACTCGGTCAGTCCCCTCGCCCCCTGGGGAGAGGGTTAGGGTGAGGGGTGGCCTTCGGATTCACTCCAGATGTTCAGGCTTCACCGGATCGCCGGATTTGATGTCGAGTTGTTTGCGCACGTCTTCGAACATCTCATCGTAGTATTTGTGCATCGAGCCGATGCTGGCGGACTTGGGCATGCCGTATTTCTGCGTGATATGGGTGGCGTGGCGAGCAAAGTCGAAGGCCTGGTCCTTGGGCAGGAAGAACTCTTCCTTCAGGTCCTTGCCTTCGATCGTGCCGTGTAGCGTGAAGAGCATGCCTTTGCCTTCCTTCGGATCCTGAGCGACTTCATAGTCAATGCAGAGGTTGTAGCTGTAGTCGTCCTTGTTGAGCGCGTGGCGCTCGAAATGCAGGTGACCGGGCTCGAACGTGGCCATAGGCGTTTCTCCTTCAAGGGCTGAAGAAAGGGCAGGCCGTTAGCCCGCCCCCCGGGATTCTTACACGTAGCTGATGCCAGGTTTCGCCGTGCTGATGCGGGTACCGGCCTTGCCCTGGACGATCGCTTCGATGTCCGAGAGTGAACCGATCACGGCGACTTTGCCAGTGTTGCGGGCGAACTCGCAGGCCGCCTGGACTTTCGGGCCCATGGAGCCAGCGGCGAAGCCGAGTTTTTCCATTTCGTCAGGGTGCGCTTGGGCGATGGCTTTCTCGGTGGGTTTGCCCCAGTCGATAAAGGCCGCCTTGACGTCGGTGGCGATTACCAATAAATCACTGCCAAGCTGTTCGGCCAGCAGCGCCGAGCAGAGGTCTTTATCGATGACCGCTTCCACGCCTTTGAGTTTGCCGTCAGTGCCATACATCGTCGGGATGCCACCGCCGCCAGCGCAGATAACGATGCTGCCTTTTTCCAGCAGCCATTTGATCGGGCGGATTTCGAAGATGCGTTTCGGTTTAGGGCTGGCCACCACGCGGCGGAATTTGTCACCGTCCGGGGCGATGGCCCAGCCTTTTTCGGCAGCGAGCTTTTCCGCCTCGGTCTTGGAGTAGACCGGGCCGATAGGCTTGGTCGGGTTCTGGAAGGCCGGGTCTTTGGGGTCGACTTCGACTTGGGTCAGCAGGGTGGCGAAAGGCACCTCGAAATCCAGAAGGTTGCCCAATTCCTGTTCGATGATGTAGCCGATCATGCCTTCGGTTTCAGCGCCGAGTACATCCAGTGGATAAGGGCTGACCGAGGTGTAGGCAGCCGCTTGCAATGACAACAGGCCGACTTGCGGGCCATTGCCGTGGGCGATCACCAGTTCGTTGCCTGGATAGATCTTGGCGATCTGTTCGGTGGCGATCCGGATGTTGATGCGTTGATTGTCCGCGGTCATGGGTTCACCACGACGCAGGAGGGCGTTACCGCCCAGTGCAACGACGATACGCATAATGCAGTCCTTCTAAAATTCGGTGATCCTTGTAGGAGCGAGGCTTGCCCGCGATGGCTGGCGACGCGGTATCACAGGCACTCCGCGTTATCGTTCATCGCGGGCAAGCCTCGCTCCTACAGGTTTATCGGTCGATCATAGGCACATGGTCAGCCGAGGATTGGCCTTAGATATCTGCCAGTGCCGACACCAGGATCGCCTTGATCGTGTGCATGCGGTTTTCCGCTTGCTCAAAGGCGATATTGGCCGGTGACTCGAAGACTTCTTCGGTGACTTCAACGCCATTGGCCAGGTGCGGATACCGCGCGGCGATATCCTTGCCGACCTTGGTTTCGCTGTTGTGGAAGGCCGGCAGGCAGTGCATGAATTTCACCCGCGGGTTGCCTGACGCCTTCATCATCTTGGCGTTGACCTGGTAGGGCAGCAGTTGCTCGATACGCTCGTCCCATGCCTCGACGGGCTCACCCATGGACACCCAGATGTCGGTGTGGATGAAGTCGACGCCCTTGACCGCTTCTTTCGGGTCTTCGGTGATGGTGATGCGCGCGCCATAAGTTCTAAATAAGGCAGGTTAATTGGTGTTATCTAAGGAGACGCTGAACAATTAACCCGTTCGCACCGCCCCCATTGCCAAGCCGGTTTTTTTCAACCTGCCGGCCTTATTTTGCATTTCCAGGGCCGATTTTCGCCCTCATTTTGCTGATTTTCGGGTCAACCCCGCCTTAAAGACGGATTTATCCCGCCGCCCGTTGCAAATACCGCTTGGC